>CALDMH010000030.1 GCA_937915565.1 uncultured Clostridia bacterium | reverse complement strand
GATATAGCTCAATCTCTTGGCGTAATCGGCGTACTGTTTGAAATATTTCCAGTAACCGTTCTGGAAGAACAACGACGGCGGACTTTCGGTTTTCCTGATTCCGTCCGTCGAATAGAAAAACGCGTGCGGCACGAGCGTGTTTATGCCCTGAACGTACTGCAAATCCGTTCTTTTTTTCATATCCTCGGGCGTGAGCGACCAACCGAACCCGCCGAAAGTTTCCGAAAAACAAATCTCTTTGCCGTAAATATGCGCGGCGGAAGAGCCTAATCTTTCGGTTATCCTTGCGGGATTTTTATCGATACAGTCTATTCCCGAAGCGTCGAGCGCGCTTATCGCGGAAAAGAAATCGCTTTCCGTCTGAACGAGCGTTTCCACGTAATCCTCTCTGTGCAAATGCCCGATATGGATAAGCCCGTCCTTATGCAAAAACGCCGAAATGACGTCGAAATAGCTTTCTTTATAAAATTCGGCGACGGCCGTGTAATAATCGCATCTCGTTTTCACCGAAATCGCGCCCATATTTTGCCATAAGCAGCACAGGTGCGGACGAACGTCGTAACCGAATTTTTTGATAAATCTTTCGGCAAAATCGTTCGTCCAGATAACGGTGTTAAGATTTTTGCACTGTTCGAGATAGTTTTGATAAAACCCCGGCTCGTCGGTGAAAAAACCTTTTATAACTTTTCCCCATTTATCGGGGAATCTCTTTTTATATTCTTCGTGCGTGGCCCTAACGAACGCGCGCGCAACGTTCGGATTCAACAAATCGACGTAAGGGAACGGCGAATATGCCGGACGATGCCCGCATTTTTCCTTTCTGAAAACGAAAACCTCCCAAAGGAGCGTTTCCGATTTCCAAGGCTTGCACTTTTTGTTTTCGTAATCGGTTATATCGAGGAAATAATCGTCGTTATGAACGGCGATTACACATTCTATTTCCTTGCCGGGAATATCCTCTACTGTTATATATTCGCCGAGAACGGGATAAACTTTCTCCACCGAAAGGCAGGTTGCCGCAAACGACGGATTTTCGCTCGTGAGCCTGCCGCCTGCGTAACCGCTCGGCCAGTTGTCCTCGTCGTAAACGAGAACTTCAATCGAAAGTTTTTCGCATTCTTCGAGAATAAAGCCTATTTTTTCAAACCATTCCTCGGATAAATACTCTACTTCCGTACCCTTTCTCGAATGTAATATACATTTATCCACGCCCTTTTGCTTCATTTCAAAAAGCTGTTTTTTCAGCTCCTCGAATTCAAGCTCGCCGTTAAGAAACCAGAACGGCGCGACGGAATATTCCTCGGATGGGTTTTTAAATTGTCGTTTATCGAATTTTTTCATATGTCAGCCCTTTACGCCGTCGGACGAAGAAAGTCCGTTTTGAAGCGGTTTCTGGAAGATTGCGTACACGATTAAAATGGGGAGCATCGCTATCATAAGCGCGGCAAACTTAACGTCGTAACCGTACTGATTGTTAGTTATTAAGTTGTTGATACCCGTAGACAACGTGTAATATTTCGGATTTTTAATGTAAGTTATGCTCATAACGTACTCGTTCCAAATTCCTACGAAACTCAAAAGCCCGACCATAAAGATAGCGGGAACAATCATCGGAACGATAAGCGTTATAAAAGCCTGAAATTGGTTTGCGCCGTCGATTTCGGCAGCTTCGAGAACGGAATCGTTCAAGCTTCTTACGAAAGGCGTAGTCAGAAAAACGTAAAACGGCACGCCCTGCAACGCGTTTACGAGCATAAGCGTGAAAAGTACGTTTGCGCTGTCCGTTCCGACCATAGAGAGTTTTCTCAAAAACTGATAAAGCGGAAGGAGCAAAAGCATTTGCGGCACCATCATAAAAATCGAATAAAAAATCTCGACGGATTTTATGACGGGGTGCTTGAATTTACCTACGACGTAAGCCGAAGCCGTTGTAAACGCGATAGTAAGAATGACCGTGCCTACGCTTAAAAAAAGACTGTTTAAAAAATATTGCGAGAAGTTAGCTTTTTCCCACGCCGTTGCGTAGTTCACCCATTGCAATTTTTTCGGCAAAGCCCAAGCGCTTTTCATAAACTCCGCGCTCGTTTTAAGCGAACTCATCAAAGCCCACAAAAGCGGGAAAATAATCAAAATGGCCCAAACGATAAGAAAAATTCTGACGATATTTCTCGTTACGGTGAGAGCAGGCTCTTCCACGCGATTCTTTTTGTTTTCGGTTTTAAGCTCGTTTCTCATATCAAATCTCCCACTTTGTTCATTGCAAATTTAACGGAAAGCGAAATTGCGCAGGTGATGACGAGCATAACGAGCGACGACGCATAAGAAAAACCAAGCCTCGATTCCCCGTCGCCGTACTTATAAACGTAAAGTCCCATAACCATAGCGTTTCCGTTAGTTCCGCCGTTGGGAAGGAAAACGTTTACAAGCCCGAAGTTTCCGCCGAGCGATTGATACAATATGGAAACGACCATAAACGTAAGTTGAAGCCAGACGGCGGGCATAGTTATATATTTAAGTTGAGTCATTTCGCCCGCGCCGTCAATCCTCGCGGCCTCGTAAAGTTCACCGGGGATTTGCTGAATGGAAGCAATCATCGTGAGCATAAAAAGCCCCACGCCGCACCAACTTGCCACGAACCCTATTACGCCGAGCGGATGAACCGCAAGCCAATCGAGATTAAACCCTTCCTTGAAAAGAGAAATGAACATATTGACAAGCCCCGAACTTCCGGAAGTGAAAACGAACTTCCAGAGCGCGCCAATTATTACCGTGGAAAGCACGTTCGGAACGTAAAATACGAATTTATAAAACGTTGCTTCGCCCGTTTTTATACGGAATCTCGTGAGCGTAACCGCAAACAAAACGGTGAGAAAACAAATTACGACCTCTTTTATAAGCGTGATAATAAGGTCGTTTTTAAGCGCTTTCCAGAAAATTTTGTCGCTAAACACCTCGATGTAATTATCCCACTTTATATATTTCATTTTCGTGCCGCCTTTCCAGTCGTAAAAGCTCATTTTAACCGACTGGAAGATAGGCACTACGCAAAACGTTATATAAAGCGCGAGAACTACGCCGCAAGTCACCGCGAAAAATATCCATTTCGACGGCGTCATATTACTGTTTATTCTTCTTTTAAAGGTTTTCGACTTCATACGTCGCTCCCTGCTCGTTGTATTTCTCCGCGGGCGACGGACGATTTTCGTCCGTCGCCCGCGGTTTAATCCTTAATTTTTTTACGAAAGTTGTTTTGCCGCTACTTTACGAAGCTCTTCGCACACTTCGTCAACGGTCTTTTCATCTGCGATAATCGAGTTTACTCCGTCGTTGAAAACGGTGTCTACGCCGCCCCAACTACCCGTGTGCATAACGATTTTATAATTTTCGTTGCTAAGAACGCTTTGAGTATATTTCAAAACGTCGGAAATTTCAACGCCGTCGAGATTTACGTTTTTGGCAACCGACGGAGAATCGGACTGCTTAACGAATTCCTTTATAACGTCGTCCTGATAGAGGTATCTTGCAAATTCGAGAGCCGCCTCGCGGTTTTTAGCCTGCTTGGCAATGCCGAACGTAACCGCGGAGGACAAGATGATTTGCTGCTGTTTTACGAGTGGCGAAGGAGTGTATCTCATCTCGAAACCTTCGGGAATTTCCTTTCTCTGCGCCATTTCTTTTCTGAGCCACAAACCGTTGGGAATGAAAGCGGCTTTATGGTTGAGCCATTCCTGTTGAGAAAGAATGTGGTCCATCGAAGCGCAGGAAGCAACTGCGTTGGTCATTTTAACGTAATCCGCAAAACGATTCATAACCGTTTTGAACTCTGCCGAAACGTAAACTTCGGGGTCGGACGCGGTTTCTACCTTTTTATAGAATTCGTCGCCGACTTCCGCCAAAGCGGGAAGAATCAAGCCCTGAACGAGATAGCCCGAGTAAACGCCGGGGTAAATGAGCGAAGGAACGTCTTTGGTCGCGTTCTTCTGCGTCCAGGAAACGAGCTCGTCGTAATTCGTGGGAACGGTGTATTTCTTTTCGTTGAAATACGTTTCGTCGTACCACATACCGTAAGAGCTGACTACGAGCGGCATTCCGTAAATAATTTCGTTGCCGTCTTCTTCGGTGTATCTGAAAGCGTAATCCATATTGATTTTATCGGATATTTTCTCGTCAGAACCGTAAACCGTGGCGGTTTTGAGCCAGTCCGTCATATCGTACAAAAGCCCTTCTTCAAGCCAGGTAGTCTTCTTTATGTCGTTACCGTCAAGGAATACGAAATCGGGAGGATTGCCTTCCATCCAACGGTTTTTGAACGCGTCGTTTACGGTGTTGCTGATGTGAGAAACGACGTTATATTCGGGGTGTTCCTTTACGAATTTTTTCAAAACGTAATTCCACATTTCGGAGCCGTAACCGCCGGAATAAATTTGAAGAACGAATTCCTTCTTTTCTCCCGTCGAACCGCTCGAACCGCCGGTAGAACCGCCCGTCGATTCCACCGAACTTCCGCTCGGAGTGCCGCCGCAAGCGGCCGCGCTTAACGTTAAGCAAAGAGCAAGAGCTCCGATAAGTAATTTTTTGAGTTTAGCCATTTTTTTCTCCTTTTTTATTTTTTTCTTTTAAGTTTATTTTCCCCGCAGTATGCGGGGAAAAAGGGGCGCGCCCCTTTTTCCGTCGCCGCGCGAAATCAAAAATCGGCAACGATTTTTGATTTCGCGCGGCTATAAAGCCTGTTTTTATTTGCTTTTCTTTTTTCGCTTATTTGCCTTTTCGTTTCAAAAGCAAGGTTACCGTGACCGCCGCAACGAGCAAGCCGCAAAGCGCGGAAGCTCCGTTAGCCGAAGAATTGCAGCCTTTTTTGCAGGAAGAACCGCCTGACGAATCCGTGGAATCGGTGGGGTCCGTCGCGTCGGAATGCTTTTCCGTTCTGTAAAGAATCGTTTTGCCCGCTTCCGTTTCTATTTCGATTTCCTTGACGTTTTTGGCTACGTATTCGCCCTTGAACACGTCGTAAACGTCGACGTATTCGTCAAACTTCACGGTGTGCTTTCCGCCGTAAGGCGAAGCGATGGAAACGTAACCGTCGTTTCTGAACACGACGTCGTCGCCGTCGAGAAGATTTACGCCGTAGAAATCGAGAACGTTTGCGATAAACTCCGCGGGAATATTACCTACGGCCGAATAAATCGAGAAATAATATCCTCCGTCGCTCGATTCGACGGGTTTAACCGCGAGTCCCGTGCGAGTACTGTTGTAAATCGTGCCGAGTTGCTCCGCTCCGTCGTCTTCGACGTAAAGCATAGGTTTAACTTTTGACGAGCCGAGGTTGCCAAAAACCTTTCCGCCAAGCCCCTTCGTGAACGTTTCGGTTTCAACCATCGTTATTCCGTAGTTGCTTACGGGTGCGAATTTAAGGTTTATGCCCGTGAGCGCGGAAACGTTTTCCGCAGTCATAGAGCCGTCCTCGCCGTAAATCCCGGGAGCTCCTACCCAAATAATGGTTTTACCGTTCTTTTTGAGATGTTTGTTTATTCCCTCTCTTTGCGCCGCGGTGACGTTCATCGCAACGATGAGGTACACGTCGTAATCTCTGTCAAGCCCGTCCTCAACGTCCGAAAGGTAAAGCATATCGTAAGGCGCGCCGATGTGCGCAAGGCTTTCCTTTTGCGAATAAAGAGCCTGATACAGATAATGATAAGTTCCGTCGAACGAATATGCAAGCGTCGTCGCAATGTCGTCGCCGACGACGAAAGCTATTCTCGAACTGCTCTTAATCTCTTTGTTAATCGCTCTGTTCCATTCCGCGTTTGCGGTTTTGAACATCGAATAAATTTCCGGGTCGTTGAACCAGCCGCCGTACATATCGTACCACCAGAGTCCCGCGCCCTTTATCATCATATTGGCGAAATCACGCTTCAAAGCCTCTATGGTATTCTTTAACGTGTAGGTTTTGCCCCATTCGCCAAGAAGCGAAGGCTCGGTCGTTTTAGACGAATGATATACGGTACGGCTGTCGCACTCGATTATCGGGAGCTTGCCCGCCGCAATAACGGTGTCCACCATCATCATATACGACGCACTCATTCCGAGCTGCCTTTCGTCGTAACAAATGGGCGAACAAAGGAAATCTACGTAACTTGAAGCGAGAATTCTCGAAAACGAAGCGTTCACAAGTCCTGCGGATTCGTAAGTTAAAGCGGGAGTGATATATCCGTTGTAAGTTCCGACAATCCACTTTCCGTCCGTCGCTTCCTTAACTATACGCGAGAAATAAAGGATACTGTCCGTCGTCGCGTCGCACATAAACGAGTGGAAGTCGATGACGTTCCTCTGCGACTTACCGTCGAGAAGAGTTTCGTAAGAAGACGCTCTTCTTTCTTGCATCGTGGGAATAGCGGCGTTTTCAAAGGTCACGTCGGATTTGCCCCAAGCGTTTCTCAAAGCCGCTTCCGTAACGTATTTTTCTTTAAGCCATTTGCGGAAGCCTTTAAGGGAATCTGCGCCGAAATCCGCGCAGGTATCGAGCGTTTGCCCGTAATATTGCCATTCAAACGTTGCGCCCGCGCCGATTTTAACCGCGAAGATATGCCCTGCGTAAGGCTGGGCCAGAACGTGTTTTAAAAGAGCCTGATAGAACACGCCCATATCTTCTCTCCACTTCTCGGAAGCGAAGCTGACGTCGGTCTTTTTGCCCGTGCTGTCCACGGAATAAGCGTCGGGATTTGCTTTAAGCCACCAGGTCGGCGGGTCGGCGTCCAGCATAAGCATAAGTTTTGCCCCGGGCGCGCCTTGAAGAGTTTCGTAAACCACGCCGTCAAGGCTCGAAAAATCGTATTTCCCGTAGCCCAGCCACATAGAGCCGGACGAATTCATATTGTCTACGCGGCAGTTGGGAAGACACATAAGGTTTACGTCCGCACCGTACATTCCGCTTGCGTATTCGGTTTTGAAAACGGTTTTCTGCTCGCGGAGATACATCATCGGCGCAACCTTTTCCCCGTTTATCAAAAGCTGAACTCTGCCGTTTTCCTTAACGACTCGGCTCTCGGTGAGTTTTTGTTCGCCGATGACGAGCGTGAAGTAATGTCCGCGGAGAATATTGCCGTCGTATTCGACGTTTTCGAGCGCGAAATCGCTTGAATCGAACTGCAACATATAGTCGTCGCTTTCGAGATAATCGGGAACGTCCACTTCAAATTTAAGAACGTACTCCTCGCCTTTCTTCCATTCCGCGGCGTTTACGCCCGAAACGAGCAAGGGAGTGAGCCAAGCCTCGATTACTTCGTCCTCGTCGGCAACGTATCTGTTTCTGAAATTGAGTTTGAACGAAACGTTATCTTCCGTTTCGTTTTCCGCTCTTACGCGAATCGAGAACGTGAATTTCTCGTTTGCAACGGCTTTTTCCGGCACTTCCACGCCGAGAACGGTTACGGAAGCGACTACGTCGCCGCTCTTTTTATAAAGTATTTCGCCCCACGGCTGGCACGGAGGCGCGCCGTGAACGTAACTTTCCTTGCTCCAACCCGTTTCGTCGTAAGATAACGCCGTCCAGTCGCCGAGAGCGGCTTCGTTCGGGTTTTCGTTGCTGTTAGTTTGAGCTGCGCCGCCGTCACGCGAGACGACCGTTTTATCGGAAACGACTCTCATCTTCTTTCCGCTGCCGAAAACGAGTTCGAGGTCGAAAAGAAGTCCGCCTACGGAGGTTTCGTTTTTAACCCTGAACGCGAGGATATTGTCGCCGACGTTTAAATATTCCGCAATATCCGTCAAAAGCACCGAAGCCCAGGTTTCTTTATCGGGGTCTTCGAGTTCGTGGCCGTTTACGAAAGCGGTGATTACGTCGTCGCCGGTGAACTGAATTTTAGCCGAAACCGGTTTTTCCGTGAGGTTGAACGCCTTACGATAATACGCGAATCTATACTGCACGTCGCTGCCGCCCACGTCCGTGTAAGGATAGCAAATCCATTTGCCTTCCCAGCCGGAACCGGCGGAGTTCGGGTCGAAAGTTTTCTCTATTTTAATATCGTCGAAGGAAACCGTTCCGCTTCCCTCGTTTTTATAAACGAGCTCGCACGTCGTCGCCTTAGGCATCGTGAATTCGAGAAGGAATTCGCCGTTCTCTATTTTCACGTCCATCTTTTTCGTGCCGACGTTTTTGCCGTTATAATCGAGCCAGTTAAGCTCTACGACGGGCTTTGCGTTTCCGTCGGTCACGGCCTTACCAGTCATCGTATAACCCATAGAATAAAACATCGTGTCGACGATTACGGAAGCCTGTTTTTTCTCGCCGAGAACGAGCTTTCCGTCCGTGAACGTTCCCGCTTCGCCGATAAATCCGTCCGGAAGCCCGCTATCGGAAATGCTTTCAAACTTCTCCGTGTAAACCACGTCGCCGGATTCTTTGCAGAACACGCCGTCAATATAACAATCGGCCGCGCCTTTGCCTACGGTTATGGTGATTCCCACCTGCGTCGAACCCGTGGGCGCGATATAACGAAGCCAGACGTCCGTCCAATCGGACAAGCCCTCGCCGCTCTTCAAATAAACGTAAGAACTTACGAGCGACTTCGTGAGCGAACCGTAAGAATTGCGGAAGTTAGCCGTTACGGTTGCTTTTACGCCGTTGGAATTCTGCGATTTAATGCGGTAACCCACGTCGTAATAAGCCGCGGCGCGCACGGGCAAAGTTGCGGTGGACGTCATAGTGAAATCCGTGAGGAAATTGTTTCTTACGATATGCGCGGAGGTTTTTCCGTCGTAATAAACTTCTTTATCGAAGGAAAATTCACGCAGATTGCTGACCGTCCAGCCGAGCGGAGCTTCGATACCTTCAACCTGCTCCATTCCCGCGTTGAACCCGGTGTTTTCAATTTCTTCTATGCTGAAATTATCGTAGTAAACGGGCGATTCTCCCGTAACGGAAATATCAACGCGGATAATAATATAATAAGCGTCCGATTCGGTTGTGAGCATCATCGACACTTTTTGCCAACCGTCCGTCTGACCTTTGAACGTTCCGTCGTTGAGCCAGTTCCAGGCGTTGTTTCTCGTGTCGTTTTTATTCGACTTGAACTGCCTTGCGCAAACTGCCGAGGAAGCCGTGGTGGACTCCGAACGGTAATAATACGAAAGCAAATACGTCGTTTTCTTCTTTACGGGGATATACGCGCTGTCTAAAACGCCCCTTATATCTCCGCCGGAATTGTTTACGACTTTAAGCGACTTGCCGCTATAAGCCTCGTCGCCGCCGACGAGGGAAAATCTCACGTCCGCAACGACTCCGCTTTCCGTCGTGTTCGTCGTAACCCAATTCGTCGGTTTTCCGCCTTCCGCGATTTCAAAATCCGCGTTAGGCACGACGACGGCTTCCGCCGCAACGGCTTTTTCGGGTTTGAACGCGTTTACGCCGAAAAACAGGCTTAACGCCGCCGCAAAAGCGCACAAAGCGATTGCTATCGTTTTAATTTTTTTCAGGTGAAAATTCATTAAAAGTTTTCTCCTCTGTCCTTATATTGTTTATCTGTTAATCCGTTGAAACCGCCGCCTTAAACGACGGCTCTTTATTTAGCGGTTTTTGCTTCACGAAGCTCCGCTCTATTACCCGCAAAACGGGGTTGCCGTTTGAAACAACCCCGTTTTATCAAAACGTTCTTATTTTACTTCTCTTTGCGTTTAATCATAACGAACGCAGCCGCGGCAAGCATACCGAGAGCCGCAAATCCACCGTAAACATTAGAACCGCAACCGCTGCTCGCGGGCTTTTCGCCGGAATCCGTACCGCTATCGGTCGGTTTTTCGGAGGTAGGCTCGCGATAATCGGGGTCTTTCGCTCCGCATTCCTTGCAAGTGCCGTTTTCATAGGTGTGGCCCGTTGCGGAAACCATTTGCGCGCCCTTCGTGGTGTTGCAGATTTCGCAAACGTTCTGCTTCATTCCCTTTTCGGTGCAGGTGGGCTTTTTCAAAATCTTTTCAACCCACTTGTGGTTATCCTCGTTGCCGGGAAGAACTTTAACGTTGAATTCCTGTTTACACATCTTGCAAACGTCCTTATCAACGCCGTCCTTGCAGGTTGCGTCTACGTGAACGTGTTCGAGGTCGTGGGCGAGCATAGCCGCTTTTTCAAGATAAATAGTCTTTTCGCAGTCCTTGCAAACGAAGGTTTTGCCGCCCGCTCTGGTGCAGGTCGCTTCTATCGTCGTGATTTCTTCCGCCGTAGGAGTGGAGTGCGTGTGGGAAACGAGCGAGATTTTCTTGAACGCAACGTAAGCTTCCGAGGTGAATTTAAGTTTTATCTTTTCAACGTTTTCGGGAAGTTCGATAAATCCGTTCTCGTCCGCGAAGATTTCCTCATCGCCTACGAGCGCAGAGATAACGAGGTTCTTATATTCGCCGTTATACGTCGTGAGAGCGACAGCAAGAGTTCTCTTGCTTACGGCTATTTCTTTGCTTGTTGCCGAAGCGGGAACTTCTTTCGTTCCGTTGAGGCAAATCTTCCAATCGGGTTTGGTGTCCATACCGATATTTTCGTATCTCGTATCGAACACAAGACCGTAAATATTAGCGTCGCCGGTGAACGTCCAATCTTCGGAAACGTAATTAACGTCGCCCTCGAACGTGCCGTCCGGGAAAACGTTATTGCCGAGTTCGGGTTCGGGAGTTACTAAATCGACGTTGGGGTTTAATTGATTTCCGGACGCGTCGGTGATTTCGATATTTCTATAATAAGTCGTCCAGAAATAATAAGACGGACCATAAAACTTAAACTCGTCGTTTCCGGTTGCGGTAAACTCATACGTTGCATTTTCCCAACTGTTCGGAAGTTCTTCTTTTTCAATATGTTTTATTTCGCTACCTCCGTGATAAACAGCGACGCAGTTTACCCAACTTGCTCCGGAGAAACGATAATCGTAACTAAGCGTGTATTTTTGGCCTGCGGTCAATCCGGTTGGAGCGTAAGACAGGTAACCTCTCGCCCCAAACAACTCATTGTCATAAACACCGTTTCCGACCATAAACACGCCCGTTCCGTCGGCTTGTCTTGCAACGTTCGTGTTATCGCCAAGAATATAACCTGCGGTGTAAGCGCCCGAGAACGAACCGTTTGCGATATACTGCATCGGGTCTTCTTCGTCAAGGCAAACGAGGGACAATTCGTCGATAAGATATTTTGCGTAAGCCGTTATAGCCAAGCCCTGCGAACCGTAACCGTCAACGCCGTTTAAATCGACGCTGCAAGTCATCCATTCCGTTGCCGAACCGTTGAAAACGTCTATATAGTATTTTCTTCTCTTTTCGGCATCCAACGTCGTGTCGGTGAGATTGTAATTGAAACGTATGCTCAAACGATTTTCGCTTCCCACTTCCAAAAACTTATATTTGAAAGAGAATCTATAAGTTTTGTCGGGCGAAAGAGCTGCAAAGTTCGTTTTGAACATTTCGTCGTCGTTAAGCAACAACGAAGCTCCGTCGCCGTCGAAAGAATCGGACGAAATGTTAGCCGAAGTTAAAGCCGACATCGATTTAATTGCGATTTTATCGGGAAGGTCAGCATTGCTTAATTCATCACTTGCGCCTTCGCTCTTTTTGCCTATACCCATCATTCTATAAGAAACGGTGGGCAAAGAAACCGTGGAAGTCTGAACGGCTATATCGTCGACGTAAAAATCGCCTTTGCCGTCAAATTGTATTTTAAGAACGATTTTCGAGCCCGTTGCCGAAGAAGTGAACGGGAATTCTACTTTTTTCCAGTTCTCTATTCTTCCGGCTGCGGAACTTAAAACAGTAAATTCTCCGTTTCCTGAAATATTTTCGCCTTTTTCGTTAAGTTCTTTAACCATAAACGAAATAGCGTTGTCACCGTCTTCTTCACAATTATTTTTCACCCACGCAGAAATGGCGTAATTCTGGTTGGGAAGAATGTCTACGGCATAAGAATAAGCAACGATACGCCCCTTCTCCGTATCCTTGTCTATCCACATCGCTTTTCCCGTTCTGCCGTTTTCGGTGGCTCTGAAATGAACGTTCTGGTCCTCGTAATACTGGTCCTCGTTACCGCGTTCAACCCCCGTTGCGTCCGGCGTGCCGCTGATATAATACTGCCAATGATTGAGAGCTTCGTTGGTTGCCGAAACGTCAACCGTTATCGGTTCGCCAAAGCCCTTCGGCGCTTTAATTTCCGTTTTTGCAAACGCAACGACGGACGAAGTGAGAGAAACCGCGGCTATAAGGCTTGCCGCAAGAATCCCGAATTTGTTTAACTTCTTCATTTTTTCCTCCTTTTCGATTTCGGGGAACTCCCCCTTTTCGATTTAAGACACGATTATTATACACTGCCCGAAACCCGATGTCTTGTCTTATTATAAATAAAATGTGCTTTTTTATATAATTTTTTCGGCTCTTTATCAATATTCCCGAAAAATTTTTGTTTTTTTATCGATAAAACGCTTGAAAAAGTTTCTCAAAAAATGTATAATCCGAAAAAAGCGCCCCGCTTAATTTGCGCCGTTTTCGCAAATTAAGCGGGGCGGCGAGCCGAGGAAAAAGGAAAAACCGTATGAGCAAGCTTGAAAGAATGGTTTTGAACAAAAACGTTTTATGCAGAAAATACACGACGCCCAACCGCCCGCATTCCCACAACGGCTGGGAGCTCGTGCTCTTTGAAAAAGGCGAAACCTCAAACGTGGTGAACGGCGTTGAATTCATCGCAAAACCCGGGGACGTTTTTTTAATCGGCCCGCCGCATATCCACGCCATAACTTTCCGCTCCACCCCGCATCTTCACAGGGATTTATATTATACGAGCGAAGAAGTGGAGGCCGTTTGCGCTACGTTTTCCGACGACCTTTACGAAAAAATCTGCACGAACGACGTTTTCACGTTTCATATATCCGCAAACGCTTTCCAAACGGTAATCCGCCAGGAGGAAAAGTTGGAATCGTTATCCGTTTTAATCGGAAAAAACGGCATAAGCAACGACGAACTTAAAAAAATAAGCGTTTCGGTGCTTCATTTCGTCGTCGGGCTTTACCGCACGAAAACGTTCACGAACACCCCCGCTTACCCCAAGTGGCTGCTCGATATTCTTCAACTTTTAAGTTCGCCCGAAAATTTCACCAAATCCGTCGGCGACGTTCTTTCTTCGATGTATTATTCCCACGCGACGGTTTCGAGCGCGTTCCGCAAATACCTCGGCGTAACTCTTTCGGAGTATCTCATAAGCCTTCGGCTGGACTACGCCGCCGAACTTCTGGCAAACACCTCTATGACCGCTCTCGAAATCTGCTCCGCCGTCGGTTACGATTCCTTTTCCTATTTTATAAAGCAATTCAAAAAGAAATTCGGCGTTACGCCGCACAAATACCGTTCGGACTCGAAAAAAACGCAATAATAAACGCCGTTTCATTCGCAGCGCGGACGGATACAAGGTTTTAACCCCTTCCGGTTACTTTACGAATTGCTCCGCATCGATTGAAAACAGAGTTATCACCGTCACTTCCACCGTTCCTTTCACGGGGATAAGATACGGCTACGACTTCAAGAAAACCGCCGAAATCGTTAAGGACCTTTCAAAAACCGTTGCGATTTTCGACAAAGAGGGGCTTCCCTGCGATACGTTCTTGATAAAATTCGATTAAATAATTTTCTATCGGCAAGCCCGCCGCCCGAATTTCGATTCGGGCGGCGGGCTTTAAATTTTACCTTGTCTACGCTCTTTCATCCCTATCGTTTGGTTTTGCGAAAGCAAACGCATAAAGCGAAACCAATCCTCCGCTTAAAAAAATTCCGCCTATTATATCGCTCGCCCAATGCACGCCCGATATAAAACGTCCTAAAACCATAAACGCCGTAAAAACGGCGATAGCCCGTAAAATCGTCTTTCGCACGGCGGCGTTTTTAACGCGCGCTTTAAGCTGCATCATAGCCGTCGGCATCACGCACAGCGTAAGAAGCGTAGTGGAGGACGGATAGGACGCCTCCAAAAAACCGTCGATAAGCACGGGGCGATAATTGACGGCGAATTTTTCAAAAAGCAAATACGCCGCGATTACGACGATATAAAACGCGCCGAGCGCGAGAATATCCCCGTCAACCTTAAACAAACTCTTCCTTTTTATCAACTGAACCAGCCCCAAAATCGCAAACCCGAAACAAAACGCAACGGGAACGAGTCCGAGCCAATCCGTAGCGACGTAAAGCCACATATGTGCGCCTATAAGTCGATTAACGAACGAATTTAGCGTTGATAGACCAACCGACGAGCCGTTCGGCCCGACGGGTTTAACGTCCGCAAAACACACTAAAACCGTCCACAAAACGAACGCCGCGAGAAACCCCGCGCCGAACGAAATATATTTAAAATTTCTTTTTTCCATAAGCAAGTCGGGCTCGCCGCCCCTTTCATTTATCCTTTCTCTTTCTTCTGCCGAGGTAGCGGAAAACGCGCTTTTTATAATCCTCGTAAGCCGCCCCGAACGTTGCCGCAAGGAACTTCTCCTCCTGCAAAATCTGCAAATGAAGCATTACGATTGCAAATAGCGAAAACGCCGCCGTGAGCGGGTTGAAATATAAAAGAAGTACGCCTATATACATAAAATCGAAGCCCAAAAACGCTGGATTGCGGCTGAATTTATATATGCCGCTCGTAACGAGTTCGGTTTTGTCCTTATCGGGAATTCCCGCGCGCCAACTGTCCTTCATACAAACGACGGACGTAAGAAAAATCAAATCCCCGAGCATAGCCGTGCAAAAACCCGTGAAACGTGCGCTTTTCGGCATATAGTTCCACCCGAACGAAATCGAGAAAAGTTGCGCTATCAGCGCGCCGTACGTCGCAACGCTCATAAACAGTTCCACCGTGTGAATAGATTTCTCTTTTCTCCGCCCTATCTGGCTCGTTTTTATACCGTGACTGCGTTGAATAAGCATTTTCGCAAAGTAAATTCCGTAAAAAATTACCAAAACCGCAATCGCAAACGCTGAAAACGGCAAATGTTCTTTAATCGATATTTTCATAATTACCTCGTTTAAAGTCGATATTATTCTTCCAAAGTTTCAATATCGCCCGACCGAATCGCGGCGATATTGCGCTTAATTTTATCCTCGTTCCAATCCCACCAACGCAACGCTTCGAGTTTTTCGATAGTCGCGTCGTCGAACCTGCGGCGAATGATTTTTGCCGGAACGCCGCCCACGACGGCGTATGGCGGAACGTCCTTCGTCACCACCGCGCGCGTACCTATAATCGCGCCGTCTCCGATTTTCACCCCGGACATAATCACCGCTTCGTAACCTATCCACACGTCGTTCCCGATTACTATATCGCCTTTATTATCCCACGCGTCGCGGATATTCTTCGCGTCAAGCCCCCACTCGTCGAAAAATATGGGGAAAGTGTAAGTAGAAAGCGATTTCATCGAGTGATTTCCGCTCGTAAACAAAAATTTCGCGCCGCAGGCAATCGAGCAAAATTTGCCGATTTTGAATTTGTCGCCGTTAATCGGGTAATGATAAAGCACGTTGTTTTTCTCAAAGTCGCGCGGGTCGCGGACGAAATCGTTATAAATCGTGTACTCGCCGACCTCTATATTCGGGTTCGTCACCACGTCCTTTAAATAAACGATTTGTTTATCGTGAGGACGGGGATAAATTTTACTTCTCATCGCATATTTCTCCTTTTGCCGGCATTGGAATTTGAATTAAAGTCGGCGTTAAAAAACAAATGCAGGCCGAGCGCGGCGTTGAATCCCGTCGCCGCAAAAACGCTGAAACGCTCCGCAACCCCGAAATACGCCTTGGGAACTACGGCCGTACCGAGCGCGCCTATAAGCATCATTCCGAGCGCAACGGCCGCGCAAATCCCGTAAGACCGACAACTTTTGCTTTTTACGCCCGCAATTATTATCAAAACGAGCGAAACGATGGACAAAAACACCACGAAAGCCGTGATTATCATATGCATAACGTCCTGAAACGTAGCGTCGTAACCGCTGTTTGAAAGCGGAAACGCCCGATAGCCCACGGCGGAGAGCCACTCCATAACCGCAAACGAGTAAACGCCCGCGCGCAGAAGCCGTGATTTTTGCCCGCCGATGCCGACGCAAACTACGGTTACGCAAACCACTTCGCAAACGTTATAAAACGCACTGAGTTGATTCCATAACCCCAACGACGGCGCATTTGCCGCGCTTAAATCGCTTACCGCTTGCGAAAGCCAATCGTAACCCGGATAAGCGAGCGGCGCGAATATTACGGCGGCGGCGTAAGAAACGAAGCTTAACACGCCGACCAAACCTAATTTTTGAAGCAAAGTTCTTTTCATTTTATTACCTTCTTTTAAAATATCGTCAAGGCTTATAATACCGTGGATTTAAAATACCGTCGTAATCACAAAAAACGCTACGCTCACAAAACCGTCGTTTACCCGAGCGTTGAAGAATGAACGAACTTATAAAACAACCCGACGTGCGCTTTAAGCTTATCGAGACACTCCGCTTCCCTTTCCGGCTCGCGGTCGCAAATGCCGATAAGCGTTATAATCGGCGAAACGTACGTAAGAGCAAGCGCGTCCGCATTTTCACCGCAAATTTCCCCGCGCTCGAACAGGCTTTTGAAAATCTTTGCGTGATAATTCGTCAGCCTTTCCACAAAACGACGGGTGTAAAGTTCGCCGAGCTCCTTCGAGCGGAATTGCTCGATAGTCATCATTTTACGAAAACGACTAATGGTTTCGTTATGCAGGGAATACTCGAAAATTTCCCGCACCTTTTCAAAAAGCGACGCCTCGCTTATTTCGCTGAAAAAAGGCGCGTCCTTTTCCGCGCTTTGAACGTGAACGGCGAGTTTATCCGTATCCTTTTCATACTGCAAGGCCGTGGATTCGACGATAGCGTCGAAAATCGCTTGCTTGCTATGGAAATGATTGTAAAGCGACGGAGCTTTTATTCCGACGGCTTCGGCGATTTCCGCAACGCCGACCGCATCGTAACCCTGCTCCGAAAAGAGTTTCAAAGCCGTGTCCAAAATTTTTTGTTTCGTATTGTCCTGCTTCATTTAACGCCCTCGCCCTCTAAAAATAAAAGCTTCCCGCCTCAACCGCTTGGCATTTATTTTTATTTTAAACTATCATACTAACTAACATTCGTTAGTATAATTATATTCACTTATTTCTCGTTTGTCAACGGTTTGAACAAAAATTTTTTAAGTTTTTTGCCGAGTGAGAAAATTAACCGAGCGAGGAAATCGCGCCGATAAAGTTAAGGCCGATTGCGGAAATTAAGCCGTTAAAAATTAAACTCGATTGCGGAAATCTTGCAGGTAAAGGTTAAAGCCGCCGCCCGAAAATTTTTCGGGCGGCGGCTTACGGCTTGCGGCTTGCGTTTAAAATTCAGACGGATATATGCCGACTTTTCTACAACCTAATATATAAATAAGGCCGCGAATTTTCGTTGAAAATTCGCGGCCGAAATTAAACAAAAATTAAATAAGAATTAAGCAAAAATTACTTTTTATCTATCAACGCCTTATGAATAAGAGCGTAAACTCCTTCGCCGGTTTTTGAATCTCTGTACCAGAAAAGGGGATTGTTCTCGTAAAGAACGTGCCCAATCGGTGCAGCAGAAAAGCTTTCGTGAAGCCCGCCTAAAATCGGCGTGGTGACGTTGTTGATGGTGCGGGCAAGAATTTTCGGGTCTTCGCCGTTAGCGGGAGTTGCCATAGCGATGGTGGAAACTTCCGCCTGCGGAACGTCGTTCGCGTCGTAATTAAAGACGTAAACGAAACCGAATATGCCGAAAACCAAAACGCTGTAAAGCGCGAGGTTTAAAATCGTGCCGAGAACGTTGTCGATAATTCTTACGACCTTCGTGTTTTTGCGAAGCGCGAAAAGGGGAAGGAAAATAAGCTTGATAAGCCCGCAAATTCCTTTAACGCCGATAAGATAACCAACGACGAAGAAAAGAACTCCGAAAGGAAGGAAAGCAATCACGCTCATAACCATTCTGAACATATCGCTCGGAATAATGCCCCATTTAAGCTCTCCGAAGAAGGTTATAACGCCTTCCGTCATATATTCTATCCACGAGAAATGCTTCATAAGCATATACACGCCGAACGCCAATCCCGCTCCGGCGGCAATACCTATAATCGTCCTTATTATCCCGAAAAAGAAATGCCCCGAAAGCCCGCGCCGTATGCTTGACCACAGCGCGAGAATGAAGATTCCTATCAACAGTCCGTCGACGATGAAATACATAATACCGACCCCATTCTAATTTATACGCCTATTATAATAGATAATTCCGAAATTGTCAATACAATTTTAAAATTTTATCCTTTTAAATCAATTTTGCGGTTTATAGCCGTCTTTAAGAGAAACGACTTCGGATAAAACGAGCTTTCCGTTTTCGGTTTTCTTCTTGTAATAACCCTTTCTCATAAGCTGGAAGGTCGTCCCCTCCGCCGCCTTTTCGAGATAAGGTTCGGCTTTGCCACGGAAAACGTGAACGCTGTCGTAATTCATTCTCTCGGAGAAATCCTGCCCCGGGTACGCGGCGTCTTTAAGGAGATAATCGTACTTTCTTATCTCGCAATCGACGGCGTTTTCGGCGTTCACCCAGTGAATTACGCCTTTAACCTTGATTCCGCTCGTGTCGTTTCCGCTTCTCGATTCCGGAACGTAAGAGCAGAAAAGTTCTTCAACGCTTCCGTCGTCTTTAAGCTTCACGTCGTCGCACTTGATTATATACGCGTTTTTAAGCCTGACGTACCCGTCCTTTTTAAGACGGAAATACTTCGGCGGCGGAACGAGCGCGAAATCCTCGGAATCGATGTAAATATGCTTGGAAATCGAGATTTTTCTCGTTCCCGCGGTTTCCTCGTTGGGATTTATTTCAAAATCCTCTTCTTCCGAAGTTTCGGGGAAGTTGGTTATCGTAACCTTTATCGGCTCGAACACGGCCATAGCCCTTTCCGCGTGCTGATTGAGATAATCTCTTATGAAATGCTCGAAATAGGAAACTTCTATTTCGGAATTAGCTTTGCAAACGCCTATCGCCTCGCAGAAATTCTTCAAAGCCTCGGCAGGAACTCCCCTTGCGCGAAGCCCCGTGAGCGTGGGCATTCTCGGGTCGTCCCAACCCGTAACGGCCTTATCCTCCACGAGTTTTTTAAGATAACGCTTGCTCATCACGGTGTTCGTTATGTTAAGCCTTGCGAATTCTATCTGCCTCGGCTTATGCTCCACTCCCGTGTTCTCCACAACCCAGTTATAAAGCGGGCGATGGTCCTCGAATTCGAGCGTGCAAAGCGAATGAGTTACGCCTTGCATAGAATCGCATATCGGATGCGCGAAATCGTACATAGGATAAATGCACCATTTATCGCCCGTTCTGTGATGAGTCGCCCTCAAAACCCTGTAAATAACGGGATCTCTCAGGTTGATGTTGGGCGAAGCCATATCTATTTTAGCCCTTAAAACCTTTTCGCCGTCGGCGTATTTGCCCGCCCTCATTCCCTCGAAAAGTTCGAGGTTTTCTTCAATCGTCCTGTTGCGGTAAGGGCTTTCCTTCCCGGGTTCGGTGAGAGTTCCGCGGGTTTTGCTTATCTCTTCGGCGGAAAGGTCGCAAACGAAGGCTTTTCCGTCCTTTATAAGCTTAACGGCCTTTTCGTAAATAACGTCGAAAAAGTCCGAAGCGTAATGAATTTCATACCATTTGAAGCCCAGCCACTCGATGTCGGCCTTAATTGCTTCGACGTACTCCGTTTTTTCCTTGGAAGGATTGGTGTCGTCGAAGAAAAGGTTGCAAAGGCCGCCGTATTTTTGAGCCGTGCCGAAGTTGAGGCAAAGCGACTTTGCGTGCCCGATGTGAAGATAGCCGTTAGGCTCGGGCGGAAATCTCGTGTGGACGGTCGTGACTTTGCCGCTTTCGAGTTCGTCGTTTATGATTTCTTCGATAAAGTTTTTCGCTTCCATTTTTATTCTCCGTCGGGTTCGGAAACGCTCGCCCCGAAACCTTTTTAAGCAATATTCGTTCGTTTCGTATATTTTAACACAATATCCCGAATTTTAAAAGCGTTTTGAACGGGTTTTGCTTCGGTTTTTCGTCAATTATATTCTTTTCGCTCGATTTCCCTCAATTCCGCTTGACTTTAAGCCCCGTATGGCATAAAATAAATGAGTATTTAAGCGGATAGATTTTTATCGTCCCGAACGTTAAAGAGGTAAACTTATGGAAGAAAAAAGAGCCGTCACGATGGAAAAACTCGTCAATCTTTGCAAGTCGAGAGGAATTATCTTCCCCGGCAGCGATATTTACGGCGGAATGGGCAACACTTGGGATTACGGCCCGGTGGGCGTTGAAATAAAGAACAATATCAAACGCGCCTGGTGGAAAAAATTCGTTCAGGAGAGCGAAAATTCTTACGGCGTGGACGCGGCTATTCTTATGAACAGCAGAGTTTGGGAGGCTTCCGGCCACACCGCCAGCTTTTCGGACCCGAAAATGGACTGTAAGGAATGCAGAAACCGTCAGCGTGCGGATAACCTTATCGAGAATTACTCCAAAGGTACGGTGGACGTCGACGCGATGACGCAGGAAGAAATGCAGGCGTATATCGACGAGCATCAAATCAAATGCCCCGTTTGCGGCAAATTCAACTGGACGCCCATAAGAAACTTCAACCTTATGTTTGAAACTTCGAGAGGCGTCACCGAGGACAGCCAGAACAAAATTTACCTCCGCCCCGAAACGGCGCAAGGCGAATTCGTAAACTTCCAGAACGTTCAGCGTTCGACGAGAGCCAAAGTTCCCTTCGGAATAGCCCAGATAGGCAAGGCGTTCAGGAACGAAATCACCCCCGGAAACTTCATTTTCAGGACGATAGAGTTCGAGCAGATGGAACATCAATGGTTCTGCAAAGAAGGTACGGATATAGAATATTACGAAAAATTCAAGAAAGCCGCTTTCGACTTCCTCGTTTCGCTTAACTTCGCCCCCGAACACCTTCGTTTCAAGGACCACGAAAAACTCGCGCACTATGCAAAATGCGCTTGCGACATTCAGTATCTCTTCCCCATCGGCTGGTCGGAACTTAACGGAATTCACAACAGAACCAATTACGACCTTTCACGCCATCAGGAATATTCGGGCAAGAGTATGCTTTACGTCGACCCGATTACGGGCGAAAAATACGTTCCGTTCGTCGTGGAATATTCAATCGGCGCGGACAGACTTATGCTCGCCGTTCTTTCCGAGGCTTACGACGAGGAAAAACTCGACGACGGCGAAACGAGAGTGGTTATGCACTTCCACCCCGCCCTTGCCGCTTACAAGGTTGCCGTTCTTCCCTTGCAAAAGAAAGAACTCGGCGACAAGGCGAAAGAAATTTACAAGGAACTTTCCCGTCACTTTATGTGCTCTTACGACGACGCGGGTTCTATCGGTAAAAGGTATCGCCGTCAGGACGAAATCGGAACGCCTTTCTGCGTGACCGTGGACTTCGACACTCTCGAAAACGAAACCGTGACCGTCCGCGACAGAGATACTATGGAACAAATCCGTTTGCCGATTAAAGACCTTGCCGCTTACGTCGAAGAAAAAATCAAACTTTATTAAAAAATTGCCCTTTTAAAGGTAATCATAGGCAATTTTGCCATTGTTCAAGCCGAAGCTCTCCGCTTCGGCTTTTATCGTCTATTAAACGGAAAAACCCCGAATAATCGACTTATAGCCGCGCTTTTTACTCTTAATTACTTGCGAATACAAACCGCAAAACATCACTCGGATTTACTTAAACGACAAAAAAACAAAAAATATTAGAACAAATACGTCACAAAACGAAATATATATGCTATAATGGATTTATTTATTCGAAGCGACGTTTTCGCGTAATAAACACACACTGACAAGAAGAAAACAGAAAGGAGAGTTTATGGAGAATTATTTATTAAGAGAGGATGAAGTCGTACTATATAAAGGAACGGTTTTAGCGAATGATAAAAAGACAAATTTGATTCTTACAAATATAAATATCGTCTTTATATCCGTCGGTATAAACCCTTTCGGCGAAAACGCCGTAACGAAAGAACTATACCCCGTGAACGAAATAAAAATTTACGAAGGAATTCCGCAAATTAAACCAAAAGACAGGGAGGTTGAAATTTATTTTAAAACGGGAGAAAAGAATTTTTCGTTTGAATCTAAAAAAGAATTGCATCTTTTTCTCTCCGAAGCAACCAAGCTTTTAACGGGAAAAACAGGTGCGGAAAGAAATGCGGAAAAAGTGAAAAATGCCATTGGTTTGGTAAACGACACGTTAGGCGTCGATATAGTTAAAGCAACGGGCGAAGTCGCCAAAGACGGTGTTTTAAACAAGGTGTTTGCTCCAAT
>CALDMH010000029.1 GCA_937915565.1 uncultured Clostridia bacterium | reverse complement strand
AAACGGGCAGCAGAATGGACGTCGTTATTTACGAGGAGTTCAAAGGAACGGGAAATATGGAGCTTATGCTTTCGCGTCAGCTTTCCGAACGCAGAATTTTCCCCGCGATAGATTTATACAAATCGGGAACGAGAAAGGACGAATTGCTTTTATCGAAAGCCGAGTTGGACTGCGCGTATTCGCTTCGCAGGCTTCTCGCAGAGGATAGGAACGCAAGCGAAAACGTGCTCGATATGATGGCAAAATGCCACGATAACGCGGAGTTTGTGAAGAGAGTTCCCGAGTGGATTAAACTTGCGAGAAAGCAGTAAGAATAAATAGTCAGCGCAATAAACGAACCGTTTGTTAAACGTTAAACGAACAGCGCGTAAACGTAGAGTAATAGTCCGCGCGTTAAACGATTCTGGTTTGCGGAAAAACGGACAAAACGACGGACGAATCGGTTTTACGAAGAAGCGGTTAATCGCTTTTTTACGCAATCGGCAAAAACGCCGAAAACTCTTTCGGTTATTCCGTCGGACATTCTTTCCGGGTGGAATTGAAAACAAAAAACGTTTTCGGAATATATCGCTGCTTCAATCGTTAAATCGGGCGCAACGGCAATTATTTCGGCGTTTTCGGGAACGGCGTCCACGGCTTGATTGTGCGAGGAGTTCACCTCGGAAAAAATTCCGAACGGCTTTTCGCGAGAGGAAACGGAATGGCGATTATCGTCGTTGCGCATATGCCCGTTCACGCATTTGAGCGTTCCGCCGAAAAACACGTTTACAAGCTGAAATCCCCTGCAAATCGCAAGAACGGGCAATCGTTTTTCCGTGAAATAGCGGAGTAAATCGAATTCGAGTTTATCTTTTACGAAATTCACGTCGGACGACGGCGTATCGCCTTCGTAATAAGCGGGCAAAACGTCGCCGCCTCCCGTTAAAAGAAGGCCGTCGTAAATCGATAAATCGGCGGGGAGAAGGGAGCAATCGTAGCTCATAGAAACCGAATCCAACGCTTTCAGATACGTTTCGGGAGGTCGGGGATTTGCTACGAGTATCCGCAAGGCACGCTCGTTCATACGATATAAGGGCTTATTTAACCTAGATAAGGATTTATTCATACGATATATTATAAAAAAAACCGAAAAAAGGTGACAGATGAAAAGAATCGGAATGATAGTCGCGCTGGAAAAAGAGCTTACGGCTTTTTTGAAGGGGCAGACCGTTGAGATAAAAGAAGAAAAATCGGGCGCGTTTCACGTTCTCAAATTTTGCATTGGCGAAACGGAAGCGATATGCGTAAAATCCGGAGTGGGCGAAATTTTCGCGGCGGCGGCAACGCAATATCTTATCACCGCTTACAACCCCGATATTGTTATAAACTTCGGAATTTGCGGAAGCCTAACGAAAGATATAGGCGTTGAAAAGGTCGCTCTTATAAAAGGCGTCGTACATTACGCTTTCGACACTTCCGCCGTCGATAACGTGGAAGTAGGAAGGTACGAGCAGTTCGACAGCGCGGTTATCCCGTGCGACGAAAAACTTCTCGAAAAGGCGAGGGACGTTTCGGGCGGTAAGTTGCCGGAAGTTATTTGCGCTTCGGCGGATAAGTTCGTGGCGGACAGCGCGGAAAAGGAATATTTAAGGAAAACGTTCGGCGCGTCGGTGTGCGAAATGGAAAGCGCGGGCGTTTTGCTTACCTGCAAAAACTCGGATAAACCGTGTCTGATAATAAAAGCCGTTTCGGACGGCGAAGGCGGCGCGGAGGATTATAACAAACTCGCGTGCGTCGCCGCGGAAAAATACGTCGGCTTAATCGGCGAGCTTTGCCGCAAGTTGTGAAACTTTTTTCGGCGGGCGTCGAAATAAGCGATAGGGCAAAACGTAATAAAACCAATATTTTTTCGGATACTAAAAGTATGGCAACGAAAAGAAAACGAAAACTCGGAATCGCTTTGGGAAGCGGCGGAGCGAAGGGAATGGCTCTTCTCGGCGCGCTCAAAGCTCTGGAAGAGGAAAATATAGAATTCGACGTCGTGTCGGGCGCAAGCATCGGCAGCGTCATAGGCGCGCTTTACGCGAAGGGTTACACCGTTGGGGATATGCTTCGGTTAAAGGATTCGCTCGGCGTTAGCGACCCGCAGAACGTTTTGCTGTTTTTTCTCGGCGGAACGGGGCTTACGGGCATAATGCGCAGGGTGACCGGCGGGGCTTATTTCGACGATTTGGTAAAGCCTTTCAGGGCAATCGCAACCGACCTATATACCGGCGAAGAGGTTGTTATGGGTTATGGCGACGTGTCCACGGCGATTGCGGCGTCGAGTGCGATACCTCCCGCATTCCGCCCCGTTTTAAGGGACGGAAGAACCTTGGTGGACGGAGCTTACGTGAACAGCGTTCCGTCGGACGCGGTTAAGGCTCTCGGCGCGGAAAAAATCCTCGGCATAGACCTCGGAGCGGATACCGACACAAACCAGAATATAAAACGCGCCTTGGACGACTTATATCCCGAAAACGGCGTTAAACTCGGCAAAAAAAGCGAACAAGGGTATAAATTTTCGGATTTTATGCTCGCTCCCGATTTAAAGCGTTATTCGGGCGCGGATATAATGCGACTCAACGAAATGTACGATATAGGCTACGAGGAAGCGAGAAGCAAAATGAAAGAAATCAAAGCTGCATTGGATATAGAATAAACTTATGAGAATCAATTCCAAAGAAAACGTTTTCGCGCGGTACGCGGTTTCGCCCGACCCGTCGATAACTCACAGGGCTCTTATACTCGGCTGTATAGCGAAAGGTAAAACTTACGTCATCAATCCGTGCCTTAACGACAATTCGCGCACGGCGATTTCGTGTATAAAAAAGCTCGGGGCAAAAGTAAAGATAAAAAACGGCGTGGTTGAAATAAAACCGCCCAAAACGCTTGCGAGCGGCGGCAGGTTCGATTGCGAGCGCAGCGAAACCGTTATGAGATTTTTATGCGGAATCGCCGCGGGAAGCGGAATAAGAATAGAACTTACGGGCGACAAATGGCTATGTCAAAGGCCGATGAGGAGCGTTAAAGAGCCGCTTGAAACGATGGGGGCTACGGTCGCGCTTAAAAATTACAGCGTGCCGCCCATTCTCGTCGAAGGCGAAACCGTGCGCCCCATAGATTACTTCCTGCCGATAGGCAGCTCCCAGATAAAATCGTCGATTCTTCTTTGCGCGCTGACGGGAAAAGTCCGCGCGACGATAAAAGAGGGAACTCGTTCGCGCAATCATATGGAAATTCTTCTCAAAGAAATGGGTGCGGACATAACGACGGACGCCGAAAACAATACGGTAGATTTGAAAGAGAGCGAGATAAAGGGTAAAAAGCTTTACGTTTGCGGGGATTTCACCGAGGCGGTATATTTCCTTGCGCAAGGTCTGTTAAGCGGCAGAACGGAATGCAGAAACGTCGGAGTGAACCCGACGAGAACGCGCGTTCTTCAACTTTTCAGGCGAATGGGCGCAAAGATAAAAATAATCAACAGAAGAATGCTTTGCGGCGAGCCGATTGCGGACGTTATCGCCGAAAAAAGCGATTTAAAGGCTATTCTCGTAACGGACGAGGAGGCTTATTCGGTGGTTGACGAGCTTCCCGCGCTCGCCGTGGTTATGGGTATGGCGAGAGGCGAAAGCGTCGTTGCCGAGCACGCGGCGATGAAAGATTTAGACGAGCATTTGTACGACGAAATATCGAAAATGATACGCTCCGTCGGCGGGCAAAGCAGGAGATTTGATTCGCCGAAAGCGAGAGGAATAGCGATAACCGGCGTTGAAAAATATTGCGGCGGAAACTTCAAGTGCGAAAATTCCGCTTACGTCGGAATGGCGGCTTCGATAGCTCTTGCAGTTTCGGAGGACGGCGGAGAGATAGAGGAAGAAACGACGGTTACGGCGAAGTATCCCGACTTTTTCGATTCTCTTTCCGAAAACGCCTTCGCTTACGTTTGCAAGCGTTCGACGATTCCCGATATATCCGCGGTCAACGCGTTTTTGTTCGATAAATTCGGAGCGGGAAACTATTCCTATGCGGTTAAAGAAGCCCGCGCGGCGAAGAAACTTTCCGCCGAAATAAAGGATTTCGACGGCATTGAGGCGTGCCGCGAACTTGCTCCGGAAGCGACGAAAAGAGCGATTAAATTCAGCGGCGTTGCAAAACTGACCAAATCGGCGGACGCGCTTAAAGGTTCGGAGGGCGTGGCGACGGACGAATTCGCGCTTTCGGCGGCCGTGAAAAAAATTCAGGCGGAAACGGAAAACAAGAGAGTTCTCGTTATCGGTTCGGATTTTCGGGCTAAAAACGCCGTCGAATCGCTCGTCGAGAAAAAGGCGAACGTAGAGGTTTACGACCCTGACGGAAAAAATATTTTCGAGATAAAAAAGAGAATGGGCGAGGAAACGGTTATCTTAACCGAAATTTCCGAGGACGCGGAATACGAACTTATCGTAAACGCCACGACGTACGGTTCGGGCGGAAAAACGGGAGTTTTGCCGATAGACGAGAGCGTTATTCCCAAGACGAAAGCAGTCGTGGATTTTGCCGTTTGCAACGGGCAGACGGAACTTGCGGCGGCGGCTTCGGCGGTCGGCGTTAAAGTCGTGGGCGGAATGGAGTACGTCTTTTACAAAGCGTACGCCGCAAACGCCTTTTTTGCGGAAAGAGAGCCGCGGGAAAACGAGGCTGCGGAACTTTACGAAGAATATATTGAATCGGAGAAAACTTCGGAATGATAAAACTTGTCGACGTAAAAAAAATATATAAGTTCGACGATAGAAAAACCGAGGCGTTAAAAGGAGTTTCGGTTGATTTTCGGAGCTCGGAATTCGTGTGCGTTTTAGGCCCGTCGGGCTGCGGGAAAACCACGCTTCTGAACGTAATCGGCGGGCTTGACCGATATGACGACGGCAATTTGTTTATCGGCGGAAAATCCACGAAGGATTTTTCGGAAGAGGACTGGGACACTTACAGGTCGCAACTCGTCGGCTTCGTGTTTCAAAGTTACAATCTCATTCCGCATCAAACGGTTCTCGAAAACGTGGAAACCGCGCTTACGATTGGCGGAATAACGGGCGAGGAACGCAAAAAACGCGCGGTTGAAGCGCTTTGCAAAGTCGGGCTTTCGGAGCATTTAAGGAAAAAACCTTCGCAGCTTTCCGGCGGCGAAATGCAAAGGGTGGCGATTGCGAGGGCGATTGTAAACAATCCCAAAATGATTCTTGCGGACGAGCCGACCGGCGCGCTGGACAGCAAAAACAGCGTGCTTATAATGGACCTTTTAAAGGAAATTTCCCGCGACAGGCTCGTCGTCACGGTAACTCACAACGCCGAACTTGCCGAAAAATACGCTACGAGAACGATAAAAATGAAGGACGGACAAGTCGTGTCCGATTCCGCGCCGTATAGCGAAAAAACGGAGGAGGTCGCAAAGCCGAAAAAGCAAAAACACTCGTTTATGCCTTATTCGCTTGCGGCAAAATTGAGCCTGAAAAACCTCGTCGGGAAGAAGATGAGAACGCTGCTCACGTCGATTGCGGCGGCGGTTTCGGTTTTCGGAATTTCGCTCGTAATCGCCTGCACGAGCGGGATAAACTCTTTCGTCAATAAAATTCAAAAAGACGCGATGAGCGCAGTTCCCGTCACCGTAAGCAACAGGAGCGTTACCGATTATTCCGCGTTTGTAAACGGCTTTTTCTCCACTTATTTCGTGGACGGAGAAAACTCTTTCGATTACGAAAAGAAATTTATAGCCGTAAAGAGTTCGTTGAAAGAGGCTCTCTCTCGCGCCGATTCCTCGAAAAATCCGATAACGGAAGAATACGTGGAATACGTCAGGAAAAACGTGGACGCGTCGAAGGCAAGTTATTCGTTTGAAAAAAACGTTAAGAAAAACGTTTACAAAACGGTTAAAGCTCCTATTTACTCAAATAATTCAATCAAATATCCGATAAACGTTTTCGCGCCGACAGCGGACAAATGGACTTGTCTGCCCGAAAACCCGAAAATCGTTGAGGAGCAATATGAAATAGTCGCGGGTTCTTATCCGACGAAGAGCAACGAACTTATGCTCGTCGTGGATAAAAACGGAAGAATTGCGGATACCGACCTTGCGGCTTACTTTATTGACGTTTACGCCCCGATTTACGATAAAATTTCGGGCGACGGACTTGCCGGATACGATTACGAAACGATTCTCGGCGAAGAGTCCGATATGGGCAAGTTTCACCTCGTTTTAAACGACGATATGTACGTTAAGAACGAAAACGAAACCTTCACGGCGAAAGCAATCGCTCTCGAAAACTACGTAAACAAGCTCGATTACGTCGGAAACGGGAAAAATGAAAACAAAAAATGGAATAACGTCGGCGCGGGTAACGGAACGAGAGGTTACGCCGCGTTGAACGAATTGAAAAAAATGCTCGGAGCAGACGTCGTGGAAAAGCTCGAATCGCTTATCGGCGTGGGGTTAAAGGACTTAAAGTGTTACGACGAAAGCCCTTACGACGAGAATAAGCGAAATTACGAGCTTAAAATCACCTGCATTGCCAAACTTCGCGACGACACGCAGTACGGAATGTTGTTTTCGCCGATATGCTACACGAGCGCGTTGAACGATTTCATCATCGAAAACGCCGCGTCTTCCGAGGTCGTTAAAAGCCAAATGGCAAACGAAACGAGCGTCGTCACGGGCGTGAATATTGAAAATAAAACCACCGCTCTCGAAAATCTCGGTTATGCGGAACTTCCCACGAGAATCAATTTTTACCCTAACACTTTGGAGGATAAGGATTATCTTCTTTCCGTTCTGAACGGTTATAACGAGGGTAAGGCGGAAAACGAAAAAATATATTACGTCGATAACGTCGGCATAGCTATGGGGCTGGTGAGAATTATGGTGAGCGGAATTATCTCCGTTTTGCTTATTCTCACGTCGGTTTCGCTCGTCGTTTCGGCAATGATGATAGGCATAATAACTTACGTTTCGGTTATCGAAAGGACGAAAGAAATAGGCGTTTTAAGGGCGGTAGGAGCAAGAAAAAAGGACGTCGTGAGGCTGTTCGTAACCGAAACGGGAATGATAGGCGCGATAGCCGGAGTTATCGGGCTCGTGCTTACGCTGATAGCGGAAATTCCGCTTAATATCGTCGTCAAAGGCGTAACGGGCATAAGCGCGCTCGTTTTGTTGTCGCCTTTGCAGGCTCTCGCCGTTCTCGTTTCGTCGGTTGTCGTAACGATAGCCGCGGGGCTTATCCCGTCACTTCTCGCAAGCAAAAAAGACCCTGTTAAGGCATTACGGAGCGAATGATATGAACGAACGAGATAAAAACAACGCAAAAAGAACGAACGCAAAATTCACCCTCGTCGGTTTCGGCTCGGCGTATTTTTCGGTTGCAATCGTCGTAATACTCTTATTCGTAACGGTTTTCGCGTTCGTCGTGCAAATCGCCTCCGGCGGAACGGCCGCCGCGGAACGGTTTTCCAAAACCGACGCTTACAGGTTTTTAAGCAGTTGCGTAACGCCGCTTGCGATAGCCGTTTCGGGGCTCGTTTTCTGCAAGGCGTTCGGTTGCCCCGTAAAAGAGGCTTGCAGGGTGGAAAAAACCGAGCCGAAATATTTTCTTTACGCGTTATTGCTTATAGCGGCGTCGTTTTTCGGGCTTTCCTCGCTCAACGGATTGTTCATCGATTTCCTTGTGAAATGCTTTGGTTATAAATATACGGAAACGACTTTGCCGAGTTTTTCCGCAGGGAATTTCGTTTTGACGATTTTAACGGTTTGTTTGCTTCCGGCGGTATTCGAGGAGGCGTTTTTCAGGGGAATATTAACGCGCAGTTTAGCCCCCGCGGGCAGGCTTTTCGCCGCGTTGATTTGCGGCGCATACTTTTCCTTGTTTCATATGAATCCCGCGCAAACGCCTTACCAGTTTGTCGTGGGTTTTTGTTTTTGCTTGCTTGCGCTCGATTCGGGTTCGGTTCTTCCAACCGTTTTTGCGCATTTTCTTAACAATCTGGTAATAGTCGTTCTTGCTTACGCTTTCCCGTCTTTTAGCGGGTTTTCAGGCGTTTGGTTAATCGTTTCTTTGATTTTCGGGCTTGCGTGCCTCGTTTTATTCCTGTATTTAACGCTTAAAGGCAAGGTTAAAGCGGGAAAAACGGAGTACGGATACGATTATAAAACTTTTTTCGTTTATTCGGCGATAGGCGTTGCGGCTTGCGCTTATGTGGATTTCGGGGCTTTTGTTATGATAAAAATAAGAATAGTCGCCGTGGGCAAAGTGAAGGAAAAATACTTTTCGGAAGCGATTGCGGAATATTCCAAACGGCTCACCCGTTTTTGCGAGTTTTCGGTCGTGGAAGTTAAGGAAGAAAATTACGAAAAAGCCACGCCTGCGGCAATAGAGAAAATTCTTGCCGCCGAGGGCGAAAGAATAGAAAAATCCGTAAAAGGGCTTCCCGTTTGTCTTGCAATCGAGGAAAAAAAGTTTTCGTCCGAGGAATTTGCGACTTTTATAAAGGATAAAATCGATAGAGGCACGGGCGAAATTACTTTTATAATCGGCGGAAGTTACGGGATTGAAAAAAGGATAAAGGACGCCTGTAAGGATAAAATATCGTTTTCGGCGATGACTTTTCCGCACACGCTCGCAAGGGTTATGCTTGCCGAGCAAATTTACAGGGCTTTTACGATAATCGCCGGCGCGGAGTATCATAAATAAAAAACCGCACGGCGGCGCGGAGTATCGTAAATAAAGAGCGCCACAAAGAGGAGATATGGAAACCGAAAAAGAAAAATTTATGAGCGTAGCCCTGAAAGAAGCCGACAAAGCTGAACGAAAAGAAGAAGTTCCGATAGGTTGCGTAATCGTTAAGGACGGAAAAATCGTTGCGAGGGCGCACAATCTCAAACAAACGAAGAGGCTTGCAACCGCCCACGCGGAAGTTCTCGCCATAGAAAAAGCGTGCAAAAAGCTCAAAGACTGGCGGCTTGAAGATTACGAAATTTACGTCACGTTAGAGCCTTGCGCGATGTGTGCGGGGGCGATAGCGAGCGCGCGCATAAAAAAAGCCTATTTCGGGGCGTACGAACCGAAGGGCGGCGGCGTGGAAAGCAAATTTCATATTCTTTCGGAAAGCGGGCTTAATCACGTCACGGAATTCGAGGGCGGGGTTATGGAAAAGGAATGTTCGGAAAAGATAAAAACCTTTTTCAAAACCCGTCGTAAGTAAAAGCCCTCCGAGAAAGTAAATAAAGGTTATAAAAATGTCGAACGCCCCCGTTTTTTACTTGCTAAAATCGGCAGGATTTTATATAATATAAGCCGGTGACGGTCGGCCGCATAATAACGGTCGCATAATAACGGCCGAATAATATCGGCCGCGCAACGTCGGTTGCGAAATCGGTTGCGCAACGTCGGCCGCGTAGAATAAAACGAAATATTGACGGGCGTTCTTCGGTATACGAGCGTCATAAGGAAAAACTTGGGTTTGAAATGCGCTAAACGCGCTTTATTTTGGAGGAAGCAATGATAACACACAGCACGGAGATAAAACTTTTTGCAGGCAATTCCAATTTGCAGCTTGCCGAGGCAATCGCCAAGGAGCTTAAAATTCCTTTGAGCGACGTTGAAGTCGGGCACTTTTCCGATGGCGAAACGAGCGTTCATCTCGGAGAATCGGTGAGAGGAAGGGACGTATTCATCATTCAATCCACTTGCACTCCCGTCAACGAAAACCTTATGGAGCTTCTCATTATGATTGACGCGCTTCGTAGGGCGTCCGCAGGAAGAATTACGGCGGTAATCCCTTATTTCGGTTACGCTCGTCAGGACAGAAAAGCAAAGGCGAGAGACCCCATCACGGCAAAACTCGTTGCGGATATTATCACTTCCGCCGGTGCGGACAGAGTCCTCACGATGGACCTTCACGCAAATCAGATTCAGGGCTTTTTCGATATTCCCGTAGACCATTTGGTCGGCGGACCTATCCTTTACAAGTATTTCCAGAAATACGTTGACGACGATTTCGTCGTCGTATCTCCCGACGTCGGTTCGGTTTCGAGAGCGAGAAACGTCGCGGCAAAACTTAATTGCCCGATGGCTATCGTAGATAAACGCCGTCCCAAGGCCAATCAGGTTGAAGTTATGAACATAATCGGCGACGTAAAGGGCAAGAGATGCCTTATGGTCGACGATATGATAGACACGGCCGGAACGATTTGTCAGGGTGCGGAGGCTCTTTACAAAAACGGAGCGAAAGAAATTTACGCTTGTTGCACTCACGCCGTTTTAAGCGGCCCTGCAATCCAGAGAATTCAGGATTCGCATATTAACAAGCTCGTCGTTCTCGATACTATTCCGCTTCCCGAAGAAAAGCATATCGATAAAATCGAAGTTCTTTCGGTTGCGAAGATTTTCGCGCAGGCTATCAACATAGTTTATAAGGACGCGAAGATGTCCGAGATTTACGACAAATAAAATTCAAACGAACGAAAGGGTTGCCGAATAATCGACAACCCTTTTAAAGGGTAATAAATGTTTATCGTGGCAGGGTTGGGTAACCCGGGCGGAAAATACCTTAAAAATCTGCATAATTTAGGTTTTATGGCGGTGGAACTTCTCGCCGAGAAAAACGGCGTGGAATTCGATAAAAAGGGCTTCAAAGGTCTTTTCGGAGTGAAAACCGTGGGCGGAGAAAAAGTGATTTTTTTAAAGCCGCAAACCTTTATGAATTTAAGCGGGGAGTGTATCCGTGAAATTTCCGCTTATTTCAAAGTGCCGAGCGAAAATATTCTCGTTATTTACGACGATTTGGATATTGAAATCGGTGCGTTGCGTATTCGCAAAAACGGCTCTTCCGGCACTCATAACGGAATGCGAAACATCGTTAAAGAACTCGGCACGGAGAATTTTCCGCGCATAAGGATAGGAACGAAGCCGAGCGGCGAGTACGATATTCTTTCTTACGTTTTATCGGACGTAAAGAAAGAGGACGAACCGAAATTTAAATTTTCGGTGAACGAAGCCGTCTGCGCCGCGGACGAATTTATTCACGGAAAAAAGTTCGACGACGTGATGTGCGCTCATAACGGCGCGAAATACGTCGGATAAGGCGAAAATGCTCAAAGATTATTTAAAAGCCGAAAATTCGGGCGAAGAAGTAATTGAAATAGTAAAAGCAGTCCGCGGAGGGAATCCCTCCGCGGTTTTCGGCGTGTCTTTTGCGGAGAAATGTCATATCGCTTCCGCAACCGATTCGCCGCTTCTTTATCTCGTTAAGGATAGTTTATACGCCGCGAAAGTCGTTGAAGAGTTAAGAGGACTTACGGGCGAAGAGATAGTGTATCTTCCCGCAAAGGACGACGTTTTGCTTTATAAAACGGCATTTGAAAAATCGAGGTATTACGAAAGACTTTCCGCAATTTATAAAATTCAGCGCGGCGCGAAGTACGTCGTTGCCACTTTTGAAAGTCTTTTGCAGCTTTTTCCGAAGGAAATTCCGTTCGTAGAGATAAAACGCGGCCAAACTTACGATACTTACGAACTTGCCGCAAAGCTTACGCGAATGGGCTATAAGAGGGAGGAGTTTGCCGAAGATAAAGCCACTTTCGCGCTTCGCGGGGATATTTTCGAGATTTATCCCGTAAACGGCGACAATATTTACCGCGTGGACTTTTTCGGCGACGAGGTTGAAACCGTAAGCGAATATCAAAAGGGGAACAAAGAAGAAAAAAGAATAGTCGGCGGTTTTACGGCAATAGCCGCAACCGACGCGCTCATAAAGGAAAGCGACAGGCAAAAGATTAAGGACAGGCTTCGCGAGTCCGTTCTTAAATTCAAAACGCTCGCCGTGAAGGACGACGCAAGGCGGATTGCCGCGGAAATATCGGAAAAAATCGACGAGGGCGTAACGGACGATTCCTTGCAGTATATTTTGCCGATACTGCCATCGGTCACGAGCGATATTCTTTCCCGTATGCCTGCCGAAACGGTAGTCGTTTTCGACGAATGTAAAATGCTTTCCGATTCGCTTTCCGCACTCATAAAGGAGCATACGGAAAGAACGCTGACGCTTTCGCGCTCGGGAAGAGCTATGGATTTCACGATTTTGCAGCTTTCCGACAGCAACGCGTTAATCGAAAAACTCAACGGGTTCAGGAGAGTGGCGATGCAAAATATAACCACCGCCGTTAATTTCTTCAATCCGCTCAAAACGTTCAACGTAAATTGTTCGCCTCTCGCAAGGTATTCCGCCAAGCCCGACGATTTGTTCCGCGATATATCGAACTGGAAATTTTCGGGTTATAAAGTTCTTCTTTGTTGCGGAAGCGGATTGCGCGCCGAAAAAATGGCGGATGAAATTCTTGCTCACGGTTCGCCGTGCGTCCGCTCTGACGAGCCGGATTTGCGTTTCGGCATCGCCGCCGTAACATCGTATTTTCTCCCGTCGGGTTTTATTTACCATTCGGCAAAACTCGTAGTTATAGGCACGGGCGATATTTATATCGACTCGAAGCCCGAAAAACGCATCAAGCGCAAGAGGGGAGATTTATTCCAAGCGCCCGAAGTGGGCGATTTTGCCGTGCACGAAGTTCACGGCGTTGGTTACGTCACCGGAGTTCAAAGAATAACCACGCAGGACGGCAGTAAGGATTACGTTGCCGTGCAGTATCTCGGCGGAGATATGCTTTACGTCGGCGTGGACCAGATGGACAGGCTCACCAAGTACGTCGGCGGGGATAAGCCTACGCTTAACAAAATCGGCGGAAAGGAGTTCGACCGTATCAAACAACGCGTCAGAGCCTCCATCGCCGAAATGACGATAAATTTAAAACAGCTTTATAAGGCGAGAAAGGATAAAAAAGGTTTCGTCTTTTCTCCCGATAACGAGTTTACGGAGGAATTCGACGAGAAGTTCGAGTTCGAGCCGACGGAGGACCAACTTCAATCGATTGCCGAAATAAAAGCCGATATGGAAAGCGACAAGGTTATGGACAGGCTTCTTTGCGGCGACGTGGGATTCGGCAAAACGGAGGTGTCGTTCAGGGCGGCGTTCAAAGCTATTATGGACGGCAAGCAGGTTGCGCTCGTTTGCCCTACGACAATCCTTTGCGAACAGCATTACAGGGCCGCGGTGAAGAGGTTTTCACCCTTCGGAATAAAGGTTGCCGCGCTTAACAGATTCCGCACCCCGAAACAGGCGGAAAGCGTCGTTAAAGGGCTTATAGGCGGGGATATAGACTTTGTTGTCGGCACTCACGCGCTGTTCAACAAGGAGGTAAAGTTCAAGGATTTGGGGCTTTTGATTCTCGATGAAGAGCAACGCTTCGGCGTGGAGCATAAGGAAAAACTCAAACTTTTGAAGGATAACGTGGACACGCTCACGATGACGGCCACGCCCATACCGAGAACGCTTCATATGTCGCTTTCGGGGATAAGGGATATAAGCACCATATCCACGCCGCCGAAAGTGAGAATACCCGTCCAGACCTACGTTACGGAAGAGAGCGACGCTCTTATCACGGACGCTGTGAGGCGGGAACTTTCGAGAGAAGGGCAGGTTTTGATTCTATATAACCGGGTCGAAACGATTTACAAGTTTGCCGAAAGGGTGAGAGGTTTGCTTCCCGAAGCGAAAATAATCGTCGCCCACGGAAGAATGGATAAACGAACGCTCGAAGACAGCGTTATGAGTTTTTACGACGAAAAATACAACGTTATGATAGCCACCACCATTATCGAGAACGGAATCGATTTGCCGAAGGCGAACACGCTTATCGTAATCGACGCCGATTATCTCGGGCTTTCAACGCTTTATCAGCTTAAAGGCAGAGTGGGGAGGAGCAACGTGATGGCTCACGCCTATTTCACGTTTAAGAAAGAAAAGGTGATTTCCGACGCGGCGTATAAGAGGTTATCCGCGTTAATGGAATTCACGGAAATGGGCAGCGGCTATAAAATCGCTCTTCGCGACCTCGAAATAAGGGGCGCGGGCAACGTTTTGGGCAAAGAACAGCACGGCCATATGGATAAAATCGGTTACGAGCTTTATAGCAAGCTTTTAAAAGAAAGTCTTGGCGAAACCGTCAAGGATTTCGACACCGAACTCGATATAAATATGGACGCTTTCATTCCCGAAAATTACGTTTCGTCGCCGCCGTCGAGAATGGATTCTTATAAACAGATTGCGGAAATAAGAAACGAAGAGGACGAGGCAAGGGTGCGCTCTTCGCTTGAAGAAAACTACGGAAAAGTGCCCGTAGAGGTCGATAATCTCATACTTATCGCAAAATTGAAGGTCGCCGCAAGGAAGCGGAACGCAACCAAAATTTCCCTTTCAGGCAAGCGTGCGGAGGTCGTTATAAACGGGCTTGACAGTTTAAAGCAAGAGGGTTTCCTCGACAGGATAAATTCAAAGAAAGGCGTCGTCACGCTCGCCTTTAACGAAAATCCGGTTCTGGAATTCGCCGTTTGCAAAACTCCGAGGGAAACCGCGGAAGAAATGCTTGAATTCTTTAATTTTTAAACCGAAATTCTTTATTTTTCAAATTTGCCGATATAAAATTCGGAAAAATTCGGGAAATATATAAATTTTGAAAATTCGGGAGTTTTCGGATAACCGAAAAAATTTAGGGCGGCGGCAGCTTGTTTCGTTTTACCAAGCTGCCGCCGCCCTTAAAAAACGTCGAAAAAGCGACTTGAAGAGCGCAAGCGGCGTTGTGAGAGGCTCGTTAAAAAATTTTTTTGGCATTTTCTCCAAAAAAGGCTTTAAATGCCTTGCAATCGTTTGTTAAATTTAGTATAATATTGTCATTACTTAAAGTAGAAAAGTTATCTTCCGAGGTTATGACTTTCGGGAGGTAACGTTTTCGCTTGACAGGAGAACGTTATGAAAAAATTGTTATTCAAATTCATTGCGGTTATATCTCTCGTCGCGGTTACTTTCGGAACGCTCGCAGGTTGCGCGCTCTTCGAGGTAAATAAGGACAGGGATATGGCTCAGGTTGCGGTCAGCGTGGATATTTCCGCAGGCAAGGCCGAGGGCGTTGCCACGAATATTTACAAGCGCGACCTCGCCGCAGGTTATTTATCCTACGGATATTACTACGTCCAAAACTACGGCTACACCACCGCGAAAGCGTATAGCCTTATCCTCGATAACCTCGTAAACAACGCGGTTATCATTCAGCAGTCCAAGGAAAGGCTTGCGTCCGACGATTACAAGGATAAAGTTTACACGGGCGACGTGAAGATTCTCACTTCCGCCGACGTGGAGGCTCTTTCCAAGGGTTCGGATATGCTTTCTCTCATCGCTTCCGATAACGACGTTGCCGCGTACACCGCAAAAAATGTCGGCGACGAGGGTTACGGAGCAGGGCTCGGCGAATACGTCAAGAACGCTTACAAGGATACGAACCTTAAAAGAACGGACGCCGCTTTCAGATTCGTAGGCGACGTAAACGAAGTTCTTAAAGCCGTTTCGGACGGAATCGACAATCTCGATTCTTTCATCGATTCGTTTATGGACGACGATGAACACGAACACGAGCATAACCACGAAGAGATTTCTTATTCCCCGAGAACGACTCCCACTATGGACGAAGAGGAAGACGAAATCGACGTTAAGGCTTGCACGAAGAACGTTGACGACAATCTTAACGCTAAAATTTCGGGCGACAGACTTAAAGCTTTCAAGAAGGGCTACAAGAGACTTCAAGAGCTCGGTCTTGTCGAAACCGACGAGAAGGGCGATAGATATTTTGAGGGCAAACAAGCTCCCACCACGCTTTCCGTTCTTCAACTCGATTATTTCAAGAACAGTATTCAGTCCGCGCTTGAAAGCAAACTCGTAGATAAATACGAAAAAGCTTTGAGAGCCGATAAGACCGAAGCGGTTGCCAACGGCGACGAACTTTGGGGCGAATACAAAGAACTTTCAAAGAAGCAGAGTTCGGAATATGCCGGCGATATTTCTTCTCTTGAAACCGCTCTCGGCGAAGTTTCGGACAGCAAGTTCGTCGTTTATAATTCCAATATAGGTTACGGTTACGTTTCGCATCTCGTTATCGAATATACCGAAGAGCAAAAAGCTCTTATCACTGAAAAGAAAGCCGAAGCCGACGTTACCAACGCCCAGGTTGCGGAATTCGTAAAAGGGCTTGCGGACGGAATCGTCGTTAAAGACCTTCGTGACAGTTGGGTTAAAGCCGGCTACGGAACTTACGACGACGACGGATTTACTTTCTCCGATAAGTACGTTTATAACACTGCCGACAAGGCTTGGAATATTGCGAAATTTATCGGCGACGTAGATAAGCCGACCACTTACACGGAAGAGGGCGACGACGAGGAAATTCTTAAATTCCATTACGGAAAGGTAACCGCCGCAAAGAAAGATTATTCTTATTTCGTTTCGCTTGTAGAAAACGCTATGGGCGTTAAACCCGAACTCGACACGGCCGTTTTGATTCCTGAATTTACTTCTAAATCGCAGGAAGAAAGAGAGGACGTTCTTAACAGATTCGAGGATATTAAGTTCGCGTTCAGCACCGACACCGGTAACTTCAACAAATATCTCGGTTACGTTTATTCGCCCATCACTTCCAAGGACCAGTACGTTCCCGAATTCGTTGAAGCGTGCGCCGAAGCTCTTGAAAAGGGCGAGGGAAGCATCGTGATGTTTATGTCGGAATCTTACGGTTTGCACGTTCTCGTATGCACTGCAAAAGAGGGCGGCTACGGCTACTACGATATAAAGGACGACGCGGGCAAGGCTAAATTCAAAACCGATATGGATATTAAGGGTACGGTTGCTTATAACTTCAAGAAAGCAAACGAAACGCTTATCGAAAACAACTACGTTTCCAAAGAAGCCGACCGTTTCATAAAGATGTTCACGAAAGATACGAGCAAGGACGGAAAGAACGCTTACGTCACTTACAACGAAAGCGTCTATAAGGACCTTGTCACCGAAGCGTAATTTCCCAAACGTAATGAATTAAAAACAATTATATAATAATAAGTAATAAGCGGGCGGTTTGATTTTCAATCAAACCGCCCGCTTTTCGTAGCGTCAAATATAATAAAGTCGGACAACAGAACGTAAACGTGTTAAATATTATAAAGGTTAACAACCAAACGTAAACGTGTTAAATATTATAAAGGTCGATAACGGAGTGAGCCGATTGCGCAACGTCGTAAATCAGCTTTTTGGGGTGGAGAATTCTTACCTTGTCGCCGTAACCGAGCAGTTTTGAAATAAGCCATTCGTCAAAGGGAAGCGTGGCGGAGGCGTACAAATTTCCGTCCGCACCCTTATAAACCGCATCCACGCCGAGCCATTCCTCCACGTCCGCGCGCGCGGCGGGCGAAATGAGAAGTTCAACGGTTTCGCAGGGTAAATCTTCAAACCATTTATCGAGTTTAAGATTGCTTTTCGCGTCCTCTCTCGGTAAATAAGCGCGCCCCGTGAGGTTGGCGTAAACGATTCTCGAAGCTTTAAAAATACGAAAATCGTTTCTTAAAAGGCAAAACGCGTAAACGTACCAAAACCCCTGTTTTAAAACGATAATTTGAGGTTCTATCTCTCGCACGGTTTCGTCACCGCTTTTGTCGCGGTAACGAATTTCGAGCGAGGAGTGGTTTTCAATGGCTTTTTCAACGGTGTAAACCACGTTTTTAACGTTGTCGTTGCCGTTCCAGCTCGAACCGTCGATAATAAAGTGGGAAGCGGGCATTTCGTCGCTTGCAAAATCGGAGCGTTTAAGCGAGCAAAGCTTGTCAAGCGCGGATTCGAGTTCGCTGCTTCCGAGTTGTTCGTTGCACGATTCGAGCGTCGTTACAACCGCGTTGAATTCTTTTTCCGTCATAACGCTTGCCGGCAGTTTAAACGATTCGGCAATATAATATCCGCCGTTTCGCCCCGATTCGGAAATCAGCGGAATATTCGCAAGACTTATCGCAGTGAGATAGCGAAAGACGGTTCGGGTTGAAATTTCAAATCTTCTCGCGATATAAGCTGCGCTGACTTTCTTTTTTGAAAGAAGCAAAAACAAAATTTTAATCATCACTTCGTATTTCATTTCAATTCCTCCTTTTGATCGGCCGTTCGGGCATAACTTTTCGTTTAATAACGTAAATATTTTACAGCAACTTAAAATTTTTGTCAATAAAAACGCCTGCAAAATATGCAGGCGTATGTCATATATTAAGTTGTTTTTTTAGTCCGAATTTTTCATCATCTTACCGAAGAATAAAATTGCGAAAAAGACGGAAGCGAAAAGATAAATCGATAAAACGATTACCGAAATTATTCCCACGCTGTCGAACGAATAGGGTAGCGGTGCGGCTGGAACGGTAAAATCGGCGGGTGTGTGATACGCTCCCGTGATAATTCTTCCGAGATAAATCGACGGGTGGAACGGCAAAAACCTGCAAATAACTTCAAAATTGCCCATTGTGTCGAGCGGCATCCAAGCTCCGCCGAGAATTCCCGAAGCGGAAATAACGACCGAGGTTACTCCGGGGGCTGATTTTTCGTTGAGCAGCGTGCCGACGATTATGCCGAGAAAAACGTTTATCGCAAGCATCGGAAGTTGTTCCAGAGCCATAAGCACGCACTTTGCAAAGCCGATATATTCCGCGCCGATGATAAGCGAAATCAAATAGCCGCCGACGATGCAGATTATCGTTTGAACGATGCCGAGAAGAAAAGCGGGAAGCGCGTAACCGATAACGAAATCGGTTTTTTTCATCGGCGAGGTGTAAAGTCTTTTCAAAAGCGACGTGGTTTTGTCTTTTGAAACGAGCAGGCATTGCGAGAGCATAATGAAAGAATAGGAAAACGTTATCACGCCGGGGATAAGCGAAGGAAACTCGAAAACGGGAGTTTTGCCGCCCGAGTAGTGGTTGATGAGCGCGAAAAGCGCGAGCATCGCAACCGGCATTGCAAGGCAAAAAACGTAGATAACGGGGTCGCGCGTCATTTCTTTTAAATTTCTGTCGGTAAAAATCAAACCTCTTCGTTTAGTTTTGCAAATCATAACTCTCCCTCCGCGATTTTTATAAAAGCGTCTTCAAAATTTCCCGTTCCGGCAAGCAATTTAAGTTCTTCGGGCGTACCCGTTGCAAGCACCTTGCCTTTTGCCATAATCGCAACCTTGTCGCAAAGAGCCTCGGCTTCTTCGAGGTAATGCGTTGTGAGGATTATCGTGACCTTTCCTTTGAGTTCTCTTATTATTTTCCAAAGCTCGCGCCTTGCGAGAACGTCAAGCCCCAAGGTCGGCTCGTCGAGAAAAAGAATTTTTGGCTTTGAAATCATTCCGATTGCGATTGAAGTTCTTCTTTTCCAGCCGCCGGAAAGCGTTTTTGCCTTTTGATTTAAAACCTCGTCGAGCGAAAAGGCGTTAATTATCGATGAAATATATTCCTCGTCGTCAACGCGGTAAAGCGCGGCGAAAAAATCGAGGTTTTCTCTCACCGTGAGGTTCGGTGCAACTGCCGTTTCTTGCGGGGAAACGTCGACGATTTCTTTCACTTTGTCGGCGTCGTTTGTCACCGAAAGTCCGTGAACGATAGCGTTTCCGCTCGTAGGTGCGGAAAGACAGGTGAGAATTTTAATAAGCGTGGTTTTTCCCGCGCCGTTCACCCCCAAAAGTCCGAAAAGACTGTTTTGTTCGATTTCGAGAGAAACGTCTTTAAGAGCGTGTAATTTTCCGTAAAATTTATTTATTTTTTCAATTTTGATTTCACACATACTAACCTTATTTTTATTTCGTTTTATTTTTGGTGGCGTTTAAAAGCGCGTTGAAACTCTCGGTGAGAATTTCCGAAACGTCGTTTTCGGAAAGAGTCAGATATTCCGTTGCGATTTGTGTTGCCACACCGTGAACGATAAGCCACATCGTTAGGTGAAAAGTTCTCGCGCTTTCATAGTCTATGCCGTAAGCTTTTGAAATTTTCAAAGCAATTTCGTTGAAGGAATCGTCCTCCTTTTTTCCGTCCTCGTTTTTTCTCGAACGCATAAACAAAGCCTTGAAAAGCTCGGGTTCGCGCCTTGCGAAATTTATATATCCGATGCCCGAAGCCTTATAGGGCGGGTACTTGCCGGATTGCACTTCATTTTTCAAAAAGTCCTCGTATAAGTCGTTTATCGCGCATAAAACGCAAGCATTAAGTTCTTTAACGCTCCCGAAATTTCGGCAAATCGGCTGAGTTGAAACGCCTGCGTAATCGGCAAGGGAACGTATCCCGAGATTGCCGAACCCTTTGATTCTCACCATCTCCACGGCTTTTGAAACAAGCTCTTCTTTCGAGTATTTTTCAGGTTTTCCCATTTTTACCTCTAAAATAACGCTCGTTATTTTATTATATGATAACACCCGTTATTTTATTTGTCAATCGTTTTTTCGCGCGCCCGAAAAAATTTTCAAAACGACGAGCGATTTTTTTGCTCGGAGAAGCGGCGTCCGCAAAATAACGCAAGTGAAGCGGGGTGAGAAGCGGCGTCCGCAAAATAACGCAAGTGGAGCGAGGCGAGAAACGGCGTTCGCAATGCGACAAAAAATCGGTTTAAACAACAAAACAATCTCTTTTTTGTCTTTTAAAAAATTTTATAATGGGAATATGGAAGTGTACGTTGAATACGTTGCGATAAACAATTTTATAATAGATTGTCTGCTTATTTTATCGGCAAGAAAATCGATGAAACTACCCGTTTCAAAGCTCTTCACCTGCATATCGTCGGCGATAGGCGCGGCGTGCGCGGTTGTAACTCCGCTTTTTGAAATGAACGCGGCGTTCACGTTTATTCTCAAATTTTTCGAGGGCGCGTTAATCGTTCTTCTTTCGGGCAAGTTCCCGAACGCAAGGGTGTACGTAAGGTGTTTTTATTTATTTTTATTTTTCACGTTTGCCTTCGGCGGAGCTGTTTTCGGCGCGTTTTATATTTCGGGGGTAAGTTACGACGTGTTTTCGAGAACCACGCCTTGCGAAATAACGCTCACGGTGATTTTAGCGATTGTTTTCGTTACGTATTTTCTCACGGGTAAAATCGTTAAAAAATTGTTTAAAAGAAGAGAAATCACGAATTTCATAAGGCGATGCGAATTTACCGTCGGCGGCAAAACGTACGTCGCGAACGGATTTTTAGACAGCGGAAACCGATTGAAATATAAAAGCGAGCCCGTGATAATCGTTTCGCCGAGATTTGCGGATAAGCTTATGAAAAACGAGGTTTTTTCAAGGGCCGTTCCGAGGTTTGCGAGCGTTAATACGATTGCGGGAGAAAAAGTAATAAAAGTTTACGGGATAAGCAAAATAAAGATATATAACGGTAACGCCGAGAATATAATAAATAACGTAATGCTCGGTATATCCGAGCGCGAGCTTTTGAGCGGCGGCGAATACGATTTGATATTAGGCGCGGTCTTTGCGTGAAACACGCCCGAAACGTGGCGGAGGAGTTTAAAATGTTATCAAAAATTATTGCGATTATCAAAAGAATTTTCGCCGAAGAAGGCGGAAGCGTGAACTATCTTTCGGGCGCGGAAGCGTTGCCTAAGCCTTATACGCCCGACGAGGAACAGGAACTTGTGTCCAAGCTCGGCGGAAACGACGATAACGTTCGGCGGGGACTCATTGAGCATAATCTTCGGCTCGTGGTTTACATAGCGAGAAAGTTCGACAACACGGGCGTTGAAACCGACGACCTTATTTCCGTGGGAACGATAGGACTTATCAAAGCCGTAAACACGTTCAACGCGGGGAAAAACATAAAACTTGCAACTTACGCTTCGAGATGTATCGAAAACGAAATACTTATGTATTTAAGAAGAATAGTGAAGTTAAAGGGCGAGGTTTCGCTCGACGAGCCGCTCAACGTCGATTGGGAGGGCAACGAGTTGCTTCTTTCGGACGTGCTCGGCACGGATAGCGACGTCGTTTATAAGGACATCGAACACGGCGTGGAAAAGGAAATGCTTATGGAAGCGATTTCTAAACTTTCAGAAAGGGAAAAAGAAATTATGAATATGCGGTTCGGGCTTAACGGAGTGGAGGAGCGAACTCAAAAAGAGGTTGCGGATATGCTCGGAATTTCGCAAAGTTACATTTCAAGGCTTGAAAAAAAGATAGTTTTAAGGCTCAAAAAAGAACTTTCAAAAATGAGTTGATTAAGGTGGAAAGTATGCATTAATCGACTTATAGACGGACATTTTCGACTTTTTACTTTCAAAAACGTCAAAGCTTGCTTTCCTTTTCGGCTTGTTAAGAGTTAAAATAACCTTAACGCCGACGTAAATCGTTTATCGATTTTTTTTGCGGCGGGAAGGAGGCTTAATGAAACAAAAAGTTGTTATTTGCGGCGTGGACACGTCGAGGCTGAAAAGGCTTTCGGTCAAAGAAAGCGAAGAACTGCTCGGAAGAATCAAAGAGGGCGACAAAGCCGCCC
>CALDMH010000028.1 GCA_937915565.1 uncultured Clostridia bacterium | reverse complement strand
TGCCGAGAGCTTTTTCGATATGGTCTATAAGCTCGTCGAGATAATATCCGATTTTAGGCTTCCCCGCGCCGCTGACGAGAGCAAGGTCTTTTCTCACCTGAACTTCTCCGAGCCCCAGCCCATCCGCAATGGACGCGGACGATATGGTCGTTTTTTCGTCGGACGGCAGCGTTTTTAAGTAATGTAAATAAATCGGCAATCTCGCTTTTACGGATTCCGTCAGCCTGACTTTTCTCATACAACTCTCCTATACGAGTTATTATAGCATTTTCGCACGGTTTTGGCAAACGCTTTTTCCGTCGCCCGATTTTTGCGCTTACGGAAAATTTCGGAAATTAAAGCAATATTGCAAGCGTTTGCGGCGAATTTACGGCGTTTATATCGAATTCCGAGCCGCATTTATCTGCTTATTCACCTACAAAAAAACGCCGTTAATCGACTTATAGCCCAACTTTTGTCGTTTATTCGACGTTACCGAACAAAGGTGTGGAAAGATACCTATCGCCGCTGTCGGGGAAAATAACCACGATTTTTTTGCCTGCATTTTCCTTTCTTTCGGCTATCTCCACGGCGGCTTTTAACGCCGCGCCGGAGGAAATTCCGACGAGCAAGCCTTCGGTTTTACCGATTTCCCTGCCGAACGAATAAGCGTCGTCGTCCGAAACGGGGATTATTTCGTCGTAAACGGACGTGTCGAGAATAGACGGAACGAAGTTTGCGCCTATGCCCTGAATACCGTGAGGCCCGGCCGTTCCCTTTGAAAGCAAGGGCGACCTTAACGGCTCTACCGCCACGACCTTTACGTTTTTAATTCTCTCTTTAAGATACTTCCCGACGCCCGTTATCGTGCCGCCCGTTCCCACGCCGGCAACGAGATAATCGACTTCTCCGTTCAAATCCCCATAAATTTCGGGCGCGGTGGTGAGATAATGCGCCTCGGGATTTGCAGGATTGTCGAACTGACCTAAAACCACTCCGCCCCTTTCTTTTGCGATTTCGTCGGCTTTTTCTATCGCGCCCTTCATTCCGAGAGAGCCCTTTGAAAGCGCGACTTCCGCTCCGTAAGCCGCAATGAGTTTCCGCCTTTCGACAGACATCGTTTCGGGCATAACTATAACGACTTTATACCCTTTCGCCGTTCCGACGGCCGCAATGCCGATGCCCGTATTGCCCGAAGTGGGCTCGACAATCGTTGAGCCTCGTTTGAGCTTGCCGGATTTTTCCGCGTTCTCTATCATACTCAAAGCCACTCTGTCCTTAACGCTTCCGGCAGGGTTGAACATTTCGAGCTTCGCGTAAATTTTTGCTTTTAAACCTAATTTTTCTTCGATATGCGTAAGCTCCATAAGCGGAGTTTTGCCGATTAAATCGGCCGAGGATTTGTATATCACGACTTTAATCTCCTTATTTTTTCTTTGCTATATTTTATATCCGAACGCTCTTTTTTGTCAATTCATTTGCTATAAAAATTAACCCGATTAAAGCGGTTTTTTTCAAAAAAAAGGTCGCCGCGTTGTTTCACGCCACGACCTGTGTTTTTTATTCAGTTAAAAACAGTTACTATTTGAAAGTCATTACCTCCGTACTTCGATTTAGCTTAAATTTTTGTAATCACTTTAAATTTTCCGTCTTTTGTAACAATAACGTAACTACTTGAAAGCCGTTACCTCCTTGATTATTCGGAATAACTGTTAATTGTTCATCGGCCTGCTCCTCGCTTTTTTTCGGCGACTTCCTTTCATTCGGGTTTACCGCCCGTCGGCTTACTCCCTTTCAGCCGCTTAACCTCTTTCGGCGGATTCACCGCCTGTCGCCTTTCGCTTTTTGCACCTTTATTATAAACGGCAAAGGGGCGATTGTCAATACCCTTTCGCTTTTTTTCACATTGTGAAATTTTCAAAAACGGTATTGACAATCGCCCCGACGCGTGCTATAATTTTAAGTTTACTTCTTTTTTTCAAACCTTACCAGCGTTTCGACGTGCTTTGTTTCTGGGAATAAATCGAAAGGCGTTGCCGAAACGATTTTGTAACCGTTTTCGATAATCGTCTTTATATCCTCCTTTAACGTTATCGGGTTGCACGAAAGATAAATTATCTCTCTCGGGGCAAACCCCGTTATCGTAAGCGCGGTTTTTTCGCCGAGTCCGCTTCTCGGCGGGTCTACGAAAAACACGGAATTTTCGGCGTTGCCTATCTTCGGCAAAAGCTTTGCCGCATCGCCTCTCAAATACGAAATGTGCCCCGATAAGCCGTTTAACGCACCGATTCGCTTGGCATCGCGCACTGCGGAAGGCGATATTTCTATGCTCGTAACCCTCTTCCCGGAAAGGGCGAAAAGCGCGCTCGTTATGCCTATCCCGCTGAAACAATCCACAACGTTTTCCGCGGGGGAATTTTTTATCGCGCTTAAAACTTCGGAGTAAATAAGCTCCGCAACCTTCTCGTTGATTTGAAAGAACGAATCGGGCGAAAGCGTGAATTTCACCCCGAGCATTTCGCCTTCGAGATAATCTTCTCCGTGTTCTTTCCTGAGTTTCCCGGACAAAACCGCCGAACTTGCCGATTTATTTTCGCAAGTGTAAAAACTAACCTTTTCAAACTGCTCTTTCAGCGCGGAATACAAACTTTCCGTTCCCGAAAGCTTCCCGCCGTTCACAACGAGCGTGAGCATAAGCCCGTTTCCGAGTTTTCTTAAAAGCGCGTAACGCAAAAGCCCCTTGCCCGTGCGCGGATTATATGCGTGAAAATGCCTTTCCCTCGCCCATTCGAGGATAATCGCGGAGGCCTTTTTAAACCATTCGGCGTGAAGCAGACAATCCTTTACGGGGATAACCGCGCGGGTAACGTCGTCGAAAAAGCCTAAAATCAGCCGCCTGTCAATCTCCGCAAAAGCAAGATGAGCCTTGTTTCTATACCCGAACTCGCCGAGCGAAACGGTTTCAGGAACGTCGACGAAATACGGCGTTACGGCGTTTTTCACCGCCTCGCGCTTGATTTCAAGCTGTTTTTCATAATTCAAATGCAAAAAAGCGCAGTTTCCGCACGACAAAAAGTTTTTACACTTCACCTCGCGCCTGTCCGCGGAGGGAGCGTCCGTTCTGGAAAAATCGGCGTAAAACGAAGTGCCTCTTTTTCGTATCACTTCAACTTCTTCGCGCTCGCCGACGATTGCGCCGTTTACTATTATCTCGCACGAGCCGACAGTTGCCACGCCTTTGAAATTTTCGTCGTAACGCGAGGGCGTAACGAGATACCTGTTTTCGTCGATTTTTTTGTTTTCGTTTACGCCGCCGGCATATTTAGCAGACGATTTTGCGGACGACCTTGCCGATGATTTCGTCGATAATTTCGCAGATTTTTCCGCCTCCGACTTCGCCGCCGCCAAAGCGGCTTTTTCTCTGTTTATTTCTTTTATCGTTTTTTCCGAAACGCCTTTGCGGTTAAGGAAATAATCCTTTGCCTTAACGCTTTTGCCGTTTTTGCCGCGCTTTTTTTCGCCTGCGGGTTCGCCCGAAAAACGCGGATTCGGTTTGTTTCTCTTCTGTTGCATATCTTTATCCGTTTTTTTTCGTCCATTATACACTATTTCGGTTTTTTTTGCAAGGCTTACTTTACTTATAATCGCTTTTATGTTATCATTTATTTATGAGGTTGGATAAATTTTTTTCCTCGCAAAAAATTCTTTCGAGAAGAGAATGCGAGAGCGTTTTAAAAAAAGGACGAGTTGCCGTGAACGGCTTAACGGTCAAAAAAGGCGACTTCAAAATAGAGCCCGATAAGGACGAAATCACGCTCGACGGAAAGGTCATCACTTATCAAAAGTACGCCTATATGCTCGTTAACAAGCCAATCGGCGTTGTGAGCGCGACCGAGGACGGACGCGATAAAACCGTTTTGGATTTGCTTCCGGACGAGTTTAAAAAGCTCGGATTGTTCCCCTGCGGCAGGCTGGATAAGGACACCACGGGGCTCGTGGTTTTAACCAACGACGGCGTTTCGGCGCACAACGCGCTCTCCCCGAAAAAGCACGTCGAGAAAAAATATTACTTTGAAACCGCCGACTCCTATTCCGAAGAGGACGTTTCGGCAATAACCGCCGGTTTAGAGTTAAAGGACGGATACGTCACGAAACCCTGCAAAATCGAAAGACTTGGAGAAAACTGCGGCTATATTTACCTTACGGAAGGCAAATATCACGAAATAAAACGGCTTTTCGGGGCGCGCGGCAACAAAATAACCTCGCTTAAACGGATTGCCTTCGGCGCGCTCACCCTCGGCGACTTAAAAGAGGGCGAATGGCGTTATATGACGGAAGAGGAAACGGAATTATTTTGCAAGGCGGCGAAATAAAATTATAACGATAGAATTATAGCGGTAAAATTACTGCAAACGAAACGGCGTTGTAACGAAGCAACGTTATTATATAAAGGAGTTCGATATGCTCGAAATAAAAAACATTACGAAGGTTTATTCACCCAAAGGCGGCGTGACGGTGCGCGCGCTTGACGACGTTTCGGTGGTTTTCCCCGAAAAAGGTATGGTCTTTTTGCTCGGCAAAAGCGGCTCGGGCAAATCGACGCTCCTCAACGTTATCGGCGGCCTCGACAAGCCCGACAGCGGCGAAATTATCGTTAAGGGCAGGAGCAGCAAGGACTTCTCCGGTTCGGATTTCGACAGTTACCGAAACACCTGCGTAGGATTCGTCTTTCAGGAATATAACCTTTTAAACGAATTTTCCGTTGAGCAAAACGTTGCGCTCGCTTTGCAGCTTCAAAACAAGAGAAACGACAAAGCGGCCGTAAACGAGCTTCTCGAACGCGTGGATTTGAAAGATTTCGGAAAAAGAAAGCCGAACACGCTTTCCGGCGGACAAAAACAACGCGTGGCTATCGCCCGCGCGCTCATAAAAGACCCCGAAATCATTATGGCGGACGAACCGACCGGCGCGCTCGACTCCTCCACGGGAAAACAAATTCTCGACACTTTCAAAAAATTATCGCAGGATAAGCTTGTGATAATCGTCTCTCACGACAGGGAATTCGCCGAGCGTTACGCCGACCGAATCATCGAAATGTCGGACGGAAAGATAATTACGGACGTGAGCAAAACACGCTCCGAACCCGTTAAAATAAGCGATAACGTCAAGCTCGTTTCAAACGACGTCATAGCCGTTACGAACGCCGAAAACGTAACCGAAAGCGACGTTAAAACCATTTTGGACGTTATAAAAAGGAACGGCGGAAAAGCGATTATAACGGCCGGCGAAGACAAAATCGAAAACGTTAAACGCGCCTGCAAAATCAACGCCGACGGCTCGGAAGATACCTTTAAAACCTCCGGGAAAATCGAAACGGAAACTTACGACGGGAAAAACACGAAGTTCATCAAATCCCGCCTGCCCGCTTCCCACGCTTTCAAAATCGGCGCAAGCGGACTTAAAACCAAGCCTATAAGGCTCGTTTTCACCGTTTTTCTTTCGGTTATAGCGTTCTCGCTCTTCGGCGTGCTTTCGGCTTTTATGACTTACGACCGCACTTACTCCATATCGAAAGCGTTGCAAAAAACCAACAACCCCGCCGCCGCGGTTTACACCAAGTATTCAAGCGTTACGAACAGGATTTGCGTCAACACGGAGGACGGCTCGGAAACGGTCGACAGCGAAAGGCCTATAAGGAGCGACACCTACGTTTCAAAAGAAGAAATCGAAAGAATGAACGACAATTCTCTCGGCGTTAAATATGCGGGAATTTTCGGCGTTGAAAAATACCAAACGACCTACCCGATAGGCATCGCGGCCGAAAGCGATTACTACCCCACGAGCGAATTTTGCGGTTTTTCCGATTGCGGCGAAAAGTTCTTAAAAGAATGCGGATATATCCTTTTAGAAGGGCGTTATCCCGAAGCCGTTGACGAAATAGCCGTTTCGGAATACGTCGACGATTATTTCAGAGCCGCGCAAAAAGGCTCGGCCTTAAACAATACGGTGAAAATCAAAACTTTCGTTTACAACGAAACGGGCGAAACGATTTATAAGCAAGTGGAAATCGATTTGAAAATAACGGGAATTTACCGTTGCGGAAAAATCGATGGAAAATTCGACGCCTTAAAAGGAAAAGACGATTCTATGACGAGAAGCGAAAGAAGCGATTTAATTTCCGCTTTTAAGGATTATCTCAACAACAGTTTTCACCTCGTTGCTTTCGTTTCTCCCGATTTTTACGAAACGTATTCCCAAAAGAAGGATACTTCTTATAATTTCCATTCGGGAATGAATATCGTCGGAGTTGAGTTCAATTATAAGCCCATTGAAACCTCGACAAACGAATTCCGTTCCGTTCCGGCTTTCACTCCGAAATACGTATCGCATTACGCCGATAATTACGTCTTTTACGATATTGACAAAAACGAGATAAAAAACTTCGACGCGAGCGGACTTAAACTTGACAAAAACGAAATTTACGCGCCGCTGCCCTCCGAAGATTACGGATTCTACCCCGGCGAACCCGAAACTCGCGACGAAACCGTTCGATACTTCAAAAACAATTTGGGACAAACGGGAAAACTTACCGTAAAAGGATTCTACGCTTTAAAAAACGAGAGAATATACGACCCGCATCAACTTATCGTTTCGGACGAATTCATAAAAGAATATTGCGCCGAAAAAGAATACGTGTTTTTCGTGGATACCACGGCGTATAAACCGGACGGCGAATTGAAATACGTTTTTGCGATGGCGAAAACCGATAATTCGCACGAGCAAACCTCGTATATCCTTAAAGGCGAACCCGAACGCGACGTTTCGAGAAGCATCGCAAGCGAAGCTTACGAAGGAATTCTGCTCCTCGTTTCGCTTATAGATGCCCTTTCCGGAGTTTTCCTTATCGTGGGATTGATTTTGGGTTGTCTTGCGGCGTTGCTTCTTTTGAATTTTATCTCCGCATCTATCGCCGCAAAAAAGCGAGACATCGGAATTCTGCGGGCCGTCGGCGCGAGAGGCTCGGACGTTTTCAAGATATTCTTCTCGGAAGCTCTCATATTCGCGCTTATCTGCTTCGTTCTTTCCACGATTTGCTCGGGAATTTTGTGCGGACTTATAAACGACTCGATTACGAGCACTACCGTCGTCCCGACTGCGGAACTACTCGACTACAATCTCGTAAACGTGCTGTTTAACCTCGTAATTTCCCTGTTCGTTTCCGCTTTGGCAACGTTCCTGCCGGTTTTAAACGCCGCGAAGAAAGAGCCTGTTGAAAGCATAAGGTCGCTGTGACGGAAACGATAACGGTTACGAATACTGGCATACGCACGCAATTACGGCCGCACAAAACGCTTTAAACGCATATACGCATAAAAGAATCCCGCCTGCGCATAATAAAGTCAGGAGGAGATAATATGAAGATAGCAAACATTATTGCATACGTACTCGTTATTCTCGGCGCTGTGAATTGGGGACTTTTCGGGATTTTCAATTTTAATCTCGTTTCTATGATTTTCGGCGGCGCGAGAGCGGTCGGTTCGATAGTCGTTTATTCGCTCATCACGTTAGCGGCTTTATGGCTTATCATTTCGCCTTGCATCACGAACGGCAAGCTTGCTCTTACGAACGGCGAAACGTACTGATAAAAACGCAATAAATCGAGGTTGAAGGACGCTCTTTCGGCCTCGATTTATTTTTTGTTGAAAAAGTGCCGAAAAATTCTTTACAAATGCAAAATTATTTGGTAGAATAGTTAAGCAAGTTTCGGGGACGTAGCTCAGTTGGTTAGAGCGCTACCTTGACATGGTAGAGGTCATAGGTTCGAGCCCTACCGCCCCCACCAATAGAAAAAAGCAGACCTTCGGGGTCTGCTTTTTCTATTGGTGGGGGCTTTGGCGCGAGTACGCGGCATATCCGCCACTCGGAGTTTCCTTTTAACTCAAAATGCCGCCGAGCGTCAATTTGCCGCAAGGCAAATTCTTGCTATGCCGGTAAAGAATAAAACGCTTCTTGCCGAAACGCCACAATTTTCGCGCTTTTTGTCAAATTCTCGCTTGAAGTACGTCAAGTACGTCTGCGTTCACCTTCGCCAAAAATCATCAAAAATATCGGCGTTTCGGTTGCTGGCAAGTCTAGCGGTGGATTTTTAGGTTAAGACAAGGCACGCGAACGGGTTAATACTTACCGTATAAGCCGCGAGCGTAACGAAGTATTAGCCAAAAATACGCCGTTAGACCAAGATTCTTTTTATTCTTTACCAGCATAACTCCCGCTTGCGGGAAACGGCAAAACCCTACCGCCCCACTTTAACGCTATTCCTATTTTATAGGCCTTTCGGGCCTGTTTTTTATATTGGTGGGGACTTTGGCGCGAGTACGCGGCATACCCGCCATTCGGAGCTTTTTTAAACTCAAAATGCCGCCGAGCATCAATTTGCCGCAAGGCAAATTCTTGCTATGCCAGACAATTCAATACCGTTGTAGGTTTAATATTAAGCGGGGCGGGAGACTTATCTCCCGCCCCGCTTTTAATCGTTTTTCCCGAATTATTATTTAACTACGGAAATTTCGTAAGACGCGCCGCTTACGCATACGGCAACGTTTTCTATCGAAACCGCGCCGCCCTTATAATAATCTTTGTTAAGACCGAAAGGCTCGCCGTTTTCGTTCGCAATAATTATATCGCCGGTTGCCACGTCTATCGTTACCGTGAGCCAAACCGTTCCGTCCGTCGTCAATCCGCCGTTTTTCATTACGTAATTATTGTCGCTTATAATAACGTTTACGCCCGTCCAACCGGTTGCCGCAACTCTTATTTTAAACGTGATTTTACCTTCGGCGTCTACGCTTGCATATTTGTTGGTTTCAAGAAGGTTCACGTTAGAACCGAACGTACTTTGGTTTCTGACGTATTCCGTTTTTGCCGCGTAAACCTTGTTTTCGCTTCCTTCCATAGGCAACCAGGCGTTCACCGTCTTCACGTAACCCTCGCTATCCGCATCGGAAGAATAAACGTAATTTAAATTGCCTCTCACAACCAAATCGGTTTTAAGCAACGTCGTTTTATCGGAATCGTAAAACTCCATTCTAACGACGTCCGCGTTTATTGCAGCCAAATCGAAGTTACCTTTAAAATCGGGTGTACCGTCGCTCAAACAAATCAAAATATCGGAAAGAGCGGTTGCCGTAGGATTGTAAGCTCCGGAATTCAAGCCTTTTACAGCGCCGGATTCCGTGAATACAAGGATTTCGCCGGTTGCCGTATCAATCGATACGATATACCCGTCGCCCGCAACGACTCCGTTTTCAAGGCCGACGTAACCTCCCGCAGCAACGATGTTGAAGCCTGCCCAACCCGTGTCGTTTATACGAACTCTGAACGTAATCTTACCGTCGCTTCCGACCGTGATAAATCTATTGATTGCCGTAAGTTTCGTATCGGATTTAGCCACGACTTTATTTTTGATAACGAGCGTGTCGTAAGCAAGTTTCACCGTAACGTTTGCGGTTACGGTTGTTAAATCAACGGTTTCGTTATTGCTGCCGAGCCATCTGAAATTGATATACTGCTTGGTGTAACCGTCGCCGAGCTCCTCGTCGGCTTTGGTGTATTCGTAAGTCGCCGCAGAGCCTTTAATTACCTTTTCTCTATGAATTTCTTCGCCTTTTTCGTTATTGTAAACTACCGTGCAAAGTTCGGGAATTGTCGGATTTACCGCCGCAACCGCAACGTTCGCGTGCATTGCAAGGGAAATCGTATCGGCGGCGTAAGATTCAAACGTTTTCTCGGACGCAACCGTTCCGTCGGGTCTGTAAACGGTAACCTTTTTATCCTCGGCGGTTGCTTTAACCCTGAACCATTTGTTGAGTTCGCTTACCTTAACCGAAACGCCGAGCTCGTTGGCGGCGTTCCACGTTGCAGTGCCGTAAATTACGAAAGAAGTTTTGCCTTCCTCCTCGGTCGTACCGTCGATTGCGGTCGATTTGATAAGAACGAGGAATTCCACGTCGCCGTTTTTATCGCCGACAACGTAGCCGTTCATCTGGTTAATCGTGTAATAAGTTATAAGCCCATCCATAGGCGCATAATAAGCGACCTCGCGGCGGACTAAAACGTCGTCCTTATAGTAAACGTCCTTGTTTTCGGTGATATTTTCGAGATTTGCGGTTACGTTTCCTCCGTCCTCGGTCACCCATCTTTCATAATGAGTGTAAACGTAACCGTCTAAAACGTCTTTAACCTCGGTGTTGGGCGTTATAGCGTTCTTCACTGCGTTTTCGCCGTATTTAACCGTTTCGAGGCTCGTAGAACCGTTTCTGTGATAAGTTATCGTGTAAACGTTAATCGCGATGCCGGAAACCTTTACGGTTATATCTCCGATTGCCTCTTCGGCAGGAACGGTGAATCCGTAATTTTCATCGAGCTTCACAGTTTTTTCCGCGCCGTCGCCGACTTTATAGGTTACGGTAATCTTATCGTAAGACTGCGAATATTTTTCCGCGAGAGCTATGTTGAGCATCTGCTCTTCGCCGTGCTTATAAGTGAAGCCTTCGTTTGTAACCGCGCCTTCCACGTCGCCCGTATAAGAAACTCTGTAAGTGGGCAACACGACGTTGATTATAAGCAAGTAATCCGCAGTTGCGCCGTTTTCGGCGGTTACGGTTATGGTAAACTCGTTTTCGTCCTCTTCAAGTTCGCCGATTGCGGGCGTGAGCGTATAAGAAGAAACGTCGCTCGTAAGAGTTACGACTACGGTTGCCGATTTTCTGTTTATCGTTACGAGATAAGCGTTCTCGGTTTCGTCGAACGTGGCGGAAATATCGTTTACCGTTATACTTTCGACGGTGTTTACCGCGCTTTTTTCACGAGTGATTATCACCGAATAAGTTTTGCTCTCTTCGCCGACCGAAACCTTTATCGCAAATCCGTTTTCTCCGACGACGAGATTCTCTTTAACTCCCGCGCCCTCTACCGTGGCTTTTTCGTTAGACGCGGTTGCCGTAAGCGTAACTTCGGTTACGGTGTTTGCAACGGTGTGCCTATACGTTCCGTCCGCGCCCGCGGTGAGAACGTTATCGCCGATTTTAACTTCGCTAAGGCCGAGGTCTGCCGCCGCGCGAACTACCTTTACGGTGTAGTTTTTAGCGGATTCGCCTGCTTTTACGGTAAGCGTGAACGCGTTTTCGCCGACGTTAAGAGTTTTTTCTCCCGTACCTTCGACGGTTGCGTAAGCCTTTGCCGCGGTTGCGGTGAGATTAACCGTCTTAACGTCGTTCCCCACGCTTAAAACGTAATTTCCGTCAGTGCCTGCCGTGAGAACGTCGTTGCCGATTTTAACCTCGCCAAGGCCGAGATTTGCCGCCGAACGAACGATTTTTACCGTGTAATTTTCAGATTTGCCGGAAGCCTTTACGGTTACGGTGAAAACGTTTTCGCCTGCCTTCAAGGTCTTTTCCCCCAATCCTTCTACCGTTGCGGCGTTGTCCTCCGCCGTTGCCGAAAGCGTGAGTTTTTCAACCTCGTAATCGACGGTGTGAACGTACTCGCCGTCCGTAAGGGTAAGCGTAACGTCGTTCGCTTTCAATTCCGCAAGCTTTAAGTTCACAGCCGTGTCGTTGCACGCCGTAAACATAATTGCGGAAACCATTACGGCTAACAAAACAAGTATGCTTTTGATTTTGAACTTTTTCATTTTTTCCTCCTATTTATTTAAAAGGTTTTTTCCTTTATTTTAAAGGTTTTTGCCTTTATTTCAATTTCGGAAGTTCCCCGGGAACTACCGTCCACAAAACGGAATCGAACAGCGAACGCGCTTTGTAACACGCCTCCATTTTGTTGTTGCAAACGAATATCGATTCCTTGCTTACGTCCCTCGAACCGTCGGTAACCGTCCAATCGAGATTTACTTCTCCGTTTTCGGCAAGAACGATTACGTTGTTGAAGTAATTGTTGTTTTGCCAGACGTAGAAAATACTCGTCATAGCGTAGTCGGCGTTTTTGTTCAGCTTTCCGCCGTCCGCCATACGCATATTGATGAAAACGTTCTCGACTCCGCCGCCGTAATACGTTTTGCAAAGCCCGCTTGCTCCGTTATATTTATAAACGAAATCAAACGAAACGTTTTTGATATTGTTGTAAGCGACCTCCGTTTTCCCGGGAACGGGGTTTCCGTTTTTATCGACGACGTCGTAATGCTGTAACATTCTCACGGCAAGTCCGCAAGCGACGGACGTGAACCGCACGTTCTCGAAAGAGACGTTTTCAAGGTTAAACCCGATGACCGTTCCGAACAACGACTGCTCGGAAACGGACGACGGCATAGTAATATTTTTCACCGAATGTCCGTCGCCGTTGAGGCTTCCCGAAAAACTTTGGGAAAGATAAGCCTTGCCCTGAACGAACGGTTTAGCGAGGTATTCGATGCCTGTGAAATCTACGTCGCTCGTTAATAAAAAACGCGAATTGACGTCGCCGTCGAGGTTTAACATAGCGTTCCAATCCTCCGGCGAGGCGACGAGCATCGTGTAAACCTCAACGGAAACGACCTTCGTTTTTTCGCCGCAAACGACGGAAATCAACGCGCTGCCGACAGAAATCGGAGTTACCGTTCCGTCCTCGGACACCTCGGCAACCTTTTCGTTATCCGAAGCGAAAGTTGCGTTTTTTGCTCCGAGTTCGCTTTTCACGCCGTCTGTCGTAACGCTGCCCGTTATTTTCTCCGCACCGGTGGATACGGAAAGATTTATCACGTTCTTTTCGAGTTCTATAAGCGTTTTGCCCGCGTCCTCGATAACCGTAACCTTACACTCCTTCGTAACGCCGCCTACGGTTGCGTAAACGACGGCTTCTCCGACGGTTTTTGCGATTACTCTGCCTTGCGAAGACACCGAAACGACGGTTTTGTTATTCGTGGACCATTTCACGCTTTCGCTCGAATCGGTTATCGCCTCCAACGTGAAAGTTTCGTCCTCGCAAAGCGTCAGTTCCGTTTCGCTTATCGTAAGCGAAACTTCCGACGCGGATTCGGACGTAGGCTTGGTTGTTTTGCAAGCCGACGAAGTTATTGCCGTTGCGAAAGAAACGACGATTATAAAACAACGTAATGCGATTTTCTTTATATTCGTCATATCAGCCTCCGATTTGTTTTTCCCACGTTTCGATGAGAACGTCTATGTTGCGGGCAGATTCTCTGGTTTCGAGTATTTCGTATTTTTTAGTGTAAGTCTTCATATCCGCAAGATATTCTATCTTCTTTTCCTGCGACAACTCGCCCATATGCAGCGTGAACGTCAGATATATGGGAGTAAGTCTTTCTCTTCTTAACCTGTCGCTTAAAAGTTGCCAACGGCTCGGATTGCTCTCTTTAAGCGGCTCTACGTCTTTTAAGCACTTATCGAGATAATTCATAAGCTTTTCAACAACTTCCGTCGGCCAATACTCCTCTTTTCCCATTTCCTGCCAGATACTGCCCGTTATGTGCTGCGTTTCGGCAAGATATTCGTAATAAGCGCGGAAAAAGTCGAAATATTCCTTGAACGTTTCGGCAGCCGCTCCGTAATAATGCTCGATAAAATCGTAAGCGAGTTCGTTATAATCGAGCGAAGTGTCGTACATAAGCTTCGACTGAATGTAAATTTGCATCGCTTCGAAGCACGGTACGGCCGAAGAACTGTACGCCTGGTCGTCTATATAATGAACTCCGCATTCCTCGTAGAATTTGTAATGAGCGTTGAACGTTCCGAAATTGTAAAGAGGAATGAAGTAATTGTAAACCGCAAGGCTGTATCCCCAAACGATTATGTTGTTGTGCAAGCCCTGCTTCGAGAACAAATCGCTCCAACCTTTTAACTGCGCGTATTGCGTGCCGTTTTCCGTTTCCGAAAATCCTTTGCTGAAATCCGAATCGATGGGACAATACATAACCATTACGTTTTTGCGGATTTTAAGGTTTTCGTAATGCGGAATATATTTACCGTTCTCGTCCTTCACGGCAACCTCTTTGCCGTTGACGGTTTCCTTCTTTACGGGAGGCTCTTGTGAAGTCTGATAAGCGAAGAAAACGTAAAACACTTCTCTTTCGGGATAAGCGTCGGCAAGCCATTCGTCAACTTCCTGCGCCACGAGGTTCGTGAAGTTAAGCTCCTGCCCGCCGTAGCCGCCGTATAACGCTCTCTCCGCCTTGCAATTATCGCATTCGCACATATCGAAGTTATCCTCGTGGCCAATCATAAGATACTTGCCGTCCGGATTTTTGATTATGCGCAGTTTGATTTGCTCAACCATTTCGGCACGCATTTCCGCGTTGCTGTAACAAACCTGCGTGTGAGTTGCGTCGTACCAATCTTTATGCGCTTCTCCGTAAACGCTGTAAGGCAAAAGTCCGTACAAATCGTTTCCCGCAGAATGAGCGGAACTTGCGCCCGTAACCGTGTGGGCAAACGTTATCCAATGTCCGAGTCCGTTGCCCGTGTAAAGACGCATACGCTGACGATACTGCGAATTGAGCGAACGCATCATAATATCGCGCATATCCGTGCTCGGAACGAATTCCAAATCGAAATCAAGCAGGTATAAATCCCCGGTTTTATCGAGGACGTATTCGTCGTAACTGTAAAATTCCAGCCCGAGCGAATATCCGAGCATATCGTAAACCGCGCTTATCACGCCGTTATCGTCCTTTGCGTTGATTAAAAGCGCGTTGCCCTTTCTTTTCAGAATATAGCCCGTTTCTCCGAGTTTTTCCGTAAGTTTAAGTCCGCTGCTTTGAAAAAGCGTGGTTTTTCCGAGCGAAATCACCTTTTCTTCTTCCGAAAACTCCCCGCCGTCGGATTCTACCGCGAGTTCCGCGCCCGTGGCTTCTTTTACGAAATTAACGAGTTCCGCGGCGGCGGTGTTTATATGCGCGCTTGCGTTGAGCGGAATCACGATTTTATAATCCGTTTTTCCGCCGTCAACGATTTTTATATCCGTTTTGGCTATTTCCTGCGCGGGTTTTTCCTCAACGGAAGTGCTTTCAGGTTTCTTCCCGCACGAAGCGGCGGAGAACAAAAGCCCGATAACGAGCAATAAGCATATTATTTTTTTCATCTTTCGTCCTCCTTTCATTCTGCCTTTACTATAAATCTATAAGTTACAACGTTGTTATTCGGGTCGGCGGCGACGTACACGACGACGTAAGTTCCGCGTTTCGCAAAGGTATATTCTCCGGCGGCCGATTCTCTCGTTCCGTCCGGCAACATAACGTACGTGCGCACCGCAACTTCGTCCTTTTTATCGTCGCTGACGCTATAACCCGGCAAACGCACGCTTTCGCCCACTTTAACTTTGCCCGGGATTTCGCCGTCGAAAGTCAATTCGGGTTTAATCGGGTCGTACACCGAAAACTCCGCGTAGTCGCTTGCGGAATTACCGTTTTTATCAGTAACCTTGAACGTGATTCTGTATTTACCGCACTCGCTGACCGTAAACGTTTCGCCCTCTTTAAGCGTTTTTTCCGCAATAAAGGTTTCCGTTCCGCACTTAACGCTGACTTTCACCTCGCCGAGCGAGCTGAGTACGTCGTAAGCCGTTACCGCGCCGAACGTTATCACGCTTCCCACGGGCGTTCTTCCTTCGTAACAGTCGTCCGCCTTTATATAAGGTTTTTGCATATCTCTCTTAACGCTGTTTATCGTCTGGTTGTTTATCGTGCGGATTCCTAATTCGGTTTTGCCTTTAATTCCGTTCACCTTGCAATCGAGATAAACGTAACCGCTTGAAAATCCTTCAAAATCAAGACCTGCGGCCGTTTTATCCGCAACGCCGATTACCGAATCTTTCGCGTCCGTGAACGTTCTCGTCGCGTCGTCGTACTTGATTTGCAAATATCCGTCGGAATCGAGATAAGTCAAGGTCTTTTCGCCGCTACCGACGGAACAATACCAGGAACTTCCGATTTTAACGTATTTCAAAACGATTTTTTGCAAGCCGTTTCGTTTATCCGAAAGAATAACTTCAAACGATTCGGCGTTAAAACTATCGGTTTCGGCGATGAAACGGAGCGTCGTTTCCTTTGCGTAAATCGGGCGGGCGAACGAGAAACTCATTTGCTTTGCGCTATCTTTACTCGTAAACAAAACGCCGCTGCTGCTTGTCGAAAGGGAAGAATTTTCGTTTACGAAATAATCGTCTATATAACCGTCGCCGTTCTTTGCCGTCCGAACGGGTATTACGCGAGTTATAACCTTGTTTAACCCGCCGTGAACGAACGAAACCTCCACGGTTGCCGAAGTTACGCTTTCGGTAGCTTTCGGGCTGTATAATCCGTCATCGCCGATTGTAACCTTTCCGTTTCCGTCGGTCACGACGATTTGAGAGGGAACGGTTATTTCGTTGAGATTTTCATCGTAATAAACCGCGTAATATTTATCGAAAACGAACTTGTCGCCGCTAATAAACGCCTTGGGCAAATTTACGCTCTCTTCGTTTATGCGAAGGCCGTTATCCCTCGTGACGCTTATTCTCTTCCTGACTTTTTTCGTTTGTCCGATATAATCGGTTATCGTGTAAGTTACCGTGTAAGTTCCGACTGCGCCTTTACACTCGAATTTTCCGTTCGTAACGGGGATTACGTTCGAGCCGCATTTAACGTCGACTTCCACTTTTGCTCTGCCCGCGCCCTCGTTTGCTATCTCGTAATCGGCAAGAACGAGCTCGTCCCCGTACTTCGCCTCGGAAGGCATCGACGAATCCACGGTAAGTTCGGGTTCGTCAACGTTTCTCTTTGCCGTCACCCTGAACGTCTTTTCCGCGCGGTGGCCGAAAGAATCAACGGCGTAATACTTAACGGTGTAAGTTCCTTCGATAGGCGTGAACGTGCCGTCCGCGCTCACCTCGACGGCTCTTCCGGAAGCGTCGTTAGTTACGACGACGCCTTTATCCACGATTTTAGAATCGGCGTCCGTTGCGGTGTAATCGAAGATTTTATAGGGTTTTCCGACTTTTGCGACGGGTACGGCGTTTTCGTCCGCGTCAACCGTTATTATCGGATTTTCTTTGTCCTCAAACAACGGTTCGGACATATCCTCCCCGTCAATCGTGAGCATAAACACGTCCGCGCCGCTGCTTGCGCCTTTTGCGTACACGCTTAAAATCGCTTCGCCGGTGGTGAAACCTTTCCACGGCTTATTGCCCGCGCTGAGCTCCGAATCCGTGCTGTCGAAATCGTAAACGAGCCACGGGACGAGCGTGGAATTGTATTCGGGGTGTCCGTTTACGTTATCCCCGGGAATATCGTTATGCCCCGTGAGCCATAACGGCTGCGAATAAAGGCATTTCGTTTCGTAATCGAAAAAGAGATTAAGCGACATATAATCGAATTCGTAGTTGTCCAGCTTATGAGTGAAACTTCCCGAACTGACAAATCCGCCCTCTTCGTGAATTATTGCCGAATCAACGCTTCTCTTCGTCGAGAAAAAGTCGTAATAATAACCTACCCACGCGGTTTGTTCCGAAGCCCTCGCTCTTATAAGCGTTGCCACGGGCGTGTAAGAAAGGTATTTCAATCTCACCGATATATAATTGCTTGCGTCGTATTTATCGGTTAAAACGACGAAGAAAGAATCCAAATCGGGAGAGCCGACGTTTTTCGGGTCAAAACTGAGTTTGAGAAGCGTTTTTCCTTTGTTGGTTTTATCGTTGAAGGAATACTTCGACAAATCGATGGTTTTTCCGTAAGTCACGGTGTTATTATCGGTAAGGGTTAATTTTACGCCCTTCGTTTCGTGGTTCGCTCTCATCGAGGAATAAACCGCGTCCGTATCGAACTCGTCGGCATAATTCCGCTTAACCGAAAAACACTTTTTATATTCGTGATTTTCCCCGTTCAAAACGGCTGAATACTCCAAAGCGTATTTGCCCGAATCGAGAAATTTCACCTTTCCGCTCTTCTCTTCGCCGTCGGGCGTAACGATTTTTGCGGAAACCGTTTGTTTTGCGTCGCCGAGGCAGAATTCCGCCGTCGGGAACTCGTATTCCGCGCCGACTGCAAAGTCTTCGGGAATTTCTTCAACGTTCACGGCAAGCGTCGTTTCGTCCGCCGCGACGCGTTTAACTTCGGTGTTGTAAGCGGCGGATTTTTTGCCGGAATACTCTATTTCGTAAACGCCGACTTCGGTTAATCTGAAAAGAAAACCTCCTTCCGTTTTTTCATAACCGCTCAAAGCCTTGCCGTTCTTTTTTATAGTGACCAAACACTCTTCGACGCCGCCCTCCGCGACGTTCGTAACGACGCTCGCTTTGGGGATAAGGATTTTGGCGTTTAAACCTGCTTTTTCGGGAATTTCGCCGTCGTAAACGAATTGCCCCGTTATTTCCGCAAGTTCAACCGTCTCCGCTTTATACCAAGCGTCGGAGGTTTCTCCGTTTTCGGCGTATTCGTAATAAAGATACAGCGTTCCCGCCTTTGCAGGGGTGTACGTTTTGACGTTTTTTGCAAGCAATTTGCCGCTTTCGTCGTAAACGGACGCGCTTATTTTATCCGAAACGTCGTCGCCGTTTTCGCCCGTCGCCTTCGCTTCGGGTAATTTATACTCTTTGCCCGCCACGGGTTTTATTTCCGAGGAAAGAATTATCGACGGGCGATATTTGACGTTTTCGGATTTGAGCGAATATCCGCCGAACGAGCAAAGCAACAAATCCCCGCGACTGTTTGCGGTAATTTCGTCGAACACGACGGAAACCGAATATTCTTTAAAAGAATCGAAATCGTTTGCAAGAAGTTTTCCGTCGTTATATTGCTTTTTCAAATCCCACACGAGGCGATAACTGCCGTCGTCGGATTTAACCTTGACCTGCATACTTTCGGGGTCGAACGTCAAAGAACAGACGTCGGAGGAAAATCTCGTGTAAACGTCCTGTTCGTTATAGCCCGCAGTAACCCCGTAAGGAGCGTTCGACGCTTCCTGATATACGATTCCGCCTTTAACGCCGTCGTAAACTACGGCCGCGTCGTTATAATCGGTGTGAGCCGAAATCTGAACGGAAAAACTCTTTCCGCTTCTCTCGTCCTTAAACGACAACGAATATTTTTTCAAGTCCTTGCTTTTGCCGCTGGACGCCACTTTTATTTCCGATTGAAATATACCCGTGCGAACGCCCTTGAATCTGGCCGTCGCACCGTTGTCGTAAGCGTATAACCTGAGCCCCGTATTTCCGTTATCCGAATCGCCCGCAACGGTTTTAACCTTGCCGTCGCACTCGAAAATTTCGGACGCAAAAGCCGTGTTCGGTTTGTTAAACGCAACGGCGAACGCGGATAAAACGCTTAAAACGAACAGGCATATAAGCGAATAAAATACGATTTTCCTTTTCTTCGTCATCCTTTTATTCCTCCTTCCGAAAGATTTCCCATTATCTTGTTTTTAAAAATCAAAAACAACACGAAAATGGGCAAAAATACCATAAACGCCGCGGCGAGTTGAGCGGTTAAATCAACGGGACTCGGACCCGACCAAGTTCCGCCGCCGCCGATAATGGACATATACAAAACGACCGCCGAGGTCGTGTGATTCGGCAAAAACATATAAGGCGTTTCAAAATCGTTCCAGTACTGAATGAAGTTAAGAAGAAAAATCGTCGATATAACCGGAACGGCAAGAGGAAGCATTATGCGAAAAAACACCGTGTAATGATTTCCTCCGTCCAAAAACGCCGATTCCGCATATTCCCAGGAAAGCTTCCTGAAAAACGCGTAAAAAATCATATAATAAATATTGTTGAACCCGAACTTCATTATCCACGAACCGAAGATAGAATCAAAAAGTTTTAACTTTTTGGTTACGGTGAGCATAGAAGCAAGGTTGCCGACGATGGGAAGCGCAAGCGTTATTATAACGACGTAATGTATAATCTTACTGCACTTATTATCGTATTTTGCGGTGCAATAAGCAACGGCCGCCGTGCAGAGAGTTTGCAAAAGCGCGCCTCCGCCCGCATACAGCAAAGAATTGAAGAACATTTCTTCAAAATACACCGGTTTAAAACCGCCGTTCGTTTCTTTGAGAGTTTTAAAATCGTTAAAAACGAGTATATAATTATCGAAACTGACGTCGGCAAAAAGATTCCACGGATTGCGCATTATCGACTTATACGTTCTGAACGACGCCGAAAAACCCCACAATATCAGGATAAGAACCGCCAACCCGTAAAGCGCGAGCAAGCACGCCACTATCGCTTCAAACCAATCGAACCTTCTTCGGGAAAGTTTCTTTTTTGAATTCGTCATATCTTTCTCCCCCGTCAGTTTTCGTTAGGCCCGTATTTGAGCATAAGGTTTCTTATAAGAATCGTCACGGGAGCGACGAGCGCGGTGAGCATAAGCCCGAGAGCCGACGCCTTGCGATACATTTGTTCCAAAGAACTGCCCGTGAACCTTCCGTCCTGAACCATATTGAATAAGTAATAGCCGATGGTCTGGTATTCTCTGTTCGTGTTAAACCCGTAGAACGTGAACAAATACGCCTGATTCGTCGCGAACCACGCGAAGAAAATCACGATTATCGAAACAATCGTGCCCCAAATCTGCGGGATTATGACGTGAACGAAAGTTCCTATCTCGTTTGCGCCGTCGATTTTGGAGGCCTCGACAACCGAATCCGGCGTTTGCGACATCGCGTTGATGTAAAGCAAAATATTTGCGGAAAAAGTCATCAGCAAATAGAAAATTATCAACACGGCCTGCTGTTTGTCGTTGTAAACCGGGCCTATAACCGAGCCGCCGAACAAGCCCGAAAGCCCTTCGTTGATAAAGTATTTATAGAATATTACCATTGCCGTGGAACACACGATGCTCGGCAAAAACAAAATAACCTTGAAAAACGACGACAGCCGGAATTTTTTGTAAACGTAATAGCTGAACAACAGCGATATAGGAATACAAACGACCACGTTAAGCGCAAGGTATAACGAAGAGTTTTTTATGCAAAGCCACAAATCGGCAAACACGATTTTATCGAAAAAATACGCAAAATTATCGAAAGTGTAACCGATGACGACTTTTCCCGCCGAGTTATCGTAGCTTTGAAACGCCATAAGAAAACTGTTAAAGTTCACCACGACGTAAAAAACGATAAACTGCAACAAAGGCAACGCCACTATGCTTGCGTAAAACAAGTTGCCTCCGCTTATCGTCTTATTCTTTTTCGGCTTAAAAGCTTGCGGAGAATAATCTCCGCAGGCTTCGCTTTTTTTCGTTTTAAACCTAATCATTCGACAGTTCCTTTTCCGTTGCGTTTATAATCGCGCAAAACTTATTTGCGATAATTCCATATCGCTTCAAAATAATCTTTAATGCTTACGTCGTGGTCCTTTAAGTAACTCACGGGGTTACCTTCCTGTGAGTTTACGCTGAAACCGTAAGTTCTGTAACCGAGCAAGCCCGCGTTTTGACGCGCCGTTGCGGAAATGGGCGTCCAAGGCAAAACTACCGTGCCTTCGCTGTTTCTCGTATCGTAAACGCTCTTGCCGTACGTACTCAATTTTGCAATCGATTCGCTCGTCAAGTCGTATTTCATCGCACGGAAAGTGTTAGTGTATTCCGTGTAAGTTCTCATTGCGTAATCGCTTTGAAGGAAGCTTACGAAAGCTTTTGCCACGGGAACTAATTCGCTGCTCGTTTCGCTGCTTATGAAGATAAAGGACGAACGGTCGCTGACCTTCGTGTTGGTCGTGCCGATTTTGCTCGCGTCGGTTTTCGGCAGGGGCAAAATACCGACGTTTCTATCGGTGACTTTCGCCTCGTTATACCACCAGCCGCCGTCTACGAGGAAGCCTATCGGATTGTCTCCGATGCCGTTGCCTTCGGGGTCGATGAAATAATCCTGCGCGTTGACATTGCTGAAACCTGCGTCAAAGGACTTCGCGTAGTAGTTTTTGCTGTCCTTCTTCCCCGTTCCGTCGTCGAGAAGAAGTTTTGCGAATTCGAGAGCGTCCAATTTACCTTTTTGTCTTTGCAAAAGGTTGAAGTTCGTGGAATCGATTTTCGTAGACGGTTTTAAAGTTACGCTGCCGTCCGCGTTTACGGTGTCGACGAGCGTCGTTGCGTTACCGTCGAACGTGAAGTTGAGTTTCATTTGCTCCGCGCCCTCGTTGTTCGCCCACATATCGTTGACAAGACCGGTGAGATAACCCGTTTCATAGCCGTTCCAGACGAAAGGCGTTACGCCGACGATTTTCATCTGTATCGTAAGCGCGCGGAAATCCTTATAGGTTGCGGGAAGTCCGTCGTCGGCGGTTTCGTCCTGCCCGTCGGGGCCGGAAGCTTTCGGGTCGTCGGCGTCGCTGACGAACAATTCGCCTATTTTATCCTCGTTTTTGAAATCCTCTTCCGAGAAGTTCTCCGCGGTTTTGCCCGCAGCGAAATATAAGCATTTTTGCTTGAACAAGTCTATATCGTAGTTAAGATTGATGGACGTTTCAAACAAAGGCAAAGCGTAGTATTTGTTTTCGACTTTTAAAAATTCGTCGTACGCTTCCGGAATCTTTTCGGCAATCTTTTTATCCGTTTCTTTTGCGTTGAGTCCCGTCGTTGCGTAA
>CALDMH010000027.1 GCA_937915565.1 uncultured Clostridia bacterium | reverse complement strand
TTTTCATAACGAGTTCTTCCCTGTCCCCGAGAATATCCTCGGCGGAAACCCTCTTATCGAGAAACGCGTATTTAACGGCCTCGCCCATACCGCTTTCAACTTCCCGTTGCGGCAAAAAATCGAAACAGGAAACGTTGACGTAAACGAGCGACGGCGGATAAAACGCGCCGACGACGTTTTTGCTGAAATTTGCGTCGATTGCCGTTTTTCCTCCGACGGACGCGTCGATTGCGGAAAGAATGGTCGTCGGGCAAACGCAATAAGTTATTCCGCGCATAAACGTTGCGGCGACGAAACCCACGAGGTCGCTCACCGCTCCCCCGCCAACCGCCAGAAGCGCGGAATTTCTGTCCGCGCCGAAATCCGCAAGTTTATCGATAAGCCGTTTGTAACACGAAAAGTTTTTGCACTTTTCGCCCTCGGGAACGGTTATTTCACACGTCGAAAATCCGCAAAGCTCGTCCTTTATCTCCTTTGAGAAAAGCTTTTTGGTGTTTTTATCGTAAACGACGAAAATTTTATCGCTTTTCACCGCCGAAAACAGTTCTTCGGCAAGCCCTGCGAAGCTATCGCACGTTATAAAACGATATGGTTTATGCGTTTTGATAACCGTTTCTCTCATTTTTCAATCCTTTTATCTCCGCAAGCGGCTAAAACCGCTTCGGTCTTTTCAACTATGCGTTTAAACTCCTCGGGAACGACCGACTGCGCGCCGTCGCAAAGCGCGTGAACGGGGTCGTTGTGAACTTCTATCATAACTCCGTCCGCCCCCACGGCTGCCGCCGCGAGCGAAAGCGGTTCTACGAGCCGCCTTAACCCAGAAGCGTGGCTCGGGTCTACGATGACGGGCAGGTGCGTGCGCTCCTTTAAAAGCAAAATAACGCCCAAATCGAGCGTGTTTCTCGTGAGCGTTTCAAAAGTTCTTATGCCGCGCTCGCACAAAATCACGTTCTTGTTGCCTTCGGACATAATATATTCCGCGCTGAGCAAAAGCTCGTCCACGGTGTTTACGAGTCCGCGTTTCAAAAGCACGGGTGCGCCGAGTTTCCCCACTTCCTTTAAAAGCTCGAAATTCTGCATATTCCTCGCGCCAATCTGAATTAAATCCACGCCCTCGAAATCGTCGACGCTTTTTACGCTCGTAATTTCGGTGACGATGGGCAAACCGGTTTCCGCCTTCGCCTTTTTCAAAAGTTTTACGCCCTCGGACTTTAATCCCTGAAAATCGTAAGGCGAAGTGCGGGGTTTGAATGCGCCGCCGCGGAGCGCGGCGGCGCCCGCGGATTTAACGGCTTTTGCTATTTCTATTATTTGTTTTTCGCTTTCCACGGAGCAAGGCCCTGCGATAAAAGCGTAATTCTTCCCGCCGAACTTCCTCCCCCCGACGTCTACTATCGTGTCCTCCGCGTGGAGTTTTCTGTTCGTCAATTTATACTTCTCGCTGACGCGCGTAACGCTTTCGACGATTTCCATATCGCTCAAAAGTTCTTCGTCCACGCGGGAAACGTCGCCCAAAACGGCAATAACCAACCTGTCGCCGTGCGTTTCGGTTTCGAGAGTTACGCCGAAGCCGTTGAGCCAGGCAAGAAGAATATCAAGCTGTTTTTCGTCGGCGTTTTTCTTTAAAGTAATAATCATTTTCGGAGTTTTCCTCCCTTTTCCGAGTTACCTCGCATTTATAATTCAGGCGACGACGATTCGATACGACGACGCGATACGACGATGACGCAATGCGACGACGATGCGATACGACGGCGCGTCAACCCAAAAAGTTTGCGCGTTAAGCGCCTGCATATTGACTGTTATACAAATCGTAATAAAAACCGTGTTTTTCCAAAAGTTCGGCGTGCGTACCCTGTTCGATGACGTTTCCGCTCTTCATAACGAGAATAACGTCCGCGCTTTTTATCGTCGACAACCTGTGCGCGACGATAAAACTCGTTTTCCCTGCGGTGAGCGTATCGAAAGCCTTTTGAATTTTCATTTCCGTTCGGGTGTCTATGGACGAAGTTGCTTCGTCGAGAATAAGAACGGGCGGAAGGCAAAGCATAACCCTTGCTATGCAAATGAGCTGTTTTTGCCCGACGGAAAGCCCGTCCTCGCCGATTACGGCGTCGTAACCGCCTTCGAGTCTTGAAATGAATCCGTGCGCGTAAGCAAGTTTGCAAGCCTTTTCAACCTCTTCGCGCGTGGCGTTCTTTCTGCCGATTTTAACGTTGTCGATAACGCTCGCCTTTCTTATCCAGGTGTCCTGCAAAACCATACCTATATTCAACCGGAGCGAACGCCTTTCGATTTCCTTAACGGGATAATCGTCGTAACGAATTTCGCCCGAATCTACGTCGTAAAACCTCATCAACAGATTTATAAGCGTGGTTTTTCCGCAACCGGTCGGCCCGACGATTGCAACTTTTTGCCCGCTTTCAACGGATAAATTGAAATTTTCGATAAGCTTTTTATCGGGCGAATACGAAAAACTCACGTCGTTTATCTCAACCTCGCCTTTCAATTCTCCCACGGGTTTTTCGTTCGGGAAAATAATTTCCTCGGATTCGTCTAAAATCTCGAAAAGCCTTGCCGCGCTTGCCTTTGCGCTCGTAAGTTCGGTTAAAACCGACGTTATTTCGTTGAAAGGCTTCGTATATCTGTTTGCGTAACTTAAAAGCGAAAGAAGTTCGCCCGCCGTCACCGCAAGAGCCGCTCCCGGCGCGTTTATCGCCAGAAGTGCGCCCGTAAGCGCGACGGCCGCGTAAACCACGGCGTTTATCACCCTCGTCGACGGATTCGTAAGCGACGAGAAAAACACGGCTTTAAACGAAGTTTTTTTAAGTTCCTCGTTGATTTTATCGAATTTTTCGGCGTTCACGCCCTCCGTCATATACGATTTCACGGTGGAAAGATTGGACAAAGTTTCTTCAACCAGCGCGGTTTGTTCGCCCGTGAGCTTCGATTGTGCCTTGAAAAGCCCGTAAGTTCTCCCCGTGATGAATTTTGCCGTGAGAAGCGACAACGGAGTTAAAACGGCAACGACCAGCGCGATTGCCCAGTTTATGGCAAACATAAACGCCAGAGTGCCGAAAATAGTAATAATTCCCGTAAAAAACTTTGAAAACCCGAGAAGCAAGCCGTCCGAAAGTTTATCGGCGTCGCCTATTTCAACGCTTATTATATCCCCTGCGGAACGCCCGTCGAGATATTTCAAAGGCACTTTTTGCAGTTTTTTAAACGCGTCGTCACGGATTTTAGCCGTTATTCCGTTGGAGATTTTGTTGCACAAAACCTCCGTTATCCATTGGCTTAACCCCGCTCCCGCAGCCGCGCAGGCGGCGTAAACGATAATTTTCAAAAGCCCGTCGAAATCAACGTCGCCCTCGCCGACGATAAGGTCGGTGGCCTTTCCGAAAAGCACGGGCAAAACGAGAGAACAAGCGACGTAAATTGCCGAAGCGACGAGAGAAACGAGGAACGCCGCGCGATATTTCGAGGCGTATTTCCAAAGGCGTTTTATAACGCCGTTTTTCGTATTTTCAGCGTTTTTCGTAAGATTCGTTTTATTCATTCTTTTCGCCTCCCGTTTGAGAAGCAACGATTTCGCGGAATACCGAGCACGACTTTTCAAGCTCTTCCGCCGTTCCTATTCCGACGATTTCACCCTCGTCGAAAACTATAATTTTATCCGCGCCCGAAACGCTCGAAGCCCTTTGCGAAACGATAAAGGTCGTGACGGGATGAGCGAGAGATTTAATTGCGCGACGAAGTTTCAAATCGGTGAGATAATCGAGCGCGGAGGAACTGTCGTCCAGAATAAGCACCTCGGGGCGTTTTGCAATCGCCCTCGCCACCGATATTCTCTGTTTTTGCCCGCCGGAAAGGTTTCTTCCGTTTTGTTCGAGAACGGAATCGTAACCGTTTTCCTTGGCGTTGACAACGTCGCGCGCCTGTGCGACGTCTACGGCGTAACCCAAAGTTTCGTCGCTGCCGCCGAGTGGCAAAACGTTGGAACGGAACGTGCCTTTAAAAATCGCGGGGCGTTGAAGAGCCGCGCCTATTTTTTTGCGCAACTCTTTGAGCGAATAACTTCTTATATCCTTTCCGTCAAGGAAAATCGCCCCGTCCGTTACGTCGTAAAGCCTTGAAAGCAAGTTGACGACCGTGGATTTTCCGCTGCCCGTTCCGCCTATAATACCTATCGTTTCGCCTTTTTTCACCTTGAAGCTTACGTTTTTAACGCCCATCGAGCCGTCGGCGTAACGCGCGGAAACGTTTTTGAATTCTATATACTCGTCTGACGAATCCGATGAAGGAATCTCGTCCTTTTCGTCGGGCAAATCGAGCGCGGCGCGAACTCTTTTTGCCGAAGCGAGAGCTCGGGAAATCGAAACCACGAGATTTGCGAACTTGACGAGTTCGACGAGAATTTGCGACATATAATCGTACAGCGCGACCGTCATTCCCTGCGAGAGCGCGCCCGAATTTACTTTTATCGCCCCGCCCCACAAAAGCGCGATTATCGCGAAATTGATTATCGTGAAAGTGAGCGGATTAAGCAACGAGGAAATCTTTCCCGCCGCGTTCTGAAATTTTTCAAGCCTGCCGTTTTTTTGCTCGTAAGCGGCTATTTCGTCGTTTTCCGCGCCGAACGCTCTTATAACTCTCACGCCCGTGAGATTTTCACGTGCGGAAAGAGCGACGTCGTCAAGCATTTTTTGCGCTTTGACGTATTTCGGCATCGTAATTTTCATTATTATCGCCACGACGACGGATAAAACGGCTATCGTAGCGAGGAAAATAAGCGAAATTTCGGCGTCTATCAAAAGCGCGCAGACGAACGCGCCCGCAACCACGAACGGCGAACGAAGAAGCAACCTCAAAGCGATGTTCAACCCGCTTTGCATCTGGTTTACGTCGCTCGTCATTCTCGTAAGCATTGCGGAAACGCCCATTTCGTCCGTTGCGGAAAGGGGCGCGGCAAGCAATTTTTTATAGAGGCTCGACCTTATCTCCGAAGAAAAGCCCGTGGCGGCTTTTGCGGAAAAAAACTGCCCCAAAACCGAGAATCCGAAGCCGAAAAGGGCGAGCGCGACCATTATAATTGCGTCCGTTATAACCACTTTCGTATCTCCGCCGTTCACGCCGCGGTTGATTATATCCGCAACGAAAAGCGGCACGAGAAGCTCCAAAAGAGCTTCCGTCAGCTTACACACCGGCGCGAGAATACACTCTTTTTTGTATTTTTTTATATTTGAAACGATTTTGTTCATATACGCCGTCCAAGCGATTTAAACTTTTAATTTCACGCCCTGCCACAGGCGTTTTCGTTAATATCAACGAACCGATTTATTAGTTGCGTCTTTAAGAGCGCGTTTTGCAATTTCCTTCGCCTTATCTCCGCCGCCGAGCAAAAGCTCGCTATCGAGCTCGTAAAACTTGGGGCAACCGAATCTGGCGATAAATCCGACGAAATTCTCGCTGGTGAGCATCGAAGTCACCGAGGAAGTCAGTTCCTGACCTTTGCCGAGCGATTTTTCCGCAAAGGAAAGCACGTTTTCGATTTTTTCGACGTGGCTTTGCCCGTACGCTTCGCATTCTGCGGCGTATTTCGAGGCAAAATCGGAGGGATTTAATTCCGAAAGCCCCTCGATTACGGTTCTGTATTCCGATTTGCGATACCTGCCGAGCGTTCCCGATTTGTATTTTTGCAAAAGTTCCTTAACGCCCGCCTGAACGTTTTCCGAAGCGGCGACGTTAAGAGCGGCCTCCGCGGCTTCGGCTTTGGCCATAGCCTTATCGGCGATTTTAACGGCTTTTGCGCGCATAATTTCGGCAAGCGCGAATCTCTCTTCGAAATTGCTGTCCGACAAATCGAGGCTTGCGAGTTTTCCGTTTTCCACCTCGTCGCCCGAAACGATTATGCCGAACTTTTGGAAAATGGCGTAATACCCGGCGAACTCGCTCGCAATCGCCGCACTCTGGATATATCCGCCGATAAGCGATATATTTACGGGAATCGAAAGCTTTTCGTATTCGTAAAGGGCGTAAGAAAGGTCCTCCCAACTTCTCGGAGTGACGAGTTCGAGCCCTTCGGGATTCTTCTCTGCGGTGAACAAATAGTTGCTGTTAAGCGACAAAAATCCGACGATTGCGCTATGCACGCCTGAATTGAGCGCGTAGGTTTTGAACGCCTCGTAATCGGGTTCGACGTCGAATTTTCTCACCCTGTCGAGCGTTACCATATCCAGTTCGTTCACCGATTTGTTATATTCCTCGGGGTTGCCCGCGGCGGTTAAAACCCAGCCGTCCGGAATTTTATGCGCCCCGAATTTTTTGTGCTGCAAAAGTTCGAGCATTGCCGGCGCGAGCGTTTCCGAAACGCAGTTGATTTCGTCGATAAACAAAATCCCCTCTTTTTTGCCCTGCGTTTCAATCGCCTCGTAAACCTCCGCCACGATTTCGCTCATCGTATATTCCGTTACGGAATATTCCTTTCCGCCGAAGTTTTTTTGCGATATGAACGGAAGACCAATCGCCGACTGACGCGTGTGGTGCGTTATCGTATATCCCAAAAAGCCGATGTCGAGTTCGGCGGCTATTTTGCTCATAATCGCGGTTTTGCCTATCCCCGGCGCGCCGATAACGAGCGTGGGGCGTTGCCTTTCGACGGGAATTTCGTAGTTTCCGTTGGCGTCCTTGGCAAGATAAATTCTTACCGCGTTTTTTATTTCGTTTTTCGCTTCGAGAATGTTCATAAATCTCTCCTTTTTGCCGAGCGGGATTTGAACCGCGTTTAAACTTTACGGCGTTAAAAATTTTTTAAAATCGCCTTTTCGGGCGTAAAAACGGTTAAATTGCCTTTAACGCAAAACTTTTAAGCGCGGCGTTACGGCGTAATATTGGTTAAATCCTCGTTATCGAGAATGATTTTATATGCAAAATAAGGAACTTTAATCTCCTCGGCGTTTTCGCCGTAAAGAAGAAAGCATACCTTAAAATCGGGGTTTTCGGTGGGAAAAGTTCCGTAGCCGTCGGTGAAATAAAGCAAAGCCCGTATTTTCGTTCCTCGTTTTTTATCCTGCCCGAGCTTTTCAAAAACGGGACGGAAATCCGTTCCGCCGCCGCCTTCGAGTTTGAAACTCTTCATTTTTTCTCTGAAATCCTCGTCGCCGTTTATAATTTCGTCCGACCTGATTTCGCTGTCGCACTGGATAATTCTCAATTTCAGTTTATCCCGCTCGGAAATTTGCGAGCAAATGGAATAAACTTCCTTCAAAAACACTTTAACCGGCTCGCCCTCGGTACTGCCGGAAACGTCGATTGCAACCACGACCTGCGAATAATCCTTCGCGTCGCTCGTTTCCAGCCTCTCGATGAGCGGAACGTTTTTATAAAGGCTCAAACCGTAACAATAATAAACGTAATCGAAATCGTCGCTCACGGCTCTTTTTTCGCTCGTTTTGATAAATCTTTCCAAAAGTTTGCGATAATCTCTTTTTCCGCCGGTGATATTTTCAAGCCGCCGATGAAGTTCTCTCTGGTCCTTGCCGAGCTTGGGAATGATTTTTTTCGCTATTTCAATCCACTGTTTCTCGGCGTTTTTATCCTCGTCGCCGTCGTCGGCGTTTTCGGGATTCGCCGCGCCGTTTCCGTTCCCGCCTGCGTCGCCTCTTCTCCAAAGATAATGGTCGCAAACGCGGAGCGCGCTCTTTATTTCGTCCAGTTTTTCCTGCCCGACGGAGGATAGATAAGCCGAACAAAAACTTTCCGTTACCCCTCCGAAACTATCGATAATCGACTTATAGAGGCGTTTTCTGTATTCCTGATGTTTTCTTTCGCCA
>CALDMH010000026.1 GCA_937915565.1 uncultured Clostridia bacterium | reverse complement strand
CCGACGAGGACGGAATCAAAGCGGGCGAACTCGAAACGGAGTTTGCCGAACTCGGAGGTTGGGACGCGGAGAGCGACGCCGAGAAACTTTTAAGCGCGTTGGAAATCCCGACGGAGCATTTTTACGTTCAGATGGGCGAACTTGACGGCAAGGAAAAGGTTAAAATTCTTCTTGCGCAGGCTCTTTTCGGCAATCCGGACGTGCTTATTCTCGATGAGCCTACTAACAACCTCGATATAAAAACCACCGAATGGCTCGAAAACTTTTTAATCGATTTCGAGAATACAATAATTATAGTGTCGCACAACAGATATTTCCTCAACAAGGTTTGCACTTACATTTGCGACGTAGACTTCGGAAAAATCAACGTTTACTTCGGAAACTACGATTTCTGGTATAAAACGAGCCAACTTATTGCAAAACAACAAAGAGAGCAAAACAAAAAGGCCGAGCAGCGTGCGAAGGAATTGAAGGAATTCATCGCGAGGTTCTCCGCAAACGCCTCCAAATCCAAACAGGCGACGGCGAGAAAGAAAGAGCTTGAAAGCCTTACGATTAACGATATAAAGGTTTCTTCGAGAAAATATCCGTATATCAATTTTAAATACGACAGAGAGATAGGAAACGATATTTTGTTCGTGGAAAATCTTTCCAAGGAAGGATATTTTGAAAACGTTTCGTTCACGGTCAACCGCGACGAAAAAATCGGAATAGTCGGAAAGAACAGTAAAGCGATAACGATGCTTTACGAAATTTTAACGGGAAACGAAACTGCCACGAGCGGCTATTTCAAGTGGGGCAAAACGATTATCCCCACCTACCTGCCGCAAAATAACGACAGTTATTTCGTCGGATGCGATTTGAATCTCGTCGATTGGCTTTCGAGATTTTCTTACGACCATTACGAGGAATTCGTGAGAGGCTGGCTCGGCAGAATGCTTTTCTCGGGCGAAGAATCTCAAAAGAAAGCCTCGGTTATCTCGGGCGGAGAAAGAGTGAGATGTATGCTTGCGAAGATGATGTTAGAGGGCGGAAACTTTATGATTTTAGACGAGCCCACCAACCATCTCGACCTCGAATCCATAACCTCTTTAAACGACGGACTCGAAAACTTCAAAGGCTGCCTTCTTATGACCAGTCAGGACAGGGAGCTTATGAACACCGTTTGCAATCGTATTATCGAAATCGACGGCGAAAAGGTTTATGACAGGCCTGTAAATTACGACGCGTATCTGGAAGAAAGAGTTATAAAATAAACGCAAATAAAATTTATAAGTTGCGCTATAAGTCGATTAACGGCTAAAAACGCAAATAAAGGAGATACAATGAAAACTATTTTGGTTGCAGGCGGCGCAGGGTATATCGGCTCTCACACCACGATAGAGCTCGTTGAAAGCGGCTACGACGTCGTTGTTGTTGACAATCTTTACAACAGCAAAGAAGAAGCGGTGAGAAGAGTTGAAAAAATACTCGGCAAAAGCGTTAAGTTTTACAAAGCCGACGTTCTCGATAAGGACGCTATGCGTAAAATTTTCAAAGAAAACGATATTGCCGCGGTGATTAACTTCGCGGGATATAAAGCTGTGGGAGAATCCGTTCATAAGCCCGTCGAATATTACGAAAACAACATAGGTGGAATGCTTGCGCTTATCGACGTTATGAGAGAGTTTAACTGTAAAAACCTCGTATTTTCGTCGTCGGCGACGGTTTACGGAAACCCGCATACCGTGCCCATAACCGAGGATTTTCCGCTTTCCACGACGAATCCTTACGGCTCGACGAAGCTTTTTATAGAATACATTCTTAAAGACGTTGCCAAAGCCGACCCGGATTTCAATATTGCGATACTTCGTTATTTCAATCCTATCGGAGCTCATTCCTCGGGGCTTATCGGCGAAGACCCGAACGGTATTCCCAACAATTTATGCCCTTATATAACCAAGGTTGCCGTGGGAAAACTTAAAGAAGTTCACGTTTTCGGCAACGATTATCCCACGAGGGACGGAACGGGCGTGAGAGATTACATTCACGTCGTTGACCTTGCGAGAGGTCACGTTCTCGCCGTCAACAAACTCCTGCAAAAATCCGGTTTGTTCATCGTAAATCTCGGAACGGGCAGAGGTTACAGCGTTCTCGAAATGATTAAAGCCTTTTCAAATGCTCTCGGCAAGGAAATTCCTTACGTTATAGACCCGAGAAGAGAGGGCGATATTGCGGAATGTTATGCCGACCCGTCGCTTGCTTATAAACTTATCGGTTTCAAAGCCGAAAAGAGCCTCGACGATATGAGCAGAGACGCTTTGAACTGGCAAATGAAAAACCCCGACGGTTATCCGGACTGATTTTAAATCGATTTATGCCTTTCTCCGCGCGGGAAAGGCATTTTTAATATAAAATCAATTATAAAATCAATCCGCGGGGGGTAATCCGAGGGATTAGAACGATAGCGGTTCAGAGGGGGGATTAAGATGAAAAGCGAAAAACTCAAAAGTTTGAAAGATATTTTGAAAAACGTGTTTCTGCCGAGGAATCTGACCTGTTCGTGTTGCGGAAGAGAAAGCTTCACCGGCGGAATTTTATGTGAGGAATGCCTTGGCAAAACCGAGAAGAACGACGGCTACGTTTGCGACCATTGCGGTTTAAAAACGCCTGCGCCAGCGGCTTATTGCGAGCGTTGCAAGAACAAGCTGATTTCTTTCGATAAAGCGAGAAGCGTTTATATTTACGGCGACGTGACGTCGATGCTCGTTCAAAAACTTAAATACGGCGGAGAGAAATACCTCGCCGAAGAGTTTGCAATGGATACGTATAAGGTTTTCGCCGCAACGATGACTCACGCGGACGGCGTCGTTTGCGTTCCGATGAGCGAGAAGAGAGAAAGGAAAAGAGGTTACAATCAAAGCAAACTCATTGCAAAGAAGTTTGCCGAAATTTCTCTCGTTCCGTTTCTCGACGTAACGTTCAAGAAAAAGGAAACGGAATCGCAAGTCGGCAAAACTTACAAGGAAAGACGGAAGAATCTCGAAGGCAGCTTCGGTATAACGGATAAGAAATCCGTCGAAAATAAAAGAATCGTCATCATCGACGACGTTTGCACCACCGGCACTACGGCAGACACTTTGGCATCGGCGTTAAAGAAAGCGGGTGCGAGTGAGGTTTTCGTTTTGACTTACGCTTGCGTCGTCAAAAATAAAGACGATGCGAAAGCCGACTTATTTGATTCGTCGATTGAAGTAAAAAATGCCGAATAATCGACTTATAGGCGGACTTTTTAAAAATCAAACCTGTTTTTGAGCGAGGTTCAAGCTTTACGGCTTTTTTAAAAATTCGGATTGAAATGTGGTAAAAATATGAAAAATAGAGGATTTTTGACGAAATCACGTCAAAATGTATTGTAAAATTGCCGTAAATATAGTAAAATAAACGGGATAATAATTGATTGTAACCAAAGCGTTACAAGTACGGAGATTTGAAGAAGTATATGGGACTTATCAGTTACATTCTTAACACCGATTCCAGAAGGAGTTTAAAGAAAATCGACTCGCAGGCCGACAAAATTCTCGAACTTGCGCCGAAATACGAGGGAATGACGGACGGCGAACTCAAAAATCAGACGGACGTTTTGAAAGGCCGTCTTAAAAACGGCGAAACCCTCGACCAGATTATGTACGACGCTTTTGCCGTCGTGAGAGAGGCGGCTTACAGGGTTTTGCATATGCGCCATTACAAGGTTCAGCTTATGGGCGGTATATGCGTTCACCAAGGCAGAGTTGCGGAGCTTAAAACGGGTGAAGGTAAAACTCTTATGGCAACCCTTCCCGCTTACCTCAACGCTCTTTCCGGAAAAGGCGTTCATATAGTCACCGTAAACGACTATCTTGCCAAGCGTGACGCGGAGTGGATGGGTAAGGTTTACAGGTTTTTGGGGCTTACCGTCGGCGTGAACGTTCACGATATGACGGACGACCAAAAGCGCGAGGCGTATAATTGCGATATAACTTACGGAACGAACAACGAGTTCGGCTTCGATTATTTAAGGGATAACCTTAAAGTAAGACTTGTCGATATGGTTCAAAGAGAACTTAATTTCGCCATCGTCGACGAGGTTGACTCCATTTTAATCGATGAGGCGAGAACTCCGCTTATCATTTCGGGCAAGGGCGAAAAGTCTTCGGATTTGTACGTCGAATGTAACCGTTTCGTTAAAACCCTTAAAGCCGACGAGGATTACGTCGTGGATTTGGAGGATAAGTCGGTTCAAATAACCGAGCAGGGCGCGAGAAAGGCAGAAAGCTTCTTCGGCGTGGAAAATCTTGCCGATATTGAAAACGGCGACCTCAACCACCACATTCAACAGGCCTTAAAGGCGCATTTCATTTTCAAAAGAGATTCCGATTACCTCGTTTCCGACGGAGAGATTATCATCGTCGACGAGTTCACCGGTCGTCTTATGATAGGCAGAAGATATTCCGAGGGTTTGCATCAGGCAATCGAGGCGAAGGAAAACGTTACGATAAGAAACGAAAACAAAACTTACGCCACGATAACCTTCCAGAACTATTTCCGTTTATATCATAAGCTTTCGGGTATGACGGGTACGGCGAAAACGGAAGAAGAGGAGTTCAGAACCATTTACGGGCTGGACGTTCTCGAAATTCCCACCAACAAACCCATTCAGAGAATCGATATGCCGGACGTTATCTATTCCACCGAGAAAGGTAAAATCAAGGCTATCGTCAACACGATTATCGAGTGTCACGAGAAAGGACAACCCGTCCTCGTCGGTACGGTAACGGTTGAAAAGTCCGAAGAGATTTCGAGATGGCTTTTAAAGAATAAAGTTAAACATAATATCTTAAACGCAAAGAACCATAAAAAGGAAGCCGAGATTATCGCGCAGGCAGGCAAAAAGGGAGCGGTTACGATTGCGACCAATATGGCAGGCCGTGGAACGGATATTCTTCTCGGCGGCAACCCCGAATATCTTGCCAAGCAGGCTCTTATAAAAGAGGGCTTCACCGACGACGTTATCGACCTTGCCACTTCTTACGTTCAGGACGTTTCCGACGAGGTTAAAGCCGTAAGAGAGAGATACAACGAACTTTACGAGAACTTCAAAAAGGAAACCGACAAGGAAAAGGAAGAAGTTATCGCGCTCGGCGGTTTGTTCATTCTCGGTACGGAAAGGCACGAATCGAGGCGAATCGACAACCAGCTCCGCGGCCGAAGCGGACGTCAGGGCGACCCGGGGTGTTCGTTATTCTTCATTTCGCTTGAAGACGACCTCGCAAAGCGTTTCGGCGGAGAAAGACTCAAAGCCATTTACAACGCGTTCAAGGTTGAGGAGGACACGCCGCTTCAATCCAAGATGCTTTCCCGTTCGATTGAAAACGCGCAAAAGACCATCGAGGGCAGAAACTTCGGTATAAGAAAACACATCATTCAGTACGACGACGTTATGAACATTCAAAGGTCGGTTATGTACGGCGAAAGAATGAAAGTTTTGAAAGGCGAGGACGTTCATCAGGACGTTTTGAAGCTTATCCCCGATTTCGTGACGGAAATTATAAACCAAAACGTAAACAAAAACCAAGCGCCTTCAACGTGGGGTGAAGAGAAACTCGAAAAACTCAACAAAGCCTTGGAGGACAGGGCTCTTCCGAGAGATACCGCTTACGTCACTTCCGAAATGCTTGAAAAATGGGATTACGACTATCTCGTTTCGCAGATAATCGCAAAAGTAATCGAGTGTTACGAAGAGAAAATTGCGGCTTATGCCGAGGAAGGAATCGATTATAACGAATTCGAAAGATTTATATTCCTTAAAGTTGTCGATAACAAGTGGATTGACCACATCGACGCTATGGACAGGCTTAAACGCGGAATTTCGCTCCGCGGCTACGCCAACGAAGACCCCGTTATCGCATACAAGAAAGAAGGCCTTGAAATGTTCGAGGAAATGACTGCGAGCATACAGGAAGAGGTCGTTGCGTTGCTTCTTAAATCGGAAATAAGAAAAGTTCCGCAAAAGGAAGAAAAGAAGGAATTAACGCTTAACGGCGGAAGTCAGGGCGCGGCGTCCAACGAACCCGTCGTAAAAGCAAAAACGGTCGGAAGAAACGACCCGTGTCCGTGCGGAAGCGGTTTAAAATTCAAAAACTGCTGCGGAAAACGTCAATAAAATTTGTCTTAATACGCTTCGGGCCGTGAATTGAATTCACGGCCCGTCGTTTTTTGCGTGGCTGTTGTTATTGAAAAACGTTGAGATAATCGACTTATAGACGGACTTTTTAAACTTAATGCGCCCGTTCCGAAACTTCGGAACGGGCGCATTTTATAACGACGTATTTATAAAACGGAAACGTTTTAACGACGCATTCCGTAATTTTATTTGTCAACGGATTGCTTCCGATATTTCGCGGGAGTCATTCCGTATTTTTTCTTGAAAGAATTGATAAAATAAGTAAGGCTTTCAAGGCCTATCGCATGGCAACATTCTTCTATCGAGCAGGACGTCGTCGTGAGCAAAAACGCGGCGTGATTTAAGCGGAGCGATAAAATGTATTCGGTTATCGTAACGCCGAACTCCTGTTTGAATTTTTTGGAGAGATAAACTTTGTTATATCCGAGTTCCGCCCATACGAAAGCTATTGCGTTCGGGTCTATATAATGGTTGTTTATGGCCTGTAAGCACCTGTTTTTGAAATCGAGCGAGGTGTTGACCGAGCTTTGAGTTCCCATATATATAAAGTTAAGAAAATTCGCAACGAGCAGTTTTTCCAGATTTTTTCTTTTGGCGTCGGAATAAGCGTCGGAAAGAAAAAGAGAAAATCGATGCTCGATGAACTTCAAATCCGAATCCTCGAATTTAAAACGAATTACTTTTTCGGTGCAAATGCCGTCAAAAAGCGTTTCATCGATAAAATCGCACACTTTTTTCATTAAATTCGGGCGGATAAGGACGTTTCTTTGTTCGCAGGTTTCCGTGCCGCGGATAAATTTATGCGAAACCCCGGGGCAAATCAGGCAAGCTTCGCCAAGCCCCAAAGTTTCCGTTTGATTCAGCGTGACGTGGGTTACGCTTCCCGACTTAATATAAAATAACTCGAAAAAGGAATGACAGTGTTCTTCTTCGTTGTGATGGTTGTCGAGCAGGGTGGAAAAATCGAGCGTCGCAGGAAGTAAGTGCAGCGTTTCCATATCGTGAAATTCTCCTTGTCAAGCCTCTCGTTGGCATTGCAATGATATTAAAATGATAGAATAAAAAGCAAAAAAAGTCAAGTTTTTTAACAAAAAAGTTAATATAGAGCAATTCTGCATATGTTCAAAGTATTGAACGGAGCAGTTTACGATGTTATAATTATAGCGTGAAAATCAGGGGTTAACCCCTTTCTCGTCTTGCGACGAGAAATTTCGTTAACAAGAAAAGATTAAAGGAGAAAAAGATGAAAAGAATTAAAGTATTATTGATTCTCGTATTTTGTCTTGCGGTAAGTCTTGCCGCCGCGGCTTGCGGCAACACGACTTCCGCTTCCGAAAAGCCCGCCGAATCGAGCGGGACCGGCAGCGAATCCGCGAGCAAACCGACGAGCGAATCCACGAGCGTTTCCTGCTCGCACAACTTCGTTGAAGTAAGCGAAGAAGCTCCCACTTGCGAAAAAGCGGGCGTAAAGCATTTTGAATGTTCGGTTTGCCACGAAACCAAAACCGAAAGTTTCGGAAAAGCTCTCGGCCACGATTTCGGCGAATGGGAAGTCGTCAATGCGGCAACTTGCACGGAGGCAGGGCTTAAAAGCAGAGAGTGCAGAAGAGAAAACTGCGAAAAATACGAAACGGAGGAAATAAAACCTTCGCATAGCTATACGCTCGACGAAGAGCAGAGCGTCGCTCCCACCTGCGAGGAAGCGGGCAAAAAAGTGTTCGTTTGCGTATGCGGCGAATCTTATGAAAACGCCGTTCCCCCGCTCGGGCATCTTAAAGACGAAAGCGTTGCTCCCGTTATAACCGCCCCCACCTGCGAGGAAGCTGGATATACCGTTTACCACTGCAACCGCGCAGGTTGCGGAAAGGATTACCGCGCGGACGAAGTTGAAGCTTTGGGGCATAATCACGAAGCGAAAACTCCCGTTGCGGCAAGCTGCAAAACGGGCGGTTACACCGAATATAAATGCTCGCGTTGCGACGATTCTTACAGAACGTATTCTTCTACAAAACTTGCTCACGCGTTCAATAGCGACGGCGTTTGCGAAACTTGCGGAGAAGATTATCTCGAAGCCGTGGCCGTCGATTCCTCTTCGGAGAATAAAAAATCCTATGCGGTTAAAGACGAAAAATACGGTTACGTCGTATATCTCGAAGACGACGGTTCAACCATAGCGAGAATAACTCTTGACAAAACGGTTATCGAGCAACTCGTTGCAAACAGATATTATAACGTTACGGTAAAATTCGGTTGCCCCGACAGAAGTTACAGGTCTTTTGCTTGGAGATTCGGCAAAACCGAGGAGAGCGACGGAATATTTAGTGCCGGAAATTGCTTCACGCTCGAAGGATTTAACGATACTTGTTTGTTCAAACTCGTTCTCGGCGACGAAAACGGAGTGGGCGAGAAGTTCAAATACACTTACGTGGAGAACGACGCGACGAAAACCGTGGAATTGCCTTATGGCGAAAACGGAATCGAATTTGAAGTCTGGTACACTTATTTCGGCGACGAAAAAGTTGCTCCCGCAACCGTAACGGAAGACAGGAAGAGCAATCCCTTGGCTTATAACGGAACTTTAAACGACTTCGCGATGAAGTTGGAATTGGAAAAAACTTTCAACCCGAACAACTTAAACGAATACGTTTCTACGGAAGAAAAATACGTTCTTGACGGAAGCACGTTCGTGTTTACAGCGGAAGCCGGAAAATTCCTGACTATTCGCCCCGAAGCAATAGCTTACTGGCTCGAAAAAGGTTACACGTCGGTCAGTATGAAATTTATGAGTAAAATCGGTCAGGCAACCACGTTCGACGTGTTGGTGAACGGAGAAAAACCCGTCACTGCGTCGCATAGAATGCTCACGATATACGATTATGCGCTTACCGAACAAACGGCTGCGTCGGGCATTAAGATTCAGCCCTACTACGGAAATTTCGTCGACGGAAAACAAAACGAGAATTCCGACGGATATTATTTGCAGATAACGTTTAATAAGGAGTTTGATGCCGGCAACAAAGCTTCTCATATAAAAACAGGCCTTATTTACGATTACTCCGACGGCGTTTATACGGTTAAGGCAGGGGATTCGTGGGAAACGGAAATAAAACTCGTTCCCGAAGAGGTTAATTATCTTCTCGATAACGGCTACGATAGCATTTCCCTCAAAATATCCGACAAGGCCGGACAGAGAATGAGAAAATATATTACCGTCAACGGTAATAAGTATGGCACAAACGCAGAAGTTCGGGAGTTCAAATATATTCTTCTTACGGAAGAAATGAGAACGAGCGGTTTAACTTTCGTCGTTCAAGGTGTAGACCTTAAAAAAGAATCGGAAGCTTGGCACGCAGAAAAATATTACGACGGCTTCCTTATGGAAATCGGTTATAACGAGGCTCTCGATGCGGACGTTATGACGCAATGGATAGTGACCGACTTTGAAAAAGTATATAACGAATCGGGAAACAATGTCGAAGTAATCGGAGCAAATCCCGGAGCGACGCAAACCGAGGGTAAGGTTACGATAGACGGACGTATTCTTGCAAAAATGAGAGAAAGCGGGAAGAGTTCCTTTATTGTTACTTTAAAGAGAAAGGCCGGTCAATATGCGATTCTCGGTTTGAATGAACCGGGATATAAAGAAACGAAATACGCCACGGGAGATATTGTCGGAATCGAACAATTCATCACCGACGATATGATAATGAACGGCTACGTTTTCAAAACGGTATTTGCCGACCAGAATCAAAGGCTTGTGAATGAAGGAAAGGCGAAGGACGAAAATTATCCCGACGACGTGAACGGATTCTACGTCGAAATTGCTTTCCTTGACGAATTCGACCTTACTCAAAAACAAAACTATATCAGTTCGTCTCTTTCCGTAACTTATAATCAGGAAGTCGGTTACGTCGAAGTTACCGGAGGGAATCCTGTTAAAGGCGATGCCGTTACCACTCCCATAACCGTAAACAATAGGCTTATTTCCGCAATGTATAACCAAGGCTACGTTTCGTTTACCGTTACTTTAAGGCCGAAGGCGAACAAATTATCAACTTTGGGTATCCACGACGGCGCGTGGAAATGGAGTTCCGCAGGTTGCATAGATATTTCCAATGAGTATGCGATAACTCAGGAAATGCGTAAAAACGGTTTTTCGTTCACTGCGCTGTATAACGATTTGGCTTTAAATAACGGTTTAACCGGTTACGAAGCTGCGGACGGATTTTTCATCGACGTCAAGTTCTACAAGGAGTTTGACGTAAACGACAAAACGAGATGGGTAAAAACTACGGGCGACGCCGATAATAACGGCTCCGGATATGATATTTCTTACGATGGTCGTTATATTGTTACGAGCGGAAAATTCGACCAAAATACCGCGCTTATCGTCGACGCAAGGTTAATAGCGGCGAAAGCGGCGGAGGGTTATACCAAGATAACCGTGAATTTCTATTCCAAAGACGGCACGACGGCGGCTTTTGCGGTGAAAGGAGAAGTTGAAAAGGCGCAAAACGGAATGTGGCAGTCCGGAGAACTGGAAATAACCGACGCAATGAAGGAGAACGGAGTTTCATTCGTAGTGTATTATAGAAATTTCGACGCGAATTTGCCTAACCCCGACGGTTTTTGGGTTGAAATTTTATTCTCATAAAAATAATAAAATATAAAACAGGTACCGGACGCCGATAAAATACGGTTTTATCGGCGTCCGATATTGAGTATGTCGGCAAAAAACAGTACGGCTTGCGGGCTTCGTAAAACGGAAACGTCACCGTAAGCTCGTATCGTTTTCGCTCGATATAAAAACAAAAGGCGGACAAGTATGGTGCTTCAAGATAAGGAAAGGAGAAAAAGAAAAATTATGGACGGGCTGTTTTACGCTTCGTTTATGG
>CALDMH010000025.1 GCA_937915565.1 uncultured Clostridia bacterium | reverse complement strand
TCCGAAACTTCGCTCGACGGGCTTGTAAAAGTCGAAATTTCAGGAATGGAAGGCTATGACTTTTCAAGTTTGCCGAAGGGGAAAAAAATAGAGTTCAAGGAAGAAAATCTTTTCGGGGCTATGACCGATATTTTCGGGAATTTCACGGACAAGCTTAATTTTATCGCCGGAATTTCGTTAGACGGCGTGAGGAATAAAGTCCAGTTTTTCACGAAAACGGGCGTGATAATCGACGTCAGTTTGTCCGTGGCGACGACGGACAAGCCCACGGAAGCCGAAAAAAGGGAAACCAAAGAGAGAATTTGCCAAAACGTTGCCGAGATAGAGCGCGTTTTCGATTCTCTTGACGAAAAGAGCAAACGCAGCGGTTACATAAGAGTTTACGAAACTACGGACGAGTCCGTAAAGGTTAATTACGAACCGAACGTAGAAGAACGCGGGGAGGGGGATAATGCTTAAAAATTGCGTTGCCGTTTTGGAAGTCGGCTCTTCAAAAGTAAACGTTTTGGTCGGAGAAAGAGGCGTAAACGACACCATAACCGTGAAGTACGTTGCCAAAAACGAATATAACGGCTTTTCGGAAGGCGAATTTTTCGACTTATCCGTTCTTGAAAAAGCCGTGCTTTCCGGAATAAAATCGGTTTGCGGCGCGCTTAAAACGAGCGTTACGGAAATTACCGTATGCGTCCCGGGTGCGTTTATAAGGCTCGAAAACAGGAAGTATAAACTCGTTTTCGGAAAAAAGAAAAAGATTACCCCGCGCGACGTTGAAGATTTGTTCGACGCAGGTCAGGAGCATATCGCCGTCGAAGGCTACGAGGTTATAAATCGCTCGGAAATATATTTTGCTCTCGACGACAATCGCAAGGTGTTTAACGCAATCGGTTATTCGTCGTCGATGCTCGGCGGCTACCTGAATTACACGCTTTGCGAAAGGTATTTCACCGACGCGCTTCGCGGAATATTGAAAAAAGCGGGCGTAGCAACCGTTGATTTCGTTTTTGACGGCTTGGCGGAAAGTCTTTACCTGTTCGATTCGCGCACGAGGGAGAACCCGTCGCTAATAATCGATTGCGGCTACATAACCACAACCGCGTCCGTCGTTTTGGGCAAGGGCGTAGTATCTAAACATTCGGAGGATTTCGGGGGCGGACTTATCGCGTTCTGGCTTGTCAAGTCGTTTAAACTCGAACCGGACGTTGCGGATAGCTTGCAAAGAATGCTTAATCTGTCGCTTACGAAGCAGTCCGAACAAACGTATAAAACGGAAACCAAGAACGGTTACGACGAATATTCCGTGGAGGAAGTCAATTCTGCTGCAACGGAAGCAATCGACGCATATCTTGATAATCTCGAAGCGTTTATCGTGGAAAATTCAAACAAGGTTAAAGGCGGCTTCGGCGTGTATCTTACGGGCGGAGGCTTGTCGTACGTCAGAGGCATAAAGGAATACGTGTCGGCGAGGTTGTCATTGCCCGTCGAAATATTGAAATCGAAACTTCCGTCTTACGGAAAGCCGGAAGAAACCGCGGGTTTAAGCGCGCTCGATTATGCGCTTAACGTCCGCGAGAAGAAGAAAAGAAAAGGTTTTTTAGGATTATTCGGGTAAAATAAAACGAAAAAGAGGTAACGAAAGATGGATATAGAAAGAAACGTTCTCGATGCGAACGTATGTAAAATAATGGTTGCAGGAGTCGGCGGCGCGGGTAACAACGCGGTGAACAGAATGATAGAGTCGGGAGTTTCTTCGGCTGAATTTATAGCCATAAACACCGATAAACAGGCTCTTATTCTTTCCAAAGTCGACGAGGATAATAAAATCGCGATAGGCGAAAAACTCACCAAGGGTCTGGGCGCGGGTTCTAATCCCGAAATAGGAATGAAAGCCGCCGAGGAGAGCAAAGAAAAAATCAAAAGCCGCTTGCAGGGCGTTGATTTGCTTTTTATAGCCGCGGGAATGGGCGGAGGAACCGGTACGGGCGCTGCGCCTATCGTTGCGAAAATCGCGCGCGAGTGCGGTTGTGTGACCGTCGCCGTCGTAACGAAGCCGTTTATGTTCGAGGGTAAGCGTCGCGACGAAAACGCGAGAAGAGGTATTGCGGAGTTAAGCAAAGTCGTGGATACGATAGTAATAATCCCTAACGACAAACTTCTCGAAACTTTGCCGCCGGACACTTCTATGATAGAAGCTTTGAAGTATGCCGACGAAAATCTTCGTATGGGTATTTGCGGCATTGCCGACCTTATTTCCACGCCGTCGCTTATCAATCTCGATTTTGCGGACGTGAAAACGATTATACAAAACAAAGGCTACGCGCATATGGGCGTCGGAACGGCGAGCGGCGACAACAGAGTCGTTCAGGCCGTTAAAAAGGCAATTTCGAGCCCGCTTTTGGAAACGAGCATAGAGGGGGCAAAGGGCGTTATTCTGAACGTTAAGGGCGGAACGGACCTCACGCTCGGTCAGGTTTACGAAGCCGCTAATCTCATTAACAGCGTTATCGATAGTTCCGCAACCGTTATTTTCGGCGCGAATATAGACCCCGATTATAACGAGCAGTTTGAGATTACCGTTATCGCCACCGGATTTTCGGATAAAGACGAAATAACGGAAGAAAAGAAGGAAGAACAGCGCGAAAACTTTAAAAATTACGTTTCGGAAAGCGTTTCGCCCGAAAGAGTGGACGTTCAACCGGTTCAGCCGACGCACGCGACTTACGAAGAGCCCGAAAAACCGAAAAACGACGAGGACGCAGGTTATAAAGTAAACGTTTTGCGTTCGCGCAAAGAGTATAGCGACGAAAGGCGTTCGTCAGTCGATAATCGTTCGTCAGTCGACAATCGTCCGTCAGTCGACAATCGTTCGGACGACGATATGCGCGTTTCTCCCGTGAAACCCGAGCAAAGGGATAACTTCGAGGCCGAGCCGTATAAAGAAAAAGAAGACGACGAAACGAAGGATTTCCCGTCTTTTATGAAAAAATTATTCAGAAAAAACAAGTAAAATGAAAGCGATAAAATCATTGTTTGCCGTGTGTTTAATTCTTATTTCGGCATTTGCGGCGAGTTGCTCGGGAAATAACGAATTTACCGGCAATAGAATTAAAAATCCGGATTACTATTTGCTTGACATAGAATTTATGACGGGAACGGACGAGTATACGCTGACGTTGAAAGGAGGCGATATGCTCTCGGTGGAATTCGTAACGACGGAAGGTTCGTTAAAAACGGAGATAAAAGATTCCGACGGCGAAATCGTTTACAGCGGAAACGGTAAGGAAGCGAATACGTTTACCGTCAACGTTAAAAAAGACGGGGAATACGTTATCCGCGTCGAAGCAAACAAAGCCAAGGGCAAAGTGGAAATAAAAAAGCGTGTAAGCAATCAGGCTTACACGCTTTTAAAATAATATTTAAACTTCCGTTTTTATAAAATCGGTTATTTTTTTCGTTCTTTCGAGAGCCGTTTTTTCGTCGTTATCCCACGCCGTAACGTAAAATTTAAGCTTGGGTTCGGTGCCGCTCGGGCGGGCAATCAATGAAAATCCGTCGCCTTTAAACACCATTACGTTGCTTTTCGGAAGTCCGTCAAGCCCTGCGGAATAGTCCTTGATTTCATTAACTTTTCTTCCGCAAATTTCTTTAAAAGGATTCTTGCGGAGGTCGTCCATAAATTCTGACATAAAAATCATACCCTTTTCGCCTTCAAAATACTTTGAATAAAGCGAAGAGAAATAAAATCCGTACTTGCGGTAAATCGATTCGAGCGCGGCGGATAGCGAAAGACCTTGGGCTTTATAGTAACAAACCGCTTCCGCGATAATCATAACGGCGGAAACCGAATCTTTATCTCTCGCGTGCGTGCCGACGAGATAGCCGTAACTTTCTTCCATTCCGAAAAGAAAACGTTTGTCGGGATTTTTGTCGATGGCCTCGCCGATATATTTGAAACCCGTTAAAACGTTGAGGGTTTCCACGCCGAACGATTCGGCGATTTTCTCGACGAGAGGAGAGGAAACTATCGTTTCGACGATAAAAGATTTATCGGGAATTTGTCCCCGGGATTTTTTTGTGGATAAAATGAAATTTTCAATTAAAATTCCCGTTTCGTTGCCGTTAAACAGGCGATATTCGCCGTTGTCTTCGAGATAAGCGACGCCGACTCTGTCCGCATCCGGGTCGGTTGCGACAATAAGCTCCGCGCCGACTTTTTTCGCCGTTTCGAGAGCCTTTTGCAAGGCGGCTCTTTCTTCGGGGTTAGGGTATGGGCAAGTGGTGAAATTGCCGTCAGGATATTTTTGTTCGGGAACGACGGTATAATCGGTAATTCCCATTTTCTTGAAAATCTTTTCCACGGGAACGAGCCCCGTTCCGTTTAACGGCGTGTAAACTATAGACGGCAAATACTTTTTGTCGAAAGGCAGAGAGTATGCGTAAATAGCGTTTATAAATTCGTCCACAACGCTTTCGCCGATATATTCAATCAACTCCGGCTTCGGGAAAAATTCGTCGAAGCAATCGCGTTTTTCAATAAATTCGGTTATTACGTTCGCCTCGCCGTCCGTAACCTGACAACCTTTTGAATTATAAACCTTATATCCGTTATATTCCTTGGGGTTGTGACTTGCCGTGATAACGATACCCGCACCCGCGTGAAGATGCCTCACGGCAAAGGAAAGGACGGGAGTGGGGGTGAGTTTATCGAAAAGATAAGCCTTTATATTTCTCGAAGACATAACGTCCGCCGCAAGCTTTGCGAATTTATCGGACATATTCCTGCTGTCGTAAGCGATGCAAACCGAGGTTTTGCCCGTTTTCACAAGATAATCGGCAAAGCCCAAAGTGGCTTTCCCCACGGTGTAGACGTTCATTCGGTTAGTTCCCGCGCCGATTTTACCTCTCATTCCGCCTGTGCCGAACGACAAATTTTTATAAAACCTGTCGTTTATTTCGTCGGGGTTGTTTTCGATTCCGACGAGTTCGTCGTGAAGAGCCTCGTCGTTTATAGTTTTTTCAAGCCATAATCTATAAGTTTTATCAACCATAAAACGCTCCTTTTTAACTTAAAAGTATGCTGTTTTTGTATTCTCTCGGAGTCATAGTGGTTATCCGCTTAAAAGTTTTCGTAAAATGCGGCAGAGAGTCGAATCTCAAAAGATTTGCGATTTCCGAAAAGCTGTTGTTTTCGCGGATAAGCTTTTTGCTTTCCTCGATTTTAAGTTCGAGATAATAATTTATTATGGATTTGCCGGTGCGTTGGCGGAAGGTTTTGCACAAGGTCGTTTTACCGTAATGCAACTCTTCCGAAATAACGTCGAGGCAAATTTTCCCGTAAACGTTTTGTTCGAGAATTCTGACGATTTCGTCCTCGATTGCGTCCGAATTTTCGATTTTTGAAATAAATATTTCGGAAGAAGTCGGCTTCGAGGTTTCCTCGCGGATAAGTTTAATCAGAAGTTCTTCGAGATTGTTCGTGATAATTTGCGCTCCGCCTATGTTCGGGTCTGGCTTCAATTCGAGTTTTTGAAGATTCGGATTGAATTCCGGGATTTTGAACGTATCCTTCGCTTCGCCCATAATCGAAGCGAGAAGATAGCGGAGTTTATCGGCGACTACGAAATGTTTCTGCTTGAAATATCCCATAGTTTTCGATTTGCATACGAAACTTATTATAAAAATGTTCGCGTCCGATTTTTTATCGCATTCCACGCTGTGCGCTTCGTTCGGCGATAAGAAAATTACCTCGCCCTTTTTCAAAAGCGTTTTTCCGAGGTCGGACGTAACGAAAATGCTGTTTTTATCGCAATAAATCATTTCCCAAAAGTTATGCCTTTCTTCGGGAAAAGCGTAATTTTTGGTGAGGCGCTGATAATGGATTGTCACGATTTTAGAAACGCTCAGAAGAGTTGAAACCCTGTACATATAAAACGTTTTATCTTCCATATCCTTCGCCTCCGACGTAAAAATTTTAATTCCCGGACATTATAACACAAAAATTTTCTTTTTGCAATATATTTTACAAAAAAATTTACGAAAGAATTTATAAGAAAACCGAAATATTTTCTATATCATATTATGGGAAAAGGGTATATAATTATGTGGAAAACAAATGGAGGAGTATATATGAAGTACGTACCCGTTTTAGATAAAGGTTTCAGGCCTATGTATGCGGAATTTAAAAAATATTCCGAAGAAGTTCTTAAAAGCGAACACAAACTTTTAAAAATCTGCGTTGAGAGAAACGACGGTTATAATTATATTTACGAATATAACGTTTTCGCCGTCGGTCACGCCGAAGAAAATAATCGTATGGCGGAAAGAATCGTAAAAACCATTCTATGGCTCGTCGGAGGATATAAAATTTACCTTGCCGGCGACGAGGGCGTTTACGAATTTATCAAAGCCGCTTATACGGACAAGGGTATCAGGGCGTTCGATAAAAACTTTATGGAAAGAGTTTACGAAAAGCCTTTTGAAGTCGTTTTATGCGACGAAAAGAATTTCCCGAAGGAGAAGAAATGTTCTCTTTCCGTCGGCGGTCATCTCGACGGTTGCAGAATCGGTTTCGATGCGGGCGGAAGCGACAGAAAAGTCAGCGCGGTTGTAGACGGAAAAGTCGTTTACAGTGAGGAAGTCGTCTGGTTCCCGAAAATCAATTCCGACCCGAACTATCATTATAACGAAATTCTCACGGCGTTCAAAACGGCCGCTTCCAAAATGCCCAGAGTGGACGCTATCGGCGTTTCTTCCGCAGGCGTATACGTAAATAACAAGATAATGGTAGCGTCGCTTTTCCTTAAAGTGAACGACGACGATTTCAATAAAAAAGTTAAGACTATGTATATCGACGTTGCCAAAGAACTCGGCGAGAATATCCCGCTCGAAGTTGCAAACGACGGCGACGTTACGGCTTTGGCCGGCGCAATCGACCTTAACGACGACAGCGTTCTCGGTATTGCTATGGGAACGAGCGAAGCCGTCGGTTATATCAACGATAAGGGCGGACTTAACGGTTGGCTTTCGGAACTTGCATTCGTTCCCGTGGATTACAATAAGGATTCTATGGTTGACGAGTGGAGCGGAGATTACGGCTGCGGCGTTAAATATTTCTCGCAGGACAGCGTTATCAAACTTGCCGAAATGGGCGGGTATAAGTTCGACGAGAAGTTAAGCCCCGCGGAGAAACTCAAAGTCGTTCAGAAGATGATGACCGAAGGCAATCCTCTTGCAAAGCAGATTTATGAGGACATCGGAACTTATCTCGGTCATACTATGCCTTTCTACGCTATGTTCTACGGAATTAAGCACGTTCTTTTGCTCGGAAGGGTTACGAGCGGCGAGGGCGGCAACGTAATAATGGAAAGGGCTAATAAGATTCTCAAAGAAGAATATCCCGAGCTTAAATTCACAATCGAAATGCCGGACGAGAAGAACAGAAGAGTCGGACAAAGCATTGCCGCGGCTTCTCTTGCGGCAACCGCGAAATAATATTAAAGTTATTTTTCCGCGGCGGCGAAACGCCGCCGCGGTTTAAAAATTTAAAACGTAAAATCGGAGGGTAAAAAAATGAAAGTAATTATTGCTAAAAACTATGACGAAATGAGTGAAAAGGCATTTGAGATAATGGCGAAAGTCGTTAAAGGCAATCCCGAAGCCGTAATCGGTCTTGCGACGGGTTCTACGCCTATCGGTCTTTATAAAAATATGATTAAGGATTACAACGAGAACGGCACGAGTTACAAGAAAATCAAAACGGTAAACCTCGACGAGTATGCCGGACTTGACGTTACGAGCGACCAAAGTTACGTTTACTTTATGCGCGACAATCTTTTTAATCATATCGACGTCGACCTTGCCAACACAAATATCGAGAACGGCAAGGCTGCCGACAGAGAAGCGGAATGCGCAAGATATAACGCTCTTTTAGAGGTTATGCAGCAGGATATTCAGGTTCTCGGCATAGGTTCTAACGGCCATATCGCGTTCAACGAACCCGGGACTCCTTTCGGAAGCGTCACTCATATCGTCGACCTCACCGAAAGCACCATCAAAGACAATTCGAGATTGTTCAAGAGTATCGACGAAGTTCCTCGTCAGGCTTTCACTATGGGACTTAAAAACATAATGAACGCGAAGAAGATTCTTATTCTTGCAAACGGCGCAAATAAGGCAAAAGCAGTTTACGGGCTTGTTAAAGGCGAGGTTACGGAAGCAGTTCCCGCAAGTATTTTGCAGCTTCACCCCGATTGCACTCTCGTTTGCGACGAAGCGGCGGCCGAACTCATTAAATAATCGTCGGAAACGGTAAAGTATGCGGCTGAACCAATAAAGTAAACAGCCAAAATCATTAAGTAAAAATTCGTTTAATTTCGGAGAAAAATATGAAAGGTTTAAAAAACGTTAAAGCGTATATTAAAAACGTCGGCGTAGTAACGACGAATATCGGAATCGAAAACGGGAAAATAGTTTATATCGGCGAGGACGATAAAAACATCGAGCCGATTTTTGAAACGGAAGGAGTAGTTTTGCCCGGATTTATCGACGAGCATATTCACGGCGCGGGCGGCGCGGACGCAATGGACGGCACCGTTGACGCTCTTCAAACAATTTCCGAATACGTTGCGAGAGAAGGTACGACGGGCTTTTTGGCAACGACTATGACGCAAAGCAAAAAGAATATAACCAACGCCCTTAAAGCCGTTAAGGCAATAAGAGAAAAAGGCGAATATGAGGGCGCGGAAGTTTTGGGCGTTCACCTCGAAGGTCCGTTCATTTCGCCCAAGCACGTCGGCGCACAGCCTTTGGAGTACGTCGCAACTCCTTGCGCGGAGGTTTTCGACGAGTATAACGAGGCGAGCGGCAATTCCATAAAAATAGTAACGCTTGCACCGGAAGTCGACGGCGGGCTTGATCTTATCAAGCATCTTAACGAAATCGGCGTCGTAGCGTCCGTGGGGCATACGGGCGGCAAATATGCGGACGTCGTTAAGGCCGTTGCCGCAGGAGCTACCAACGTAACCCACACTTACAACGCCCAGACGGGGCTTCATCACAGAGAAGCCGGAGTTGTGGGTGCGGCTATGCTTTTAGACGAACTGAACTGCGAGATGATTTGCGATACGATTCACGTCAGTGTGCCGGCAATAAAACTCGTTATCAAAAACAAACCTCACGATAAATTCACGCTTATAACCGACGCTATGAGAGCGAAAGGTATGCCGGACGGAAAATCCGAACTCGGCGGGCAGGAAGTATTCGTTAAAAACGGCGAAGCAAGGCTTGCCGACGGAACTCTGGCGGGAAGCGTTCTTAAAATGAACGTTGCGGTTAAAAACCTCGTTGAAAAAGTCGGCGTTGCGTTCACGGACGCGGTTGACTTCGCAACGTATAATCCTGCAAAAAATATCGGAGTTTTAACCGAAAGGGGAACGATTGAAGTCGGAAAACGCGCGGATTTCACCGTTTTGGACGAAAAATTCAACGTTCTTTATACGGTTGTGAACGGCAAGGTCGTTTATAAAGCGTAAATTAGTTTAATAAGGTCGTTTATAAAACGTAAAATAAAAAAATAATGGTGCGCGCACACATACGCGCGATAGATAATTGCCGCAGAGAAATTTTCTCTGCGGTTTTTTATATGCAATTTTTTGTATAATATGCAATAATCAATGTATATTTTATAAAAACGCTACAAAATTGCGATAAAAACGAGAATTTTATAGGGGGTATAAGTTTTTTTAATGATAAAACAAGTCGAAATCGGTAGACAACGTAAAAACAATGTGGTAAAATACGCTTAAATTTAACGAGTCGAAATCTTTTATGCGTTGTTTGAGGAAGCAAAAATGCATAATTAGTCAATTTAAGGGTTGAGGATAACGATTGGTTAAATAAAAATTTTTTATCGCCGCAAAAACAAAACGAAAAGCGGCAAAATATTTATGGAGGTAAAAAAATGAAAAAACTTTTAGCATTACTTTTGGCAATGACTATGGTTTTTGCTTGTCTCGCATCGTGCGGTGACGATACCGGTTCTGCCGGGGGTTCGACGCCTAGCGAATCTACGGAACACGTTCACGCTTTCGGCGAATGGGAAACCGTTGCCGACGCAACCTGTACTTCTGACGGTTTGAAGAAGAGAGAATGTGAATGCGGCGAGACCGAAACCAAGACTTTGTACGCTACCGGACACAACTACGTCGATGGTAAATGTACCGTATGCGGAGCTGAAAAGATTTCGACGGCTAATCTTGTTTACGGCACGGATTACATTTCTCTTTACGATAAATACGGCAAAGACATTTCTATTGCCGACGTTAAAGAAACCGTAGACCCTGTTTCCGATAAGCATACTCCTTATATTGAGAAAGACGGCAAGAAATACGCTCTTGGCCTTGACTTCCTTTCGATGGCTATGGTTTACAACACCAAAGTTCCCGCGAATTCCGAAGAGTTTAAGACCGAAGACGACGTTTACGCTAAGTGGTGGATGTACTACATTCAGCGTTGGAACGAACTTCTTCCCGAAATTCCCCTTTATTCTAACGAGTATTACGACCTTTACAACACTCAGATTGAAGGCGTAAAAGCGCATCCCACGAACCCCTACTGGGGAGTTGCAAACGCTCTTATCGACTGGACTTCCAAGAAAGCGGATAACGATATTATTATCGGTAACACCACCGAACTTGGCGGTAAATTCAGATATTCTTCCTTTGGTGTGACCAGTCCGGGAGCTGCCGATAACGATATAGGTAAACTCACGAGCGGTCTTGCAACCGTAACCACAAACAAAGAAGGCGGTTTGACTTGGGACGACACCGTTGTTAAAGCCCATAGCGAAACGGCTAACGCTGACGGAACGAAGACTTTTGAAATCGAGATTAATGAAGGTTTGAAATTCAGCGACGGTTCTCCCATCACTGCAAAGAACTACCTTGTACACACTCTCGTATTTTCTTCTCCCGTTGGTAAAGAAGCTGCTAATAACGACCATCAATCCGGTATGGCATTTGTTGGTTATGATGCTTTCAAAGACTACGATGGAACTGCCGCGGAAGGAACTTCCAAATATT
>CALDMH010000024.1 GCA_937915565.1 uncultured Clostridia bacterium | reverse complement strand
AGCAAGGGCGCGGCAACTCGTTGCCGTCGACCGTCAATTTGCCATAAGGCAAATTTTTGCCGAGGGGCTCCCGCTTGCGGGAAACGGCAAGCTATCTCATTTTTTTGCAAAAATTGCAGTCGGCTGCGGCTTTTTTTGGTTTCCGATAGCAAGGGCGCGGCAACTCGTTGCCGTCGACCGTCAATTTGCCATAAGGCAAATTCTTGCTATGCCGGTAAAGAATAAAATGCTTCTTGCCGAAACGCCACAATTTTCGCGCCTTTTGCCAAATTCTCGCTTGAAGTACGTCAAGTATGTCTGCGTTCGCCTTCGCCAAAAATCATCAAAAATATCGGCGTTTCGGTTGCCGGCAAGTCTAGCGGTGGATTTTTAGGCTAAGACAAGGCACGCGAACGGGTTAATACTTACCGTATAAGCCGCGAGCGTAACGAAGTATTAGTCAAAAATACGCCGTTAGACCAAGATTCGTTTTATTATTTACCGGCATAACTCCCGCTTGCGGGAAACGGCAAGCTATCTCGTCATTTTTGCAAAAATTGCAGTCGGCTGCGGCTTTTTTTGTTTCCGATAGCAAGGGCGCGGCAACTCGTTGCCGTCGACCGTCAATTTGCCGCAAGGCAAATTTTTGCCGTGTCGTTTTTTTTCTTTATTTTAAATCTTAACTATTGGTAGATTTTTGTTGAAACGAATACGTTTTTTAAAGCCGTAGGAAAAACTCTTACGGCTTTAATCACGATATATACAAAAACACTTTTTATTGTCTCAATTCATACGACCAATAACCACTTTCCACACTACCGCAAATTACGTCTTGAATCAATTCGTATAGTTCAAGATTTTCAAGATATTTTTCGGGTATCGCACTTTCACCAAGCAACGTACCCATAATATTACCCGTAATCGCGCCTGTAGAGTCGCTGTCCCCGTCGTGATTTACGGCTGCGCAAACCGCTTTTGTAAAATCGTCGGGATATTTAAGCGAGCAATAAACAGCAATCGCCAACGCTTCTTCTCCTACCCAGCCTTGACCGATTTTATTGATTGCTTCTACGTCGTTAATATTTTTGGAAGATAAATCCACCGCAAGATTTATAATTTTATTAAACTCTTTAAGGTGTCGGGCATTGGAAAACAATCTGTTAATAGCGTCTACGGTATTATCGACGGCATACTTAATTCCCTGTCCTCTGTACAACAACGCTATAATTCTCGCAAATGCTGCCGCGGGGATATAGCCGAGTTCGTGTCCGTGCGTTATTGCCGCCGCTTCTGCCGCAAACGTAGTAACTCTATCGAGATTATTATCAAATTTTTCTAAAAACAGACCAATCGGAGCAACACGCATTACACCGCCGCAGCCCTTACTGGTATTGATAGGTGTTTTAACGGTTCCCATCTTACCGCTCAATAGTGCAGATAAGCAAGTATTACCAGGCGCGCGCCTATGGTTTAATTCTTCCTCGTCAGATAATCGCATACATTTGTTGTTATCCGCTTCTTCGTAACGTACTTCATATCCCTGAGTTTTCAGCCAATCGAGATAAACCCGATATACGTATTTAATCGATAAATCTTTATTGCAATAACCGTTTATCAGTCCTTCGGCGGTAAATATAGTCATCTGAGTATCGTCGGATATGAGAGCAACTCCGTTATGAAGTTCAAAATTTTCGATACCGTTTTTACCGTATTTTGAAACGATGTCCCTGTAAGACGTAAATTCAACGGGATAGCCGAGAGCATCTCCTATGGCTCCGCCCAGAAGGCAACCTTTAATTTTATTTTTCTTTTCGGAATTATCAATCTCACAACCGTTAATTTTTTGTTCTTCCGTCGACATATTTTTAAATTCATCCGTGAGTTCGTAACCAAGGATATTCACCAATGCGTCAAGTTGGTTTATATCAATTTTATCGTCCTGAAACGTTCTGTAAAGAGTTCCGAGAATTTCATCGTCGTCCGCTCCTTGCGCTCGCATTTCGTCAAACGCTTTCTTAAATTCTTCCGTTTTATTCGAATTGTTGCCTTCACTAAACGGAAATTGTTCAAAATGTTCACAAGGCTTGCCTTCGCAGTAAATAGATTTTGGTTTTACCTCGTAAAAAGCACAAAACGTGTTGTACGGGTCGGTAATCGCACCGTATTTGCATTGTTTGCATACGATATTGTTACTGCCGAAACTGACGACCATAACGTCGTCATCGTCATCTTTTATTTTTCTGACGGATTCGTCAATCGTATAACCTTTTATCTTCTGATCTTCCGGCGACATTTTTTTAAAATCGTCGGTAAGTTCGTATCCGAGCACGTTTACGAGCGCGCCGAGTTGGTTGACGTCGATTCTATCGTTCTGAAAAAGGTTATATAAAAATCCTAAAATCGTGTTGTCGTCGGCACCTTGCTTTTTCATCATTGCAAACGCCTGCTTTGCTTCATCTATCGTCATTTGTTTTCTCCCGAATCGTTATTTCCTCTAAAACGTTTCTTACAGCAAATTTACCACGGTAAATTATCGCTCGTGTTTTTTAAGAAAATCGTTTATTGAACCCGCAAATTCCGCGGAACTCTCTTTCCTGTAAATAAGCCGATGTTCCCCGTTCCCAACGGAAAAAGTCGTTTTGCCGTTATCGTCAACCGACACGACGCCGCTTTCGCTCACAGAAAATAAATCGCCGAACCTGCCGCTCGCAAACATTAAAGCCATAATATCCCACGACGGCATATTGAAACTTCTTCCGTTGCCGTGAACGAAATAAGCCGTTTTTACGGGATTATCGTTCTGCGCCCCGAAAGGCTCGCCCGAAAGAACGTCAAAACCCTGATTGAAATCGAGAACGTAAACGGGCAAATTTTTCTCCGCAAAAAGCTTTTGCGCGGATTTTACGTCGAGTATTACGTTAAATTCGCCCTTCCAATACATATCGCCCAAACGATATTCGTAATCGTAATCGTTGAAATTTCCGCACATCACGACGACGCGCTTCACTTTTTTATAAAACAACCCGGCGTTTTCGTCTATAACGTCCGCAACGTTGTTCGCCTGCCCTATGCACAAAATAGTCAGGCTTTTGTCGTCGCTTTTTTCAAGAGCGTCGGCTATAACTTTTTTCGCCGAATCGTACTTGAAATTCTCGTATTTTTCAAGATTTAAAGCGTTGAGAATTTTATAAAAGCTCGGTTTCTCTCCCCAGCCCGCAAAAGTTTCGGAATAATGAAACTTCGCGTAAAATTCCTCGTAAAATTTATCCGCGTTTAATGCGTATCTTTCGGCAACGCCGACGGGAATATCGGGATTGCCGTAATAATCGTTTATAAGTTTTATCGCGTCGCAACCGATTTTCCTGTTCACGCTGTGCGTGACGGCGAGAATATCGAGTTCGCCTTTGTTTTTAAGGATATTTGCGATTGCAAGCGCGCCGGCGTCGTCGCAATCGAAACCTAAATCCGTATCGATAATCAGTTTTTCCATAAGTATATTAAATCTCCGTTCGCCGCTTCGGGCAGAATCGTCTGCCCGAAGCGGCGAATTCGTTTTTCAAATCAAAATTTAGGGCTTAACGCGGCGCAAATCCTTTAAAAATACGTCCGCACTACAATCGCTGGGCATACGCCAATCGCCCCTCGGCGACAACGCAACCGAACCGACCTTAACGCCGTCCGGTAAACAGGAACGCTTGAACTGTTGAGCGAAAAACCTCTTGATAAACACTTCGAGCCATTTGTAAATCGTTGCGGAATCGAACTCCTCTTCAAACGTCTTTTCGGCGATTTTAAAAATTTTCGCAGGGGCAAATCCCGAACGCACGAAATGATAAAGGAAGAAATCGTGCAGAACGTAAGGCCCTACGATGTCTTCCGTTTTTTGTTTGATTTCCCCGTTTTCGGCAGGGATAAGTTCGGGGCTGACGGGCGTTGCAAGCACGTCCTCCAAAACCTTTTTCGTTTTTCCCCTGCTTTTTTCGGCAACGTGCGCGATAACGTATCTCACGAGAGTTTTCGGAACGGACGCGTTCACGCCGTACATAGACATATGGTCGCCGTTATAAGTCGCCCAGCCGAGAGCAAGTTCGGACAAATCGCCCGTCCCCACGACGAGCCCGCCCGTTTTGTTCGCCAAATCCATAAGCACCTGCGTGCGTTCTCTCGCCTGCGAATTTTCATAGGTAACGTCGGTTGTTTTTTCGTTTTGACCGATGTCCTTAAAGTGGCTTCTCACCGATTCGGTTATATCGATTTCCTTAAAGGTAACGCCCGTCTGCTCGGCCAAAATTTCCGCGTTGCTCTTCGTCCTTTCGGTCGTTCCGAAGCAGGGCATAGAAACCGCAAGAATATCCTTCCTCTTCCTGCCGAGCTTGTCCGTTGCGCGAGCGGCCACCAAAAGCGCGAGCGTGCTGTCAAGCCCGCCGGAAACGCCCACGACGAGCGATTTTGCCGAAGTATGCTTAACCCTTCTCGCAAGCCCTTCCGCCTGAATATCCAGAATAAGTTCGGCGCGGCGGGAAAGTTCGGCTTTATCGTCGGGAACGAACGGCGTTTTATCGTATCCTCTTTCCGCCCTGTCCGCGTTAATCGCAACGGCGAAATCGACGAATTGATAATCGTCCGTTTTCAGTCTTTCGTAATTGAACAGTTTCGTCCTCTCGTGCTCCAAAAAGCCCAAATCCACGTCCGCAACGGCAATTCCGTCGCCAAAAAGCTCGCTTTCGGCAAGAATTTTACCGTTTTCGGTTATCAGATTATGCGCCGAAAACACCATATCGGACGACGATTCTCCGCTGCCGGCGTCCGCATAAGCGTAAGCGCAAACGCATTTTGCCGACTGCATCGAACAAAGATTTCTTCTGTATTCCGCCTTTCCGATAAGCTCGTCGCTCGCGGAGAGATTCACGATTATATTCGCGCCGTTCACGGCGTGCCTTTCGGAGGGAGATGCGACCGCCCAAAGGTCCTCGCAAATTTCCGCCGCAACCTTCATTTCGGGGAAATTTTTATTTCTGAAAATAAGCTTCGTGCCGAACGGATACTCCTTTCCGTTAATCGTTATCAAGCCGTTTTCGTCCTCGGGAGAAGCGAATTGTCTCTTCTCGTAAAACTCGTTATAGGAAGGCAAAAAGGACTTCGGAACGACGCCTAAAAGTTTGCCGCGGCAAATCGCCGCCGCGCAGTTAAAAATCTTTCCGTCCTTTTTAAGCGGCGTGCCGACGAAGAAAAGCGTGTCGTAATTTATAGAATAATCGACGATTTTAACTAAATATTTCTCGCACGCCTTCAAAAGCGCGTCCATATAAAACAAATCGGAAGCGGTGTAACCCGAAAGCGTGAGTTCGGGGAAAACGAGAACCTTAACGCGTTTTAAGGAATAAGTTTCCAAAGCGTCCAGAACGCTTTGCGCGTTTTTCTCCACGTCGCCCACTTTAAGCTCGGGCGTGACCGCCGCCACGCGGACGTAAGAAAAAATCGGGTCTACGCTCGCCCTCGAATAAACCTCCTGTTTTTTCTCCCTGCCCACAAGGTCGTTCACGCTGACGTCGAGCCCCTTTGCGATTGCCGCAAGCGTTTCTGTTTTAATACTCTTCGTGGACGAAGAAAGGATTTTATTGAGCGTGCCGAGCGGGATTCCGCTGCGCTTGGAAAGCTCTTCGCTGGTTATCGAAAACAGCTGTTTATATTTCTTTATTCTCTCAACTACGTCTTGCATATTCTTCCTCTTCGGTGTGAAAATTTTTAATAAATTCATTTTATCATTTTCGGTTAATTTTGTAAAGTCTTTTTATATTTTTTAAACGCAATTTTCCTTTGCAAGGCATAAAAAACCGCGCGAAAGACTTTTTTTCGTCTTTCGCGCGGCTCTTTTACACCGACTTCTCCGCAAACCCGAGGCTTATAAGCAACGCTCCGTCAACCTTTCGCATAGTGTAATCTGAAAGCTCGCCGATGCGCTCTTTAAGTCTGCGCTTGTCGAGAGTCCGGATTTGTTCGAGAAGAACAACCGAATCTTTGCTCAACCCGTAAAGGGACGCGTCGAGTTCGATATGGGTGGGCAATTTTGCTTTGGTGAGTTTACTGGTTACCGCCGCCGCTATAACGGTGGGGCTGTATTTGTTTCCCACGTCGTTCTGAACAACGAGTACCGGTCTTACTCCGCCCTGTTCACTCCCGACGACCGGACTAAGGTCGGCGTAATAAAGTTCGCCTCTCTTTATCATAATCGGTCCTCACTTTGCCGCATTTTTTTGCGGCCAATCGGCACTCTCCCCTATTACATAATATGTAATTATACGATAATGCCGATATTATTTTAGACCGATTTTTCTTTTTTTATACAATTTATATAAAACGAAAAAATGACCTCGTTATATAAAACGCAAAAAAAGCCGCCCCGATTTTTGCCAAGCAAAAATCGGGGCGGCAACCGTATCTCGTTTTATTTCTTTTTCTTTTCTTTTCTGCCTTCGGAGTTAAACTTACCGATTACCTCGCTCACCGTTCCGACGTAAGCGAACGTTTCGGGATAACGATTGATTATCTCCTGAAATTGCACCGTTTGGCGCGGCTTGATTACGCAAATCAAAAGCACTTTGTTTCTATGCTCGAACATTCCCTCCGCGGGCGTTACCGTAACGCCGTGGCCGAGTTTTTCGATTATGTCTTTGGAAATTTCCTCCGCGTGCTCTGTGATAACTTCAAATTTGAGCGCGTTTTTCGTTCCGTACATTATATAATCGCACGTTTTCGTCGTCGTGAACGTGTAAATAAGCGAAAGGAATACGGGAAGCGTGTTTTCCTTGTAGACGAAGAACGAAATAGCAAAAATCACTCCGTTCACCGCAAAAATCATCGAAGCGACGCTCTTATGCGGATTTTTCTTTTGTATCATCGCTCCCACGATGTCAGCTCCGCCCGTAGACGCGTTCGTTTTAAGTGCGCACGCAAGCGACAACCCGCAAACCGCTCCGCCGATAATCGCGGAAAGAAGCCTCGTTCCCATATCGATTTTTTCGCCGTCCGCAAGGTTTTGCGGTTTAATCGAAAAAACCTTATCAGGGTCGATAAAATTGTCGAGCACAAACATAATAACCGCCATAATCACCGCAACCGCAGCCGTTTTTACGACGAATTCCTTCGACAATATTTTATATGCGGGAATAAGCAGCGGTATATTACACAGCACGAACAGAAGCGAACTGTAATCGACGTCCGACGTCGGAGTCGCCGCTTCTGCTCCGTACAACAAATGTTTGGCCATTGCGACGATACCGCCTATTCCGCCCGGGGCGAAATTGCAAGGGTCTACGAAATAATGAAACCCCACCGCATAAAACGCCGCCGCCAAAAACACGAGAATTATCGACGAAAGCGTCTTTTTCTTTTTGTTTTCCGGAACGACCCAGTCGTCCTTCGCAACCGAATATTTAACTATTTCTTTTTCGGGAAAGAACTCGTACTCGGGCTTACCGACCGCTTCTTCCTTTTTCTCTTCATTATCGTTAATCATAACCACGGCTAATAATAGCACATTGCCAAAAAAATGTCATACGTTTTGAAGCGGTTTGCCGTAATTATAAAAAATTATTTTTGTAACGCCAAACGCCTTTAAAAAAGTTGAAAAAGTTTACGTTTTGTAATATAATAAAATCTATATTCGTTTGTATAAAATTTCGGGGAAAATCCCCAAGGAGGAGCTTTTTTATGGATATGAAAACCGTTGAAGCCAAATGGCAGCAAAAATGGGAAAAAGAAAAGCTTTACACTTTCAACAAGAAAAACGTAGACAAAAAATTCTATTGTCTCGAAATGTTTTCTTACCCCTCGGCCTCCAAACTTCATTTGGGGCACTGGTATAACTACGGGCTTACGGACAGCTTCGCAAGATACAAAAAAATGAAAGGCTACGAGGTTTTCGAGCCTATGGGCTTCGACGCGTTCGGGCTTCCCGCGGAAAACTACGCCATAAAAACCGGCGTTCACCCCGAGGATTCCACGCTTGAAAATATCGCCACGATGGAAGGTCAGCTCAAAAAAATGGGCGCGATGTTCGATTGGTCGGCGGAAATCAAAACCTGTATGCCCGATTACTATAAATGGACGCAGTGGCTCTTTTTAAAACTTTACGAGAACGGACTTGCTTACCGCAAGGAAGCCCCCGTGAACTGGTGTCCGAGCTGCAACACCGTTCTTGCGAACGAGCAGGTTACCGACGGACGTTGCGAAAGATGCGGAACGCAAGTCGTTAAACGCGACCTTACGCAATGGTTCTTCCGCATAACGAAATACGCCGAGGAACTTCTCGAAAAACTCGACGGACTCGACTGGCCCGAAAAAACGAAGGCTATGCAAAGAAACTGGATTGGAAAATCCACCGGCGGAGAAATCGTTTTCAAAACGGAAAGCGGCGACGAATTCAAAGTTTTCACCACGAGAGCGGACACTCTTTTCGGAGTTTCTTACGTCGTTCTCGCGCCGGAGCACCCGCTCGTCAAAAAGCTTATGACGAAGGAGCGTGAAGCCGACGTTCTGAAATATATCGAAGAAACCTCTAAAACCGACGAAATCGAACGTCTTTCCACCACTCGCGAAAAGACGGGCGTATTTATCGGCGCATACGCGATTAACCCCGTGACGGGCAAAAAAGTACCCGTTTACGCCGCGGATTACGTTCTTTATTCCTACGGTACGGGCGCGGTTATGGGCGTTCCCGCGCACGACGCGAGAGATTATCTCTTCGCTCAAAAATACGACCTTCCCGTCAACGTGGTTATCCACAACCCGCACGGCGAAACCGTTCTCCCCTACGTTGAGGACGGAATACTCGTGAACAGCGCGGAATACGACGGCCTTACCTCCGAAGAAGGCAGAAAAGCCATTTTGAACAGACTTTTTGCCGAATCGAAAGGCCAACACAAAGTAAATTACAGGCTTCGCGACTGGCTCGTTTCGCGCCAAAGGTATTGGGGCGCGCCTATCCCGGTTATTCACTGCGAAAAATGCGGCGCAGTTCCCGTTCCTTACAAGGATTTGCCCGTTCTTTTGCCTAAAAACGTGGAGTTCAGGCCGGACGGAAAGTCGCCGCTCGCAAAGTGCGATTCGTTTATGAACACCACCTGCCCGAAGTGCGGAGGAAAAGCATTGCGAGACCCCGACACCCTGGACACTTTCGTTTGTTCGAGCTGGTATTATCTCCGCTATCCGGACAGCAAGAACGCCGATATGCCGTTCGACCCTGAAATCATAAACAAAATGCTCCCCGTGGACAAGTACGTCGGCGGACCGGAACACGCTTGTATGCACCTTTTATACGCGCGTTTCATTACGAAAGCTCTTCGCGATATGGGTTATCTCAACTTCGACGAACCGTTTAAATCGCTCACCCATCAGGGAATTATTTTAGGACCTGACGGAATGAGAATGAGCAAATCACGCGGAAACGTCGTTTCGCCCGACTCTTACATCGACACCTACGGTTCGGACGTTTTCAGAATGTATCTTATGTTCGGTTTCGATTACACCGCAGGCGGCCCGTGGGACGACAACGGAATCAAATCCTTGGCGAAATTCGTTGAGCGCGCGGAACGCATCATAACGAAAACAAGCGGCTATAAGCCGTTTAACGACAAGATTTCGCTCGGAAAGGACGAAAAGGAACTGCTCTACGCCGAGGCTTACTGCGTTAAGAACGTAGATAGAGATATGAACAATTTCTCGTTCAACACGGCTGTGGCGCGCCTTATGGAATTCGTCACCGCAATATATAAATACGACGGAATCGAAGGAAGAAAAGACGAACTTTTGAGAAAAACGACCGACACGCTTATTCTTCTTCTTGCGCCCTGCGCTCCGCACTTTGCGGAAGAGCTTTGGTCGATGAGAGGAAACAAAAAGTCGGTGTTCACCGAAAGCTACCCCGTTTACGACGAAAACGCGCTTATTAAAGACGAAATCGAACTTGCCGTTCAACTCAACAGCAAGGTTAAAGCTAAAATCAACGTTTCCAAGGACGCAACCGAGGACGAAATTAAAGCGCTCGCCCTTGCAAACGAAACCATTGCGAAAATGGTTAAAGGCAAAGAAATCGTCAAAGCCGTCGTCGTTAAAGGCAGGCTCGTAAACTTCATCGTTAAAGGTTAATCTTATTTAAAATAATCATTAAGTATTAAGCCGCCGCGATTTGTTTAAACAAATCGCGGCGGCTTTGCATTTACTATTTACCGTCTTCTTTTATTTCACAAGAAAGTTTTATTCCGTTTTATTCCGTCGAGCAAACCTTTTTAATACTTCTATCGCAGCCGGAATTTTGATAATAAAAAAGTGCGCCAACCGAAGCCGACGCACAAAAAACGCAAACCCCGATTGTTGTCACACAAACTTAACCAAAAGGGGAACTGTCAAACGACGAGGACACCGTAATAAGCTAATGGAATTTGCATTTTTATCAAAATTATTAACAGTATAACATATATTTCAATTTTTATCAAGCGGTTTAAAATCTTTTACGATAACTCCGGTAACCGCGCTATGGCTAATAATTAAAACGCGCCGCATTTCGGCTGAACCGAAATGCGGCGTGCTCTCCTTGATAAAAACCTACAAAACGGAAAATATTATAAATAAATCGAAATTTAATGTAATTTTACTTGATTTATTGCAGGGCTTATTGTATAATACAGTTCTGATAAAAATTAAAAATCAAAGAGAAAATCAAGGAGAGAACGAGATTATGAACAACATCTGGCACGACGTATCCCCCGAACGGATAAAACCCGAGGATTTTATTTGCGTTATCGAAATAAGCAAGGGCAGCAAGAAAAAGTATGAACTCGACAAAGAAACGGGGTTGATTATTCTCGACCGTATTTTATACACCTCCACTCACTACCCCGCAAATTACGGATTTATCCCCAGAACTTACGGCGACGACGGCGACCCGCTCGACGTGCTTTTGCTTTGTTCCGAAGCGTTAGAGCCGCTCACCCTTTGCAGGGCATATCCGATTGGTGCGATTTCGATGATTGACAACGGCAGAAACGATGAAAAAATAATCGCGATTCCTTTCACCGACCCGAACTACAACCGCTATACCGACCTTTCGCAACTCCCCGCCCACGTTTTCGACGAGATGAGACATTTCTTTTCCGTTTATAAAAACCTCGAAGGAAAGGAAACCGCCGTTAAGGAGGTTATCGGCAAAACCGAAGCGATAGCGATAATCGAAAAAGCCGTTGAGGATTATAAAAAGAAATTTATTAACGATAGGGATTCCATTCGTCATCACTAACTATTTTTGCGGCGATAATCAACTTATAGGCCGACGTTTGCAATTTAAAGCGCGCCGCGGAATTCTTCCGCGGCGCGCATTTTGGGTTTGTTTAAACGCCTTTTTATTAAAATTTTAAATCCTCACGATTAAAGAATTTCAAGGTTTTTGTGGAAAATTCTTCTGAAATCGGAGTAAGCGTTGAGCGCGTCCTTAATTTCGAGAGTGGCGTCGCCTTCGACTTCCGTTTTCATTATTACGGAATCGCCCAAAACGTCGCAGTTAAGCGAAACGACGCAGGACGACATACTTCTGTCCAGACTCTCGGCAATTCTCAACATTATTCCGAGTTTTCTCACGGCGTCCACGTCCTCTTCGGAAACGTAAGCCTTGTAACGAACGAAATCGCTCATATTGACGTCGTCGTTGGCGTGAACCGCGGCAACGAGTGCGGCCATTACCATTTCTCTCATAGAAAGCCCGTAAATGCTTGCGTTGAGAATGATATAAGCCGTGTGCTTTTCGTAGTTATAATATTTTATAGACGCGCCGGAATCGTGAAGCATCGCCACGACTTTCAGTATTTTGAGATATTGCCTCGGGAATTTGTGAAGTACGCGAAGCTGTTTAAAGAGCTGAACCGACAAATTGACGACGTGCTCGACGTGCTTCTGATTGCAGTTATAAAACCTTACGAGGGTTTGCAAACTATAACTCAAAACGTCGCTTATGGGCTTCTCGATGGTTATCGGCATAGCGTAATTGAACATTATGCCTTCCCTGAGTCCGCAACCCGAAATTACGATTTGCTTATAGTCCATATATTTGACGAAACTGCTTATCGCGGCAAGCGCGCTCGGCAAAATGTCCGCACGAGAGGACGAAATACCTTTGATTCTCTTCTTTTTGTCGAGGTCGAGAACTTTGAGCATATCGTAAAGGCTGTTGAATTCCTCCACCTCTATACGATAATTATGTACCGTATTGAGCGGGCTCTTCTTCATCATTTTGCTCAATTTGCAAAGGCTTCTGAACGAGCCGCCCACGCCTATCATCTGCGTTTCCGCGTCGATTTCTTTGAGCCAATCTATCTTTTTAAGTTGTTCGGTGAAAAATTCTTCGATTTTCTTCGCTTGCTCCGCAGGCGAAATTCCGTCGTTCTGGAAAAGTTCCGTAAGCGTCACCGCGCCGAACGGCAAGGTTTCAAAGTGAAGGAGATTTTTCCTGTTATAATGCACGATTTTCGTTGAACCGCCGCCTATTTCGAGAATCAACCCTTTGGGAATATCCATCGTGTTGATAACGCCTTTATAAACGTAAGTGGCTTCTTCGTCGGCAGACAAAACGCGGAGTTTTATTCCACAGGTCGTTGCAACCTCGTCGAGGAAACTGCGCTGATTTTTGGCTCTTCTCACGGCCGCCGTTGCAACGGCGATTATTTTCTCTATGCCGTAAGCGTCGCAAAGTTTACGGAACATTTTAAGAGTTTTCAACGTTTCCGCAATTCTTTGCGGCTTTAAAAAGCCGTCTCTTTCCATATCTTTGCCGAGCCTTACGCTCTCTTTGAGCTGGTCCACAACGATAAAATGCCCGTCGCCGAGCATTTCAACTATAACAAGCCTTGCAGTGTTAGACCCCAAGTCGATAATACCGATTTTTTCCAATTTTGTAACTCCAAATTTATTTCGATTGAATACGTCGTTTTAGCCGGCGCAACCGCCGCCCGAGAAAACCCAAGAAAAAACGAACATATATTTTATTTTTACTGTTATATATTAACACAGGTTTACAAATTTGAAAAGGGGTTTTTGTCATATTTGTGCAATTTTCCCCATATATTGTGCAACTTGTAAGCCCCGAAACCTATATATTAGGCTTTTAGCGTTCGATAAGCCCTGAAATCTTGTCGTTTATCTCCTCCGAGAAAAACTGCGCGACGGAAAGAATAAGCAAAAAACCGCCGAAAATCCTTTTAAGAACTTCTCCGTCGGTGAGTTGCGCCACGAAACTTCCGCCGAGCGACAACGCCGCCGCGGGAACGATTATCCATAAAATTCCGTCCTTTTCGACTCTTTTATTTTTTATATGAACGAATAGCGAAACTATCGCCATAGGTATGAAAGCAACGAGATTTATCGCCTGCGCCTGCTTTTGCTCTATATCGAAAAAAATGGTCAGGATAGGAATCAGAATCGTTCCTCCGCCCATACCCATTCCGCCGAGCACGCCCGCCGCTATTCCCGAAATCACCAATAAGATTATCTTCACCATATCAAAAAAACAACGTTTTTACAACAACGATTTTATATCAAAAAAACAGTAATTTTACACCTGCGGCAAGCATTACGATTGCAAATATCCGCGTTATCCATTTCGCCGAAAGTTTCCCCAGCAGCCACGCGCCCGCCGCTCCGCCGAGAACCACGCCCGCACCCGAGGGTATTCCGTTTGCAAAATCGAAATTACCGTGGATAAAATACACGATTGCGCTTATCACCGAAACGGGCAATATTATCGCGATTGCCGTTGCGTGAGCTTTTTTCGCTTTCATTTTGAGCAAAAACGTGAGAAGCGGAACGACTATCATTCCTCCTCCGCCACCGAAAAAACCGTTTGCCGCGCCCGTTACGACGCCGGTTATTATGAGATACAATTTATTTTTTACTTCGTCCGTCATTTTTCCTCCGCATACGCTAACCGACTGAAATTTAACTTCACTCGGCTAACCCTTTTTCGGCAAAAACGAGTTGCCGAATTATATTATTGCCCGAACGGAAAAATTTTAAAGATAAATTTTAAAAAATTTATATTATCGCCGTAGAATTATTGCAATTTTCAGTTAAATATTGTATAATGTTCAAGTATAGAGTATAGGGATTCGTTTCGTCACCGTTTTTCGCGTGGTGAGCGTTCCGCAAAGGAACGGCCCGCTGCGTTCGGTTTCGACGAGATTAACCCCAATATGACGGTGCGTTCGCAAGAACGCGTTCAAAGCTTAACGGAAACGTAATCCGACGCGTAAAAGGAAGTAATCGCGGAGGGGGAAACGTCGGTTTTGCAAAGGGCGCGCGGCGGCGGACGGACTAATAACTTCAAAAAGGTGACTTATGAACAAAACCAAGAACAAGTTTAACTTTAAAGCATTCGTTATGCTTTTAACGGCGCTCGTTCTCTCGCTCGTTTTCTGTTTCGCTACTTCCTGCGGCAACTCTTCGAGCGAATCGACTTCCGAATCGGAATCCGAAAGCGAATCCGTTAAAGACGAAGTTAAGGACGACCAGATTATTGCGAACGGAAATTTCGAGCTTTACGTTCCCGAATCCACAACCTCTTATCCTTACACGGTTTCTTCGACGGTTAAGTGGACGAGAACTTCTTACGGCACTACGAAAACTTCCGGCATTATCGATACGACTATCGACGACTATAAAGACGTTCACCGCGGCGAAGGGGACGACCACACGAAAGTTCTTATGCTTGCGAACGACGTCAACTCCTCCGACGAAGGCGCTGCGCAATACGTCGTATCTTCCACTACCGTTACCGCAGAGTACGGCAAGGATTATCTTCTCACGGTTTACGTCCGCACCGATAACGTCGCGGGTAAATTCGTTGACGAAAACGACGCTTTGGACACCGGCGCGTATATCGAAATCAGAAATACCGTTGGCAAGACTATCGACTCCACCGTTATCGACAACATCGACACCAAGGGCGAATGGAAGATGTATTCCGTTTACCTTCGTCCGAGCAATATCGCCGCAACCAAATATCAGGTAGTTTTAGGCTTCGGCCACAGCAACAGCGACAATAAGCTCCGCGGTTGCTCCGGTACGGCTTATTTCGACGACGTTGAAATGAAAGAACTCAAAAACGGCGAATACGAAGCCGCTGACGGCGAAGTTCTCAAACTTTACGAGGGTGAAAACGCTACCGGTGCTTCCTTCACCGTAAACACCGCTAAAAACGACGTTTCGAGCGTTAAAGTGGATTTTTCGAAAGCTGCTTTGACCGAAGACGTTCTCGAAGTCGGCGAAAACAAGGGCGAGGGACGTTTCAACAATTATAACCTTAACCATTCCGAGGAAGAAGACAGCGAAGGTTTCACGGTTGACGCTCCCAAGGACGGAGCTCTTACCATAGACTTCTCGAACACCGACAGAACGTACGGTTCTTCCTACACTTTCCTGACCAAATCTTTCGACCTTAAAAAATACGTGAACGAAGACAAGGATTCGACGGCGGACTATAAAGGAATAATGATTTCCTTCATCGCCAACGTTGACGCGAAGAGCTATTCCAAGAACGCTTCCGTTAAGGTTATGGACAACGGCAAGGAAAACGGCGGATTCGACAGTTTCTCTACCGACGGCAAGGACGTGAGATACGCGATTTATCTCACCACCAACAGAGCCAACGGCGAAGAGGCTTTGACTTACAAACTTAAAATAACTTTCGGCCCGACGAGCAAGTCGTCCACGAATACGGACTTCCCGATTGGCAAAGCCGTATTCAAGGATTTTGAAATCGTAACTCTCACCGAAGCCGAATTCGACGCTGCGGACACTTCCAACAACGGTACTAAGGTTACGCTTCTCGGCGATTATCTTGCGAACCCCTCCGAAGACGACGATACCGACAACGAAACCGACGATTCCTACAAGATTAACACCAACGAAGCTATGTACGACCCCAACCCCGAGAATAAGGAGAACGGCCGTTACAGAGGTTACGAAGTAGGCATTAACCAAATCACCGGCGGCGCGTTCAAAGCGGGCGTTGAAGTCAGCGACGAAAACAAAGCGGACAACAAAGCGATTCTCGTAAACAGCGCGTATCATTACAACGCAGAATTAGACAAAGCTCTTGACGACCTTAAAAAGGATTACAAGGCTTATTACGTAGACGGGAACGAAGAGGTTCAGGTCATCGCGCTTTACTCCAAGACGGGTTACTTCATTCGTATGACCTCCAACAATCTCCCCGTCAACGTTCCGGCTAACAGCGTTTATAGTTTCAGCGTTAAGCTCCGCGTTCTCAAAGGTAAGGCTTTCGTCAGACTTTTCGATTATAACCTCGACGAAATCGAAAAACACGGAATGGTCGGCAAGCTTACCGAAGGTAACGTCGATTACACGATGGAAACCGTCGTTACTCCCGAAAGCAAGAAGGGCGGCGACGGCTACACAACCGTTACGTTCATCGTAAGAACGGGCGACAACGCGAAAGATTACGAACTTCAATTCGGTTTTGAAGGCGAAGGCTCGATGCTTATCGGCGAAGCCAACAAGGGTGCGACTTACACTGCCGCTAACGATTACGATTCACTCTCCAAAGCGTTCAACGCTAAATACTACACTTTTGAAGAAGTTGCTTCTCACGTTAAAACGGTTAAACACTTCACCAACGAAGCCGATGCCGAAAGCGACGTGAACGCCGTTAAGGACGAGGAAACCAACTCCGACAAGATAACCGAAACCACCGACGTCGTCGTTGCTTACGGATACCTTAAAAACAGCGGAAACGACGAAAGCACCAAGGTCGTTCTCCTCTATCGTTTCGACACGAAGGAAAGCGTTGATTACGTTATCGACGAGGACGAGGATTCTTCCGAAAGCACTTCGACCTCCGAAAGCACTTCGACTTCTACCGATACTTCGAGTTACGCTTGGCTTCAAATTATTTCGATAATAATAGCGGTTGTTCTTATCGCTGCCCTCGTTGCGGTTATAATCCGTATGTCTACGAAGAACAAGAAGAACAAAAAATCCAAGAGAGAAGGCTATTACACGAAAGGTTACGACAAATCGAAGAGATATGCCGGAAACGGAAAGAGCGCAAACAAGAACAACGTTGAAGCTCCCGAAGATACCGACGAGGCTTATAATTACGGTGACGATACCGAAAACAAAGACTAAAAGACTAATTGTTCAATAAGTTGATTTTGTCGGGAACGAATTAAATTCGTTCCCGACATTTTTATAAAAGCCGCCCGCTCGCTGTTAAACAGCGAGCGGGCGGCTTATTAAAATAATCTATATATATCGTCGTTAATAAAAAAATTAAAGTTCGAGTTCGTCCAAAGTTTTTTCAAAACTCGGAAGAATATTATCGACGAAATATTTAACCGCTTCGTCGTCTATCGCTCTTATATCCTTTCCGATGCTCTCTTTTGCTTTTAAAAACTCCTTATTCCCGCTTTTGACCTCGTCCACGCACTTGATATATGCGGCAATTCTGTCGGCGGCCTTCATAATTTTATGCTCCTCGCAATTCTTGTCGGCAAGAATAAAATCCCTGTAATACGGCTTTAATTCTTCCGGAAGCTTGTTGATTAACTTTTCGGAAGCGAGAGCCTCCAAATCCTTATAAGCCGAATTTATCTGCGAATTGAAATACTTTATGGGCGTTGGAAGGTCGCCGGTTATAACTTCGCTTGCCTCGTGATAAACGGCAAGACACATAACCTTATATTCGTCAACGCTGCCGCCGTACATTTTGTTCTTTACGAGCGCGATGGCGTGTGCGATTTCGGCAACCTGCAAGCTGTGCTCCATTATGTTTTCCTCCGTTGTGGAGTGCATAAGCGCCCAGCGTTTGATATATTTCATTCTCGATAAATACGCAAAAAAATCGTAATCCATATTTCTCCTCCGTAATTCTCCTCCGTGATAAAAAAATGCCGCGCGAACGCGGCATTTTGCCTGCTTGACTATTTAATTTCCGCAATAAAATTTCCGTTACTTAACCGCAATTATTACGTTACTCCTGAATAATTTATTGCTCCCGAATTATTTTATCGGCCCTGCAACGAGAAGTTGAAGAGTAACTCCGTTTTCCTTTGCCTTTTCGTCGATAACGAAATCTATATCCTTATCGCAACCGTAAAAAGGTGCAAGTTCGCCGATATTTTCGGCTTTCAAAGTAGCAGGAATATAAACGTAAGAAAGCGAAGAGCAATCTTTAAACGCATAATCGCCAATAGATTCGACCAAAGTGAACTCGGCGCGGAGAATTCTCGTGTTTTTAAACGCATAAGCCCCGACGTTTTTAACCTTTTTGCCGAAATTTATCTCGGTGAGAGCGATACAATCGGAAAACGCGCCGAAATCGACGTCCACAGTTTCCGTAGCTTCGTTATCGACAAAGTTAACGTTGTGAAGTTTTGCAAGTCCGCTGAAAGCGTCGCCGCCGATTTTGGTTATGCTTTCGGGAATAATTACCTTTTCAAGGTCGACGCAATTTTTAAAACCGCCGTATTCTATGGCGACGACCTTCGCGCCGTTATGCTCCTCGGGAAGACGTATCGTTTTGGGATAATCCTCGGTGACGTTCGCAGCGATTTTATAACCGCCCTCACATTCGGTGAAAGTGAAATATTTGTCCTCGGTGGTATAAATTCCGTCCGCCGAGCAAGAACATAAGCCCGCAAAGACAAAAACTATGCAAAAAAGAACAGACAACAGTTTTTTCATATCGTACCTCTTTTTTTGAGCGCATTTCAAA
>CALDMH010000023.1 GCA_937915565.1 uncultured Clostridia bacterium | reverse complement strand
TTTGAAATAATTCGTGATGGGGATAAGTTTTTGAAGGTCGATACCCGTGTCGTAAGGCGTGCCTTCGAGAGTTTTTACGAGAGCCTCGGTCGTCGGCTGCGAAGTGCCGTTGCCGAGAGGCGATAAAGCCGTGTCGACTATATCGCAACCCGCTTCGATTGCTTTAAGGTTGACCATATCGCCCGTACCCGTCGTATTATGCGTGTGAAGGTGAACGAGCGTGGTAGGTTTCAACGCTTTTTTGAGAGCGGAAATAAGCTCGTAAGCGGTGTACGGCAACAAGAGGTTCGCCATATCCTTAACGCAAATATTATCCGCGCCCATCGCCTCGCATTGTTTTGCGAGGTTCACGAAATATTCGTTTGTGTGAACGGGGCTCGTGGTGTAAGAAATCGCAACTTCGCATATTCCTCCGTATTTCTTGATGGCTTTTATGGAAGTTTCGAGGTTTCTTACGTCGTTGAGAGCGTCGAAAACTCTTATTACGTCAACGCCGTTCTTTATCGAATATTCGATGAATTTATCAACGACGTCGTCGGCGTAATGCTTGTAACCCAAAAGGTTCTGGCCTCTCAAAAGCATCTGAATCTTCGTCTTTTTAAGGTGAGATTTTAAAATGCGAAGTCTTTCCCACGGGTCTTCGTGAAGGAAACGAAGGCAGGAATCGAATGTTGCTCCGCCCCACGCTTCGAGAGAATAATATCCGATGTCGTCCAATTTATCGAGCATCGGGAGCATTTGCTCCGTTGTCATACGAGTTGCCGCTTGCGACTGATGCGCGTCGCGGAGTATCGTTTCGGTTATCATTACTTTTTTTGCCATAATATTATCTCCTTAAATTAGCCGAAGAGGGCGAGAAGAACGCCCGCGGCGATTGCAGAACCTATAACGCCGGCAACGTTCGGTCCCATTGCGTGCATAAGAAGGTGGTTATCGGGGTCGGATTCTCTACCTACGTCCTGCGAAATTCTCGCAGCCATAGGCACGGCTGAAACGCCTGCCGAACCGATAAGCGGGTTGATTTTTCCGCCCGAAAGCTTGCACATAAGCTTGCCGACGAGAAGTCCGCCCAACGTTCCCATACAGAACGCGAAAAGTCCTAAAAGAATAATTTCGATTGTTCCGAGCGAAAGGAAAAGCGAGCCCGTTGCCTTCGAGCCGACCATAACGCCGAGGAAAATCGTAACCGTGTTCATAAGTCCGTTGGAAGCGGTGTCCACAAGTCTGCCGCAAACGCCCGATTCTCTCAAAAGGTTACCGAGCATAAGCATACCGAGAAGAGGCATCGCATCGGGCAAAAGAACGCCTACGACGAGCGAAACAACTATCGGGAAAGCAACTCTTTCAAGCTTTGAAACCTTACGAAGCTGCTTCATTTTTATCGCTCTTTCTTTTTTGGTCGTAACGGCTCTCATTATCGGTTTCTGAATAACCGGAATTAAAGCCATATAGGAATAAGCCGCGATTGCTATTGCAGGAAGCAAGTGCTCTGCGAGCTTTTTGGTAACGTAAATAGCCGTAGGACCGTCCGCGCCGCCGATAATGGCGATTGCGGCCGATTCTTTTGCGGTAAATCCGAACAAAAGATACGCGCCGAAGAACGTTATGAAAATTCCGAGCTGCGCCGCCGCGCCCATAAGCATACTCTTCGGATTTGCGATAAGCGGACCGAAATCGGTCATCGCGCCTATGCCGAGGAAGATAATCGGCGGGAAAATTACCCAATCTACGCCCTTATATATGTAGTAGAATAAGCCGAAATCTCTTATAACCTGCTCCGTGGACGTTACGAGAGAACCCGCGCCGAACAACGCGCCGTCAATCGTTACGGAATGTGTAGCAAGGAAAGAAGCGATTGCGTCCGACATAACGTAAGTTTTGCTCGGGTCGGCTTTTTTCATTTGTTCGAGAAGAGTGTTTAAATCCGTTCCCGATTTAGCGTCAAGACCAAACAAAGCGTTAAGCTCTTCCACCGTACCCGTTGCGACGGTCGCATTCGAGGACACCGAAGTTATCGCATAACCTTTCGTTCCGAACAGAATGTGATACACCCCGGGAATGTTTACGATAAACATACCGAACGCAATGGGCAAAAGCAAAAGCGGCTCGAATTTTTTAACGATAGCGAGATAAAACAATACGCACGCTATCAGAATCATCACGAGGTTTTGCCAGCCGCCCGCGGTGAAAGTGGAAACGAGTTCATACAAACCCGTACTTTCCCACAGGCTTTTAAGCGATTCGCCTATGTTAAGACTGAGAAGTGAGTTTAAAAACGAAAACATCTCTTTCTCCTTAACCGATAACAGCCATCAAAGCGCCCGTGTCTACGTTCGTGCCTTTCGTAACTTTATACGAGATTTTTCCGTCGCAAGGAGCGGTTATGTCGTTATCCATCTTCATTGCTTCGAGAACGAGAATAACTTCGCCCTTTTTAACGGTTGCGCCTTCTTCTTTGGAAAGCTGTTTGATAAGCCCCGGCATCGGAGCGTTTACCTTGGTTCCGCTGACGGGAGCTGCGGGAGCTGCCGCAACGGGCTTAACCTCTGTTACGACGGGCGTTACCGCGGAAGCGGTTGCTCCGACTTCTTCAACGCCTACCTGATACTGTTTTCCGTCTATGGTTATTACAAAATTACGCATTTTCGTTTCTCCTTATAACTTTTTAATTTTTCTTACTTTAAACTCGTTTTTACTTCCGCTTTCCGCATAATACGCGGCTATGGCGGCAACGATTGCAACTCTTATATCTTCCGGAACGGATTCGTCGTCCTTAATCTCCGAAGTTTGCTCCGCCGGTTTTTCGGCTTTGACTGCCTTCTTCTCCGTTTTTCTCGCAATGGAATCGGCAATCTTACCGAATCCCATAACGCAGAGAATTAAAACCGTCATTCCGAGAAACACGACTAACATTCCGATAAGGAAAGTAAATCCGCCCGAAGCCGCCTTATCGCCCAAACCGACGTCCGAAACGGCTTGTTCCAATAAATTGAACAACATATTTTACCTCACTAACGTTTGAAGAGCGGAAATAACGTAAGCTCTTACAAACTGCGGCTCGATGATATTGTCGATATAACCGTTTTTAGCGGCGTTAATCGGGTCGGCGTGTTCTTCCGAATATCTTTCGGCAAGTTTATCGGTATCGGCAACTTTAAAATCGCCGAACGCCGCCGCGGAAGCCGCTCCGTCAAAGAGAGCTATTTTTGCGTCCGCAAAAGCGTAAGAAAACTCGTTTCCGATAGATTTTGAAGCGAAAAGCGAATATCCGAGACCGATTGCCTTTTTGGTTACGACGGAAATTCTTTCGCAGCATTTAAGCCCCGAAACGAGATGAGCTATTTCTTTTAAAATCGTGGTATTGCTCGTAGAAAGGTCGGCCTTTATTCCGAGAGTATCTACGAACGTAACGAGGGGCAAACCGTTATCTGCTGCAAAATAAGTGAATTCCTTCAATTTGGAAACGTTGCCAGCGTCTAATTCAACGCCGGTTTCACCGCCGTTAAACACGATGGCAGCCGCGCTTATTCCGCCGATTCTGCCGATACCCGTTTTAACTTCCGGATGGAAAGATTCGTTCATTTCAACGAACTTACCGTTATCGAAAACGGCTTTTATAATGCACTTACCGCAGAATTTCTCGTTAAGACCTTCCGTCGCTCTATTCAAATCGTCGTCGGTGTCCGTAACTATATCCGAGCAAGCCGGAAGAATGGACAAAACGTCGGAAATCTTTTCTCTCGCGTCGGCAATATCGGCAATTTCGACGGTAGAAACGGAATTGTACGCCGAAGCTTTTACTCCTCCGATTTCCGTTTTGTCTACGTTCTTATCGGACTTTGCCGAGATAACGAACGGGCTTGCGTAAGACACGACGGCGTCCTTCGTCATAAGATTGAAGTCCGCATTTGCTGCCAAAACGGCAAAAGAGCCGTAAAGCTCGCCGGTTACAACCGAAATCTGCGGCACTTCGCCTTTAAGATTATCGGCAACGGCAAGCACTTCCGCAATACCTTCCAGAACGTTCACGCCCTCGCCGATTTTAACGCCGAGAGAATCGAAAAGGTAAACGACGGGTTTTCCCGCGGCAAGAGCCTTTTCAAGACATTTTTTGATTTTACGACAGTTGCCGACGCCTATTCCGCCCGATAACACTTCGGGATTTTGAGCGACTATGTAAACGGGATTG
>CALDMH010000022.1 GCA_937915565.1 uncultured Clostridia bacterium | reverse complement strand
GCATCACACGTTTTAACCATGAATTATGCCCGCAAAATAATCGTCGACGAGGGATTGCGTCGAAACAATAGTATCTTTGTTCGCATAATCGCTGATATAGATTTTCCCTGAACAAAGCCTCACGTCGAACGTTTTTACTTTTCCGCATTTAGGACATTTGCTCGTAATTCTTACCGTAACGTAAAGTTTTGCTTCCGCCTTGTCTTTCGAAACGTTGTCACTCCATTCTCTTTTAACTTCTTTCCACGTTGTATTTTCATCGTTAACTAATTCCGCGCCGCACTCGCAGTGAAGATTTTTAAATCTTTCGATACTTCTTTTTATAGCGTATAGTATTATTGCGAAATACGCCGTGGGAATAAACGCGATAAACGCCAGAATAAAAAACAATGTCGTGAGAGAATCAATCATTGCTCCCAACGCCGAAAAAAGCACAAACGCCGCAAGCGAAATAAGCAGATATATCCGCGTTTCTTTCTGGATTGGCTTTGCTTCTTCAACGCTTTTCATCGGTTCTTTGATTCTTTTGAAATAACTTTCCTTTCTCATATTTTACCTTCCTTGGTTATTTTTTTCGTCTTGTCGACGATAAACCCTCTGTCAATACAGCGAACGAAAAACGATACTTAAACGCTATGAATTTCATTCATATTTGCAAAATTATCAATATATTGCTAATTTCATTCACAATTGTATCATCAAGATTTTGCTATGTCAAGTATTTTAAGCAACATTTTGCTAAAATTATATCGTGTAAATTCAAAGGTGATGATGTGCGATGTACGGAAAAGAAATAAGAAACGCAAGACTTGCTTTCGGAGCTTCGCAAACGCAAGTTTCAAAAGCAACGGGACTGCCGCAAAACACGATAAGTTGGATTGAACTCGATAAGGGGATTCCGAATATATGGCAATGCGTTTTGCTTGCGGATTATTACGGAATTACGATAGAAGAACTTATAGGACACGAAAATAACGCGGAATAAAAAACGAAAGCACGATAAAAGGGCGGTTGAAAAACCGCCCTTTTTCTATGTTTGTTATTCGATTATCTTATTCTTTCAACCGCAATTTTCTCGTAAATTTCGATAAATTTATCCCTGTAAAACAAGTTCGTTCCGGGAGTCATAACCGAAGCCGTTCCCGCCGCAACCGCGCAACGCAAAACCTCGTCGTACGGCGCGTTCTGCTCTATCATCACTGCCGCCGCCGCAACCATTCCGTCGCCCGCGCCGACCGTGCTATTAACCGCAACCGTCGCGCTTTTGCAAAAATACGCCTTGTCGCCGTCGGTTAAAATCGCGCCCTTTCTTCCGAGCGAAAGCATAACGTTTTCCGCGCCCGCCTCAACGAGCCTTTCGCACCCCGAAACCATTTCGTCAATGGAATCGTAATGTTCGCCCGTCATTTCCCGAAGTTCTTCGAGGTTGGGCTTTACGAGATACGCGCCGCCGTGAAGCCCCGCAAGCATCTTGTTTCCGCTCGTATCGAGTATTATTTTCACGTTTTCGGGGATTACCGACGACAATTTAAGGTAATAATCGTCGTCCACTCCCCCGGGGAGCGAACCGCTCATAACCACTACGCTCGCCGACTTTGAAAGCTCGCCCACGAGCGAAATAAGTTGGGCTTGATTTTCAGGCGAAACGTTTTCGCCCTTATCGTTAATCTCGGTCATCATAGAGCGTTTATCGACGATTTTATAATTGGTTCTTGCCGAACCTTTATTCCACACGAAAGTGTTTTTAACGTTTTCGTCGTCAAGCGTATGCGCGAACATTTTGCCGTTGTCGTCGAACATAAACCCCGTTGCGAAACTGTCGCCGCCGAGCCGCGAAACGCCGATTGCGACGTTTAACGCCTTGCCCGAATAGGTGATTATTTTATTCTCTATTCTATTAAGCGCGCCGAGCTTTAACGTATCCAACTCTATCGTGCAATCCACGCAGGGATTGGGACATACCGATAGTATCATTCTGTTTTTAATTCCTCCAAAGGATAACCTTACAAAACCTGAATCGGAAAACCCGATTCAGGTTTCTTTCTGCCGATTTTCCGTCGGCTTATTACGTTCGTTATTACGCTTCTTTTTTCCTTTCGGCGATTACTTTATCCTGCAAATTGGAGGGAAGCTCTTCATAACGCTCGAAAGAGGTTACGTAACTTCCTCTGCCCTGCGTCATACTCCTGAGTTCCGTTGCGTATTTGAGAATTTCCGCCTGAGGCGCTTCCGCGGTGATAACGGCCTTGCCGTCTACCGAATCCGTTCCGAGGATTCTGCCCCTGCGCTTATTCATATCGCCCATTATGTCGCCCATATAGTTATCGGGAACGGTGATTTCCATTCTCATAACCGGTTCGAGAATACACGGAGACGCTTTTTTCATTCCGTCCTGATAAGCGAGTTTTGCCGCCGAAACGAAAGCAACTTCCTTACTGTCTACGGGGTGAGAACTTCCGTCGAAAAGCGTGCATTTAAGGTTGACTACGGGATAACCCGCCAAAACGCCTTCCTTAACCGCTTCGCGAAGACCTTTATCTACCGCCGGAATAAACTGTTTGGGAACTACGCCGCCGACAACCGCGTCTACGAATTCGTATTCGCCGTCCTGCGCACCGGGCTCGAATCTTACCTTACAATGTCCGTACTGACCTGCGCCGCCCGATTGTTTTTTATGCTTTCCTTCGCCCTCGGCGGATTTTCTCACGGTTTCCCTGTAAGCAACCTTGGGTTCGGATAAAACGGCGTCCGCGCCGAATTTGGTTTTGAGTTTTTTGCAAATAACCGCAAGATGGGTATCGCCGACGCCGATAAGAAGCATTTCGCCCGTATCGGGATTTTTCTCGACCTTAAACGATGTGTCTTCTTCTTGAAGCCTGCGAAGCCCCGAGAAAACCTTATCCTCGTCGCCTTTTTTAGCCGCGCCGACCGACATTGCGTATTCGGCTGCCGGCATTTCGACCGGCGGAAGAGTGATTTTTTCGCCGACGTAAAGGGTATCGCCGGTCTGAACGTCGTTAAGTTTTGCAAACGCGCCTATATCGCCCGCCGGCATTTCGTCCGCCGCGATTTGTTTTTTGCCCATAACGTGATACATCGCGCTGATTTTTTCGCTCGCCTCCGTTCTCGAATCGGTGAGAACGTCGCCGGACTTAACCGTTCCTCTTATAACCCTGAAAATATTCATCTTTCCGACGAACGGGTCTACGATGGTTTTAAACACTCTGACGAGAGTTTTGCCGTTCGGGTCGGCCAAAAGTTCCACGGGTTTGCCGTTTTCCTCGCCGACAAACGGCGTTCTGTCCTGCGGGCTTACGAAAGTGGAAACCATTTTATCCATAAGGTTGAATATGCCCTGATTTTTCAGCGCGCTTCCGCCGAGTACGGTTATCGTGCTGCACGCTTTTACGCCGAGCTTAACGCCGCGCTCGATTTCATCGCCCGTAAGGTCGCCCTCCGAGAAGAATTTATCGAGCAATTCCTCGTCGTTTTCGGCGGCAGCCTCGCAAAGAGCCTGACGAGCCTCGTTGTAAGCCTCGACGAGATTATCCGGAACGGGGTGTTCGTTACGCTCCCAATCGCGAAGAACGCCGTAAGCGACCTTTACGAAACCTTTCATTTTTTCGTCGACCATATTCGGAATTATCATCGGCGCGATTTTGTTGCCGTATTTTTCCTTGATGGCGGCGACGGTCTTAATGAAATTGCTGTTTTCTTTATCGAGCCCGTTTATGAACAAAAGTGACGGAATTTTATGGGAAAGACAATATTCAATCGCTTTTTCCGTGCCGACGGTTAAAGTTCCGCCCGCGCCGGTTACGATTATAGCGTTATCTACTGCGGAAAGCGCCTGATTGGCCTCTCCCTCGAAATCGAAAAACCCGGGAACGTCGACGAGATTGAACGCGACGTGACGATTTTTTCTATCGGTGTATTCGCATCTCGAAACGGATAAACTTATCGACGTTTTTCTGGCTATTTCTTCGGGGTCGAAGTCGCTCACGGTGTTTCCGTCGTCCACCCTGCCTTGTCTGTCAATCGCTCCCGCATTGAAAAGTATTGCCTCGACGAGAGTCGTTTTGCCCTCGCCGCTATGGCCGATTACGGCCACGTTTCTGATTGTTCCTTCCATAAATTTTTCCTACCTTATCATATAATATGCGCTTCGTCGAGTAACTTTCCCGTCGGTTTTAAACAAAAACAACCGAAAAAACGGTTTTTATATCCTGAAACGGGTTTCTCTCTCCGAACTCCCGTATATTATACAACACTTTTCCCGCAATTTCAATAGGAAATCGAAAATTTTTTCCGTATTTTTACAATCCGACGAATTTACGCGCAATCGTCGTGCGTCCGCTTGCACCCGAACGCGCACACGCGTACACACCCGAGTATACGCGTCGGCGCACTCTCGAATATGCGATAATCTCGAATATGCGCCGCAAAAGAAAAAAGACGGAAAAAATCCGTCTTTTCGCTCGTTAATCGTTTTTACCGTCAGAACTTCCGCCCCTCTCGGCCGCTTATTTTTCTATGCGGACGAATTCGTAGCCCGCGTCCGTTATAGCGGATTTTATCGCGTTTTCGTCGAGCGTTCCGCCGTAAACGAGAGCGCGCTTTTCGCTTAATTCGACTTCGGCTTCGAGCCCGACGTCCTTTAAAACTTTTTCCACGCGCTTTTTGCAATGTTCGCACATCATTCCGTCAATATATATTTTAGCCTTAACTTCTCTCATTTTTTCTCCTTTATTCGCTTCGAGCGTTTCGGATTGACCTTCTTCGTTCTCCGGCGCAACCTCCGGCTGCTCTTTTTTCGACATTTCGCATACGTTTCCGTCGCATTTATCGCCATTTTCGCCGTTTTGGTTTTCCCTGCTTTCTCCGCCGTTTTCGGTTTTATCGCTTTTATCGTCTTTATTGCTTTCGTCGCCGAATTTAATAAGGCGCAGACGAAGGGCGTTCGTCACGACGCACACGCTCGACAAACTCATCGCCAGCGACGCAAACGACGGGTTTAACGTCACGTTCGCAAAAGACAACGCTCCGCAGGCAACGGGTATCAAAATTACGTTATAGAAAAACGCCCAGAAGAGATTTTCCTTGATGTTAAGCATAACTTTTGAGCCGAGTTTCAGGCATTTTACAACGTCGGTGAGGTCGTTTTTGATTAAAACCACGTCCGCGCTGTCTATGGCAATATCCGTACCCGCGCCGATAGCCACTCCGACGTCCGCCGCAGTTAAAGCCGGAGCGTCGTTCACGCCGTCGCCGACCATCATAACCTTTTTGCCTTGACTTTGAAGTTCGGTGACGACCTTATATTTAGTATCCGGCAAAACCTCGGCTTTATACTCGATTCCGAGTTCGTCGGCAACCGCTTTTGCCGCGGATTCGTTATCGCCCGTGAGCATAACGACCTGCTTACCCATTGCTTTAAGTTCCTTCACGGCTTGTCTGCTTGAAGGCTTAATTTGGTCGTTAATCGACATATAGCCCAACATTTGCGAATCGATGACAAGAAACAGCACCGTTGCTCCAAGCTCTTTTTCGGAGCGTTTCACAACGTCGTTTTCGGCGGCGTTCGGGCAGGCGGTGAGAGCGAAACGGAGATTTCCCAAAAGGGCGGTTCTGCCGTTTATAATGCCTTTTATACCCGCGCCTTTAACCGCCTCGAAGTTTTCAACGGGAAGAGAATCGACGCCTTCTTTTTCGGCAAGCTCGATAACGGGCTTACCCAAAACGTGCGAACTCATCTTTTCAAGCGAGGCGCAACAGCTTAAAAATTCGCTTCTGGAAACGCCTTCCGCAAGCTCTATTTTGCCGATTTGCGGTTTTCCGTAAGTTATCGTGCCCGTTTTATCGAGAACGACCGCCGTTACGGATTTGGTTTTTTGCAAAGCTTCGCCGCTTTTAATTAAAATTCCGTACTCCGCGGCTTTGCCCGTGCCTGCCATAAGCGCGGCGGGCGTTGCAAGCCCCAAAGCGCAGGGACAGGAAACGACGAGTACGCTGACGGCGATATTGACTGCATAAGCAAAACTTTCGCCCGCAACGAGCCACGCCGCAAGCGCGATTACGGCTATCGCTATAACCGCGGGAACGAACACGCCCGCAACCTTATCCGCAAGCCTTGCGATGGGAACTTTCGTGGAATTTGCGTCCTCGACGAGTTTGACGATTTTATATAAAGCCGTGTCCTCGCCGACTGAAACGGCCTTCGCGACGGCATAACCGCCCGAAAAAATCGTTCCCGTTACTAGTTTTTCGCCTTTTTCCTTGTAAACGGGGATACTCTCGCCCGTTATGGCCGACTGGTCCACCCAACCGCCGCCGCTTAAAATTTCGCAGTCGCACGGAACGTGATAACCGTCCTTCAAAACGACGGAATCGCCGACTTTAAGTTCCGCGATTTTAACTTCTTTTTCTTCGCCGGAAACGAGAATCGTGGCAGTGTCCGGGGCAAGCCCCAGAAGCTTTTCGACCGAACTCATCGTTTTGTTTTTGGATTTCTCTTCGAGATATTTCCCAACGGTTATAAGCGTTAAAATCATAGCCGCGCCCTCGAAATAAAGATTATCCATAAACTTCTCCATAAGTTTGTGGTCGCCGGTGAAATGCCCGATGCCTATCTGAATAATCGTATATACGCCGTAAACGAACGAGGCAGTTGCGCCCATCGCCACGAGCGAATCCATATTAGGCTTTAACGTGAACAGATTTTTAAAACCTATCCTGAAATAATCGAAATTCACCACTATCACGGCGAGCGTGATTATCGCCTGAACTATCGACGCGGGGAACATATACTCCATTTCCATCGCGTTGAGAAACGGCGGAACGGGAATACCTATCATCGGCCCCATCGATATATACATAAGTATAATCATAAGCGGAACGGAGATAAGCAAACGCCTTTTCAACGCCCGCTCTCTGCCTCTTTCGCGTTTAAGCGTCGAGCCCTCTTTGATGCCGG
>CALDMH010000021.1 GCA_937915565.1 uncultured Clostridia bacterium | reverse complement strand
TTTTTACGGCGATTTGGATATTACGGAAATAAAAGACAAGCCCAAAAGCAGGCAGCCCGTTTCGACTTTTCTCGTTCCGGAACGAAAATACGAGGGAATGTTAGGGTTTATTCGGGATACGGTTAAGGGCGGCAAGCAAGTATTTTGCGTATGCCCCAAAATTGAGGAGGACGAAGAGGGGACGCTTATGAGCGTGACCGAACTCTTCGAGGAACTTTCGTCCAAACTTACGGGCGTAAGGGTTTCGCTACTTCACGGAAAGATGAAAGACGAGGAAAAAACGCGGATTATGAGCGAATTCAAGCAAAAGCAAAGCGACTTGCTCGTTTCCACAACGGTCGTCGAAGTCGGTATCGACGTGCCGGACGCAACCGTTATGGTAATTTACAACGCCGAGCGTTTCGGGCTTTCGCAACTTCACCAGCTTCGAGGGAGAGTCGGGCGAGGCGCGGATAAGAGTTATTGTTTTTTATTCACGCGTTCGGACGACGAAAAGGCTCTGGAAAGGTTAAAGGTTTTGTGTTCGTCGACGGACGGATTTAAAATTGCGGAAAAGGATTTTGAAATGCGCGGCAGCGGCGATTTTATGGGTACGAGGCAAAGCGGCAGGTTTTTGAGCGATTTGGGAGATTTGATTTATCCCTCCACCGTGATTTTCTCCGCAAAAAAACTATGTGACGACGCGTTTTCTCATCCCGAGGAACTGGCCGACTTACGCGCGGCGGCGATGAGTAAGTACGAAAGGCTTAAAGACGTAACTCTCAATTAAAAGCGGGGGCTATTCTTCGTCGTTAGGTCAGCCGAGAATAAATTAAAAGCCGTTTTTAAAACGGCTTTTTTTAACGGTAAATTTCGTGGTGAGCAGGCTGCGTTTTTCGCCCCGAACCGACGGCAAAATTTTACAAGAACCGACGGCGAAAGATTACGATAAACGACGGCGAAATTTCCGAACGTTCGACGGCGGATTGTTATAAAATTCGACGGTAAAAATCGACGGATAACGACGGCGGATTGTTACAAAATTCGACGGCGAAAACCGACGATTTGCGACGGTAAAATTCGACGAGTAACGACGGCGGAATTCCACAAAAAACGACGGCGAAAAACATCGATTTTCGACGGCGAGAAACGACGAATTACGCCCGACTTTTTTCGGGTTTTCCGAAAAAAGTCGGGCGCATTAAACGTTAGTTATAAAATTAAAAATCAATTTGAGTTTTATCGTCGCCGTCGGCAGTAATTTTGGCGTTGTAAAAAGCGATTAAAGCGCGTTTTGCCGTTTCGTAATCCTTAATCGCCATAGTTTCCACGGCGGAGTGCATAGCGAGTTGCGGAATCCCCACGTCCACGCTCTTTATCGAAACTTGCGCCGAGCTAATCGCGCCGAGCGTTCCTCCGCACGGCATATCCGAGCGGGTGTAAAAATCCTGATATTCAACGCCCGCTTCGTCTAAAATTTTCTTTATAATCGCCGAAGAGAAAGCGTCCGTCGTGTAGTTTTGGTTTGCGTGATGCTTAACGACGATTCCGTCGCCGAGTTTAACCCTGTTGGTCGGGTCTGAAAATTCGGGGTGGTTGGGGTGAACCGCGTGGGCGTTGTCGTCCGAAACCATAAACGAGCTTGCGAGCATTTCGTCGAGCTCGTTTTCTTTTCCGAGGCATTTCGCAATTCTCGTTAAAACGTCGATGAGAAATTTCGAGGCCGCGCCCTGTTTCGTTCCGCTTCCCACTTCCTCGTTGTCCGCAACGTAGCAAATCGCAATTTCCTTCGGCTCGGCTTTTACAATCGCTTCCAAAGACGAAATCGCGCTCGTTAAATTGTCTATTCTCGGGCTGCAAAGAAGTTCGTCGTTAAAACCTGCCGAAAACGGCTTTTGCGCGGAAACGAGATAGAGGTCGTATTCTTTAACTTCTCCGTCGCCCGCAACGTCTTTAAGTTCTTTTATAAGCCCCTTGCCCGTTTCGTTTTCGTTGAGAATTTCGGCAATAGGGGACATATCGGTTTGGGGGTTCAGCTTCAATCCCTCGTTCACGGAGCGGTTAAAATGAATGGCCACCGAGGGAATAACGAAATTGTGCTTAGAAGTGAAAAGCTTGGCTATAAGTCGATTATCGCGGGAAACGATAACTCTTCCGGCAATCGTTAAGGGGGAATCGAGCCAAGTGTAAAAAATGCCGCCGCCGTATCTTTCAACGTTCAGCTTTTCGTAATTGTCGCTTTTCATTTCGGGGTTCGCCTTTATCTTGAAGCAAGGGGAATCGGCGTGCGACGCAACTATATTAAAAGAATTTTCGCCTCCGATTTTAAACGCGATAATCGCCGAGCCGTTTCTCGAAACGAAATATTTTCCGCCTTTTTTAACGTTCCATTTGTCGTTTTCTTTAAGTTCTTCAAATCCGTTTTCTTTCAAAAATTCCGCGGCGTTCGCGCAAGCGTGAAACGCGGTTTTGGATTTATCGAGAAATTCGGTGAGTAAATTCATAATTCGCCTCCGCAATAATAAACATAATATATGAGCATTATAATTCATTTTATAAAAAATGTAAAGCAAGACGCGCCGAAAAAGAGAAAACGAGGTGAGTTATGCGAGGCGTGATAGAAATAAACCTGAAAATTCTTGCGGAAAATTGCGAAGCGATGAAAAGAAACTTGCCGCAGGGCGTACTTCTTGCGGCCGTCGTGAAAGCCGACGCTTACGGGCACGGCGCGGGGGAAGTCGTTAAAACGCTTAACGACAAAGCTGATTATTTCGTGACGGCAACGGTTGAGGAAGCGGAAGAGGTGAGAGAATTGACGAAAAAGCCTATTCTGTGCCTTGCCAAAATCGACGAAGAAGAGGTGACGCGTTGCATACTTAAACGAATCGAAACGAGCGTTTCGTCGGAAGAGGATTTGGATTTGCTCGCACGTTCAAGTGAACGATTGGGCGTATGCGCAAGCGCGCATTTGTGTTTCGACACGGGAATGAACAGAATGGGCATTAAGGACGAAAAAGCCGCCTATAAGTTGATTAACGAGGTATTTTCTTGTAAAACCGTGTCGATTAAAGGCGTTTATTCGCATTTTTTCGATTGTAAAAACAGGGTTAAAACCGCGGAGCAGTTTTTGCTTTTTCGCTCGTTTTTTGATAGTGTGCCGAAAAAAACGATAAGGCATATTGCCGCAACCGAGGGCGCGGAGGAAAAATGCTACGCACTCGATATGGTAAGACCGGGAATCGGTTTGTACGGGTACGGGACGAGAGGTGTTAAACCGGTTATGGCGTTTAAGAGCAAGGTTGCAAGAGTCGCAAAGCTTAAAAAGGGCGAAACGGTCGGTTACGGCGGTTCGTTCGTCGCAAACGAAGATTGCTTCGTCGCAACCGTTTCCGCGGGTTACGCCGACGGAGTTCCGCGCGCCTTTACCGGCGGCGAGGTTCTTATCGGCGGAAAAAGAAGGCGAGTCGTCGGTAACGTTTGTATGGACTACTGCTTCGCGCTTGCGGATAAAGCCGTGAAAACGGGCGACGAGGTGGTTTTTATAGGCAGCCAGGTAGGCGAAACGCTGACCGCGGAGGATATGGCTCATTCTTCGGGAACGATTTCATACGAGATTCTCACGGGCGTTAAACGCCTTAAAAAGATTTATATCAGGTAAAGCGTTTATATTCGTTGACATTTTTCGCGTAAGAGTTTAAAATACCCGTATAGGCTCGGTATTCGATTGGTTGCCGCCCGCGGGCGGAACGGTTCGTTTCGCCCGCGGGCGGCGTCGAATGCCGAAATCCTTTTTACGGAGAATACTTTTATGGCAGAATTTATGGGTGATTTAAGGCGTAGCTCGATGTGCGGAACTTTAAGAATTTCGGACGTCGGCAAAGAAGTTACGGTGATGGGCTGGACGCAGAGAAGAAGAAACCTCGGCTCGCTCGTTTTCGTTGACCTTCGCGACAGAACGGGGCTCGTTCAGGTCGTTTTCGACGATACCACGGACGAAAAGGTTTTTGAAAAAGCGCAGAATATCCGTTCGGAATACGTGCTTGCGGTTAAAGGTAAAGTTCGGGAAAGAGAGAGCAAAACGAACAAAATCGCTACGGGCGAAATCGAAATTCTTGCCGACGAACTTAAAATTCTTTCCGAAGCCGACACCACGCCTTTTGAAATACTCGACGAATCGAACGTAAACGAAACGCTTCGTTTGAAATACAGATACCTCGATTTGAGAAGGCCGTCTTTGCAGAAAAATTTGTTTTTGAGAAACGAAATAACCAAAGCGGCGAGAAAATTCTTCGACGAACACGATTTCGTCGAGGTTGAAACGCCTATGCTCGGCAGGTCTACGCCGGAGGGCGCAAGGGATTATCTCGTTCCGTCGAGAGTTCACGAGGGATGTTTTTACGCGTTGCCGCAGTCGCCGCAGCTTTATAAACAGCTTTTGATGATTGCCGGCTTCGATAGATATTACCAGATAACCAAATGCTTCCGCGACGAGGATTTGAGAGCCAACCGTCAGCCGGAATTCACCCAGATTGACGTCGAGATGAGTTTCGTTGAAGAGGTTGAGGACGTAATGTATCCCATCGAGGGGCTTATCAAGAACGTTTTCAAAAGCGCAATCGGGCTCGACCTCGGCGAAGGGCATTTCAGAACGATGACTTACCGTGAAGCTATGGAAAATTACGGCTCGGATAAGCCCGACACGAGATTCGGTTTGAAAATCGTGAATTGTTCGGATTTGTTTAAAAATTCGGAATTCAAGGTGTTTGCGGACGCTCTTAAAATCGAAATAGGGCCTATAAGAGGCAGCGTGAGAGCAATCAACGCAAAAGGTCTTGCGTACAAGTTTTCGAGAAAGGAACTCGACGCAACGGTCGAATATGCGAAAACGCTCGGCGCGAAAGGTCTTTGCTGGATGACTTGGGCGAAGGGCGGCGAAATCAAATCGTCGTTCGCGAAATTCCTCACGGCGGAAGATATAGAGAATATCAAGGCAAGAATGGGCTTTGAAGAGGGCGACGTTTTGTTCTTTGCGGCGGATAAGGATTACGTCGTATTCAACACGCTCGGCGGAATTCGTCTTATGATTGCCGATAAGCACGGGCTTATCGATAAGGACGTTTACGACATTTTGTGGGTAACGGAATTCCCGATGTTTGAATGGTCGGAAGAGGAGAATCGTTATATGGCGGTTCACCATCCGTTCACCGCTCCTATGAACGAGGACCTCGAACTTTGCGAGACCGACCCGTCCAAGGCGAGAGCCAAGGCTTACGACCTCGTTATCAACGGTCAGGAATCGGGCGGCGGTTCAATCCGTATTCATTCGAGAGATATTCAAAAGAAAATGTTCAATATTCTCGGATTTTCGGAAGAGGACATCGAAAAGAAGTTCGGTTTCTTCGTGGACGCGTTCAATTACGGCGCGCCCCCGCACGGAGGACTTGCTTTCGGGCTCGACAGGCTCACGATGCTTTTATCCAAGGACGATTCGATAAGGGACGTAATAGCTTTCCCGAAGGTGCAAACGGCGTCGTGCCTTATGAGCAGCGCGCCCGCGCCGGTAGAGCAGAAACAGCTTGACGAACTTTATATCGAAGTTAAAAAAGATTGATATTTTTAATAATAAGAAGCGGCGGATATTGCGAAAAACATCGCAATATCCGCCGCTTTTAAATAAACGCGTTTTTACCAAGGTTTATCGTCGTAAGGCGTGTTTTCAACGCCTTCGGCTTGAAGTTTTACAACCATTTTATCGAGTTTGCCTTTCCATATTTTTTTGAACCATTTCGTTTTTCCGAACCATTTGACGAGCGTAGGGCTGATTGCGTAATATACGCGTATAAAAGTTCTGCCGTACCAAGTCGAGCCTAACGTATCGTCGCGGAAGCGGCGAAGAGTCCACACCTCGGGGCAGTCGTACGAGCCGTACACGCAAGTCGCGATATAACACCCGCCTTTTATTTTTCTTGCGTTGTCCGAAATTATATCTATGAGATATTGTTCGTCGTGCTTTTTCGCAATTCGTTTAAGTTCCGAAATATATGCCTGACGAACGGGGCGCATTATTTTTTTACACCACGAAGAACCGCCCACGGCGTGGATTCCGTCTGAATTGTCGTAAACAAATTCGGTCGCGTCAAATTTATCGATATAATAACCGATTTTTCTTAAAACCTCTTCCTTGTTTTCGGTTGTCGTTTCATAGTAATCGCCGATTTCGGCTATCGAGTTCAATAAAACTTTAATCTTTTGTTGTCTTGCAAAAAAGTCTTTTGAAAATAAGGACGACATAACCCTTCCGTATGCGCTGAAAAAAACCGCCTCGATATTGCTTGATTCGTATCGTTCTATCGTACCGTAACTTTTTTCGACTTTTTTCCAGTCGTCGTTTTTTAACGCCATTCTTGCATTTTCAAAAAGTTTTATAATATCGGGGGATTCTGCGTTTTGGTTAATATCGCCGCGAGCTTTGTTAAAATTATCGTTGATTATTCCGCCGTTTATGATGATTTTTGCTTTTTCGACAAGATATTTTCCTCCGCAATGCGGACAGGTCAATTCGCCTTTTGCAGAATCGTCGATTTTCAAGTCCGCTCCGCAATCGGGGCATTTTCCTGCTACCAATCCCATAACGTTTCTCCTTTAAAAAATAAAAAATGCGGCAACCGAAGTCACCGCACCAAAAGCGCAAACCCCGATTGTCGCCAAACAAATTCCAAGTATACGAAAGGATACCCTTACACAATAACTCGATGGGATTTGCGATTTTGCAAAACGCATATAGTTATTGTGTGCGGCAAAATAAGGAATAATTCCCTTTTTTGCAAAAAGAAAATATCCCCGCATATACTTATGAAATTTGTTTGGCAATTTCATTGTATCATAAAAACTTAAAAATATCAACTAAAAAACAGAAAAAACGCAGTTTACTAAAAACTGCGTTTTAACCTGTGAAAGGTACGTTTTTTAAAAGAAATAAAATTCATTAAGCGGCGTTAATCGACTTATAGGCCGACTTTTACGCTTTAATCTTTACGTATTTAAGCTTTGCGTATTCGGGAAGTCCGTTTTTAAGCCTGCGCTCCGGTTCGCCCGAAATAAGAGGCAAAGCGTACGAAACGAAGTCGTCGGTAAGGTCCGTCCCGCTTTCGGTAATCCATTCTGCGGGAATTTTTTTCTCCGCGTTTGCCGCAGAGGAAAGCGGTTCGGCAACGTATTCAATCTCGTATTTCGCGCCGCCCTTCCTTTTAAAGCCTATCATTTTATCCGTTTCGCCTTCCGTGGCTTTTATAACAGCGTATCTTCCGGCGTTGAACGATTCTTCTATGTCGGTTGCGGAAGCGCAGTGCGCAGCGCAGCGTTGCAAAATATTCAGCTCCACGGCTTTGCATTTTATGCCGAGGGTTTTAACTTGCGCTTTCAACGCGTTTCCCACGCCGCCGAGTTGCGAATGGCCGAAAACGTCGGTAGAGCTTTGGTCTTCGCCGACGTATTTGCCGTTTGCAAAACGGATTCCTTCCGAAACCGCAACGACGCAGTATTTTTTAGCGTCAACCACGGCTTTAACGTCGGAGAGAAATTTCTCGTAAGAAAAAACCGTTTCGGGGAGGTAAATCAAATCCGCGCCGAAACCGTTAATCGAAGCGAGTTTGCTTGCCGCGGTGAGCCAGCCGGCGTTTCTGCCCATAATCTCAACGACGATAACGAGCGGTGAGGGGTATATCGAAGCGTCGCGGTTTATTTCCATAACCGAGTTGGCGATATATTTCGCCGCGCTTCCGTACCCGGGGCAGTGGTCCGTTCCGCAAAGGTCGTTGTCGATTGTTTTCGGTATGCCGATAACGTTCACGTCGTAGCCCGATTTTTGCATATATTTCGAGATTTTGTCGCAGGTATCCATACTGTCGTTTCCGCCGTTATAAAAGAAATAACGCACGTCGTATTTCTTGAAAATTTCGAGAATACGGCGATAGTCGGAATCGTTTTCGTCAGGATTTTTAAGCTTGTATCTCACCGAGCCGAAAGCCGAAGCGGGCGTGTATTTCAACGCTTCGAGTTCGGCCTTGTCTTCAAACGAAATATCGAAAAAATCTTCGTCTAAAACGCCTTTTATTCCGTGATGCGCGCATAAAACTCCGGTAACGTTTTCGTTATCCAAAGCTTCGATAAGTCCGCCGGCGATGCTGGCGTTGATAACCGTCGTAGGGCCGCCGGATTGCGCAAACACGCATTTTCCTTTTAAATTCTTCATATTTTCGTAAAAATTTAAGCCCGAAAATCAGCAAAGCTTCGAAGCCATTTCGTAAAGCTGCATATTCATCGTTTTGGTTTGCGAAAGAGCTTCGGTTATGTCGAGGTCCACGATTTCGTTTTTCTTTATGCCGATAACCCTGTTCGTTTTTCCTTCGATGAGAAGTTCGGTGGCTCTCGTGCCGAATCTTGCGGCGAGCATTCTGTCCGCCATAGTGGGCGTGCCGCCTCTTTGAATGTGGCCGAGAGTGGTTACTTTAACGTCCGCTCCGCTCATAACCGAAACGACGGTTTTGATTTCCTGTTCGTTGCCCGCGCCTTCCGCAAGAACGATAATATTCGAGGTTTTGCCTCTTTCTTTGCTCTTTTTAATATCTTCCGCGATAGCGCGAATGTCGTAAGGCACTTCGGGAACGAGGATATATTCCGCGCCGCCGCAAATTCCCGCATAAAGCGCGATGTCGCCGCAACGTCTGCCCATAACTTTAACGAGCGAAACGCGGTCGTGAGAAGTCATAGTGTCGCGAAGATTGTTTATAGCCCACAAAACGGTGTTCACGGCAGTGTCGAAGCCGAGGGTATAATCGGTGTACGCAAGGTCGTTATCGATAGTCCCCGGGATACCGACCACGTTGATTCCGTTTTCGTCCGATAAGCATCTTGCGCCGGTGAACGAACCGTCGCCGCCGATGACGACGAGCCCTTCGATGCCGAGAGCTTTAAGATTATCCGCAGCTTTTTTTCTCGTTTCGGGAAGTTTGAATTCGAGGCATCTCGCGGTTTTTAAAATCGTGCCGCCTCTTTGAACTATATCGCACACCGAGTGAGTGTTCATTTGCGTGATGCAGTTATTGACGAGTCCGTAATAACCTCTTTCCACGCCGTACACTTCGAGTCCGCTGTTAATCGCGCTTCTTACGCACGCTCTTATGCAGGCGTTCATACCGGGGGCGTCGCCGCCGCTTGTTAAAATTGCTATTTTTTTCATATGTTTACCTCCTGTAAATATGGTGTAAAAAAATTTTCTTTTTAATCGTAATTTTTGCGTTGACGAACGGAAGCCTTACGCAGAGAAGAATTTAATATCTTTTTCGTCGACGATTGAAAGAAGCTCGTTGACGAGCCCTTTGCAGTTTCTGACGGTTTGCGACATTTTATAGTTTTTGCCGTCTATCTTAAAACATACGATAATATCTCCGGGGTAGGTGGAAAGTATGTCTATAAGTTCGTTTTTAAAGGATTTCGTGTCGTCGTGAAGGATAATTCCGAGGTAATCCTTCGTCGCTTTAACTTTTTCTTCGGGCGCGGTTTCCTTTTCGTTCACGTCCGTAACGGAATCGACGATGATGCTCGCGCGGTCGTCTTTAAGTTGAAGTTTGCCGCGGATTTTAACAACTTGTTCCACCGCTATTTTATCCTTGAATTTTTCAAAGGTTTTGGGGAAGAACACGCATTCTATCGCTCCGTAAGTATCTTCGATGGTGACGAAAGCCATATTCGAGCCGGATTTCGTGGTGATTTTGTCCGAAGCGGTGATAATTCCGCCGATGAAAACGGGCATATCGTTTTTAACGTCCGTGAATATCTTGTTTCCGTCCTCGTCTTCTTCCACGTTTGCGAGCATTTCGGTGGTGAAAGAGCAGTCCGCAAACTTGGCTTTATACCCGTCGAGCGGGTGGCCGGAAACGTACACGCCGGTAACGTTTTTTTCAAGCGAAAGCTTCGTTTTATTGTCGTATTCCGGAACGTCGGGGTAGTTTACGGTGAAGTTTGCGTCCTCGGCCAAAAAATCGCCGAACAAACTCATTTGCGCGCTTTCGCGTTGCTTTGCGATAATCATAACGCGGTCGATAAGTTCGTCGTAAATGGCGATAAGTTGAGCGCGTTTCTTCCCGAAACAGTCAAACGCTCCGGCGTAAATAAGGTTTTCAACCAGCCTTTTGTTCAAAACCTTGCTTTCGCATCTCGAAATAAAGTTTTCAAAAGAAAGGTATTTGCCGTTTTTTTCGCGTTCGGCGGTTATGGAATCTATCGCGGCGATGCCTATGCCTTTAACGGCGGCAAGTCCGTAACGAATTTTGTTGTTTTTAACGCTGAAATAGCCCACGCTTTCGTTTATATCGGGCGGGAGAACCTTTATCCCTTCTTCTTTCGCGTAAGAGATATAGTTCTTTATTTCGTCGATATTGGTGATACGGTTGTTTAAAACCGCGGTTAAAAATTCCGCTTCGTAATAACATTTAAGGTAAGCCGTCTGGTAAGTTACGAGCGAATACGCCGCGGCGTGCGATTTGTTGAACGCGTATTTCGCGAAGTCCTTCATCTCGTTCCAGATGGCGTGGGCAACGTCCTCGGGTACGCCGCGTTTAAGGCAGCCGTCGATAGCCGTGGAAACTTTGCCGTGTTTATCGACCGATTCTTCCTTGCCGTGAATGAAGATGACTTCTTCCTTTATCATATCGTCCACTTTTTTCTTGCCCATCATACGGCGGACCATATCTGCCTGACCGAGCGTGTAACCGGCAAGAGCCTGAACGATTTTCATAACCTGTTCCTGATAAACTATGCAGCCGTAGGTTTGCTTTAAGATTGGTTCGAGAAGCGGGTGCGCGTAGGAAACCAGTTCGGGGTTGTGTTTGCATTTAACGAATTTGGGTATCGAATCCATAGGCCCGGGGCGGTAAAGCGACACCGCCGCGACTATATCTTCGATGCAGGACGGGCGAAGTTCTTTCATAAACTTCTGGAAGCCCGCGGATTCTATCTGGAATATGGCTTTCGTGTTGCCCGTGGAGAGCAAATCGAAAACTTTCGGGTCGTCGTAGGAGGATTTATCGAAATCGAGTTCCACGCCGTGGTTTTGTTTGATATAATCGATTGCCATTTTAATATCGGAAAGGTTTCGAAGGCCAAGGAAGTCCATTTTAAGGAAACCGAGGTGTTCGAGTTCCACGCCCGTATATTGGCTGGTTATATCTTCGCCGTTCCTGCCGAGCGGCATATGCTTATCGAGAATATCCGCGCCGATAATAACTCCGCAGGCGTGCGTGCTTGCCTGACGGGGAGAGTCTTCGAGCTTTGCCGCAACGTCCACAACCCGCCTTATTTCGGGGGAGTTGTTGTACATCGACACGAGTTCGGGAACGGAGAAATCCACTCCGTAATCTTTCGCGCCCTCCTTCGGGTGGTATTTTCCGAATACTTTAAGGATAATGTTGGGGCGTTTCAAATCGAATTCTTCGCCCTTTGCGTTTTTCCGAACGAGTTTGTTCGGCATAGCCTTCGTAACTCTGTCGGCCTCGGAATAGGACACTTTAAGCACTCTCGCAACGTCCTTAATGGCGTTTTTTGCCGCCATCGTTCCGAAAGTGACTATTTTACAAACTCTGTCAAACCCGTATTTTTTGCGGACGTATTCGATAACTTCCTGACGGCGGCTATCCTCGAAGTCCACGTCGAAATCGGGTGCGGAAACACGTTCGGGGTTTAAGAAACGCTCGAAGTAAA
>CALDMH010000020.1 GCA_937915565.1 uncultured Clostridia bacterium | reverse complement strand
GCGTTTATGATTATTCCTTTGGCTTCGTTTCTTGTTTTTTACGTTTACGTAAATATCGATTCTTTTATAATGGCGTTCCAGACACCGGGGAAGAACGGACTCGAATTTGCTAAACTCGACAATTTCAAGTGGTTTTTCAAACAACTTCAAAAACCTTCCGTAAAAGAGGATTTCAATCTGGTTCTGGCATTCAAAAACACGTTCATAACCTTCGGAATTCAACTTTTGATGTTTCCGATAGGTCTTTTCGTGTCTTATTTCGTTTACAAAAAAATTCTCGGATATAAGATTTTCAGGGTGCTTTTTTATCTCCCGACGATAGTTTCGGGCGTTGTGGTCAGTTTTTTCTTTAAAAAGTTCGTCACGAGCGACTTTTTCACGGGAATGCTGAAAGACCTTTATTCGTTGCCGAGCCTTATGAATCCGCTTACTCACGGCAAGTTTGCAAACGGAATGGTGTTTTTGCATATGATATGGCTCGGTTTCCCGGGGAATCTTATCATATGGGGCGGAACGTTTTCGAGAATTCCCGATTCCATAATCGAATCGGCAAAACTCGACGGCGTGAACTGGGTGCAGGAAATGTTTATCATTATCCTTCCTCTCGTGTGGCCGACGTTCGTTCTTATGGTAACCCTTCAACTTGCAAACGTATTCGGCGCGACGGGCGCGGTATTTTTGCTCACGGCGGGCAAGGACGGCACTCAAACCGTTTCAAATTACATTTATATGCGTATTATGGAGGTGGACAACCCGAAAACGAACGTGACTTTGTATCGCGTTGCGGCTATGGGTATGCTTCTCACCACGGTATCCTGTGCGGTTGCTTTCGTAGTTCGTAAATTCCTCGTTTCAAAAATCGAGGAAACGACGTATTGAGGAGGGAACGATGAAACGAACGAAAAAAACGAGTTTATTCAAGCGTTCCCCGTCCGAAAAAGCGTTGTACGCGATTATTTTCGCGATATTCTGCATTTTTTCGGCGTCTTACGTTTATATGATTTTCTGGTGCTTTATCTCGGGAATGAGAAACGCCGACGCGCTTATAATGCAGCCTTTTGCGTTCAACGGCTTTCAGCCGCAAAATTATATAGAGGTTCTCACGAAATTCGAGGTTGACGGGCATAGCTTTTTGCAAATGCTTTTCAATTCCTTGTATTTTTGCTTCCTCGGCCCGTTTTTGTGCATAACGGTCACCTCGATGATGTCTTACGTCACGGCGAAATATCGCTTTTTCGGCTCGAAGGCCGTCTATTTCGTGGTGCTTGTGGTTATAACCCTTCCGCTTTACGGAACGGGTACGGCAATGTATAAATTGCTTCACAACCTTGGGTTTATCAATTCTTACGCGATGATACTCACGTCGCTTAACGCGTTTTCGATTTACTATATGTATTTCTTCGCTTTCTGGCAGGGCGTTTCCAAAAGTTACGCCGAGGCGGCGGAAATCGACGGCGCGAACAAATGGCAGATTTATTTTTCGGTAATGCTTCCGCAGGCCGTGGCGATGTTTGGCTCGCTTTTCCTCTTGCTCTGGATAACCGAGTGGAACTCTTACGCAACCGCGCTCATTTATTTGCCGAAACTGCCTACGCTCGCGGTGGGTATTTACAAATTCGAACTGATGATGAAATACCACACCCGTCCGGACATACTTTATGCGGCGTGCTTTATATCCCTTTTGCCTCCGCTTATCTTATTCGCCTGCTGCAACGGCGCGCTTATGAACAACGTTTCGCTCGGCGGCTTAAAGGAATAAATACGGATTAAAGGAGTAATTTATGAAAAAAATAATCGGAATTATGATGAGTTTAATTATGGTTGCCTGCGTCGCGGGATTTTTCTCCGCTTGCGGCAATGACAAAACCTCGGGTTCGCAAAGCGAATCGTCCGTTACGGAGAGCCGGGAAGGCTCGGAATCGACGAGCGGCGGAGAAACGGAAGAAAACTCCCAATCGACGGAAAGCCAAGGCGGCTCGGGAACGACGAGCGAGAAGCCGCAGGGCGAACTTACTATCGTTTCGCCGAGCGGCGAGGTTTATCCCTATATCGAAAACGTAAAGAAGTATCTTTCGGCGGGAAACGACGCGAAGGTGGAGGACTATTACGTTAAAACCGAAAACGCATACGCGCCGGTTACGATTGAATGGAAAAACACCTATAAAAACGTTGAAACGATAAAAATCGAGTATTCGTTGAACTCTGATTTCAGCGAAGCGGAAACTGCCGAAACGGAAGGCCATAAAACGAGATATAACCTTTATAATCTTTACAAGGCTTCCAAATATTACGTCCGCGTTACGGCTTATATCAAAGGCGGAGAAACCGCTACGGCCGTTTCGGAATTTGAAACAACGGATAACGGGCCGCGTATGATGAAAATCGACGGAATTTACAACGTCCGCGATTTGGGCGGCTATCTCACGGAAAGCGGAGAGCGCACGAAGCAAGGTCTTTTTTATCGCGGCGGCGCGCTTTCCAAAAGCACCATTCAGGCTTTCGATTTCGTTTCGTTGACGGAAAAGGGCAAGAAATTTATGAGCGAGGAGCTCGGCGTTAAAACCGACGTGGATTTAAGGTCGGCCGCCGAAAATCTCAACCTGACGGAAAGCCCGATTCCCGAAGCCAATCTCGAATATTACGGCGTGGGCGGATATTTGAGCGCGTTCAGCGACAAGGAAGGCTTCGCAAGGCTTTTCGCCGCGTTGTCGGATAAATCGAGATACCCCGTTTATATGCACTGCACGGGCGGCGCGGACAGAACGGGTACGGTTTCTTTCCTTATCAACGCGCTTCTGGGCGTTGACGAGAGGACGCTTATTCAGGACTACGAGCTTACGTCTTTCTCGGTTTATTCGGGAGATATAAACGACGTGCGCAGCATAAACAGCAAGGTGTATTCGTTTAAGCCGTTCGTTGAAAAACTGAAAACGTTCGAGGGCGAAACCCTTTCGGAAAAAACGAAAAATTATATGCTTTCAATCGGCGTAACCGAAACGCAGATTTACAATATCAAAGCCATAATGCTCGGCAAACCCGTTAAAACGTCCGTGAGCGCGCAAAGCGTTTACACGGTGAACGGCGAGAAGTTCGAGATTCGCTTCGGCGGAGAGGTTAAAGACGTTCAAAAAGTCGTAATCGACGGCAAAACCGTTAAATTTACCCGTTCCGGCAACGTCGTTACCGTTTTAAAGGACGATATGCCCGAAGGAATGATTGCGGGAAAGATTAACGGAAAGGTCGTTGCGGACGGGCTGGAATATTCGTTCTCTTTCGTTTACGACGACGTCAAGCGCGTTTGGGGCATAAATTCGGCAAGCGAGATAACCCTTTCCTCCGAAACCGACGAGGCGAGAGGAACGGTTGCGGTCGGATACGACGGAACGGTTGCCGAAACGCAAATCAAATCTATTGCCGAAGCAAACAGCGGCGGAACGTTCTTCTTTATCGGAAGTTACGCCGTTCATTATCGCGGCGGCGGATTCCGCGCGGCGACGCTTAAAGATAACGGCGTTTACGCCGAGCCGAGCGATAGAGTTTGGATGAATAAGGCTGCTCCGAATTTAACTTCGGGCGCAAAAATCGGGTTCAGCGTAACCGTTAAGAACGAAAACACGGTTATTCTTAAAATATTCGTGAACGACGCGTTGTCCGGCACGGCCGAACTTCCGCGCGTAGCCGACGAAATTGCGGAGGAAAACGCCGTTTTCGGGGTTAAAATCACTTCCGGATTCGTAACGAAACTCGTTATAACCAAATAAAATAAAGTCGTTTTGCGGCTTAAAACAAATAGTAAATTCAAAGAACGAAAGGAGTAAAAAAAATGAAGAAATTCAAAAAGGCGATAACGATTTTATCCGCGCTCGTTATGGGCGTCACGGCTTTTGCGGCTTGCGGAGGCAATTCGCAGAGCGGCGAAAACAAGGGCGACCCCAACGAAATAATGATTTATTACTGGAATTCCGGTTACGGCAAGGAATTTATGGAGAAAATCGTTGCGGATTTCAACGCTTCGCAAACTCAATATCGCGCCGACCTTACGCTTGAAAGCAACGCCGGAACGATAATCAAATCGCTGGAAAGCGGAAACGGCAACCCCTACGACCTTTATTTTACGATGCTTAACACGTCGAAATATAACGATTCGTTTATAAATCTCGACGACGTTTTGGACAGCAAGGCCGACGGCGAAAGCGTTACGATAAGAGAAAAATATTACGATTATCTTTTAAACGGCGTTAAAGAAGCCGACGGAAAAACGAGGTTTTTAACTTACGGCAACGGCTGGTGCTCGCTCATTTACAACGCCGATATTATCGACGGAGTTAAATACGCCGTTCCAAACACCACGGACGAACTCGAAACGCTCGTTGCAAGCATAACCGAGGTTAAGCCCTGGATATTCTATAACGACTCCAACAACAACGGATATTGGAACTACGCCGCTTACGCGTGGGAGGCTCAATACGACGGAATAGATTATTATTACAACACCACTATGCAGTTAAAAGCCGAGGACGGCACTTCGCCCTCCAAGGAAGTTTTCACGAGAAAGGACGGAAGATTCAAGGCTTTGGAAGTAATCGAATCCATACTCAGCGCAAACTTCGTTCACCCTGATTCCACGAAGGACGACTTCACGGCGTCGCAGGTTAAGTTCCTTAACGGCGAGGCGGCGATGACTATAAACGGCAGCTGGCTTATGAAGGAATCCAAAGGAACGAAAGAAAACTTCGTTATGATGAAAATGCCGGTTATAAGCAAAATCGTGGAGAAACTCGAAGACAAAACTATGACGGACGAAACGCTTTCGGCAATCGTCGCCGAAGTGGACGAAGGAAAAACTTCGAGCGAACTTTGCAGCGATAAGGACTTCAAGAAGATTAAAGAAGCCCGCAACCTTATGTATAACAACGCTTCCGAGCAGTACGTTTTCATTCCCGAATATTCTTCGTCGAAAGAGGGAGCAAAGGCGTTTCTTAAATATTTCTATTCCGATAAGGGGACTTCGGAATTTATGAAAGCCACCAACCTTCCCGCTTCCGTAAGACTTGCGGACGCATCGCTTTTCGACGCCTCGAATCTCAACGCCTGGTTTAAGGTTCAGCACAATCTTTCCAAGGAAGTTACGGCAATAACGAACACTATGGTTAAGTCGCCCGTGTATATCAATTCGAGCGTAAACCATTTTGCGAATCTCACGTTTGCTCAATCGTTCATCAAGGACGACGGAACGAATAAAACCGCCGAGGAGCTTTGGAATAACGACGTTATAGGCTTCATTGAAGAAAACTGGGACGATTGGAGTAGAAATGTTTAAAAAAATGAAATTCTTTAAGAAAACGGCTCTTGCGGTCGCCGCCATAACGGCGTCCGCGTGCGTGTTTTTCAGCCCCGCGCAAAAGGCGGAGGCAGGCTCGTCAAAGGAGTACGTCGTTTCGCAGGCTTCGATTTCGGGTAGCACGATAAATAAAGGCGACTTTTTTATAAAAGGCGACGTTTCCGCAAAGAACGGAAAAGCTTATTTCGGCAAGGAAAGTTCCGTTTCTTCGCTTTTTTCAAAGGCAAGAATAGTAAACAACGGCAAGTACGGCATACCGAATCTTTTCGATATGAGCTGCAAGGTGAATATCAAAGAACTTGCCGAAAGCGGTAAGTTTTCCGTGTGCTTCGGAATGAAAAAAATCAATTCGTATATCGGAGCGGCGGAGTCATTCGAGCTTGCTTTCACGAGCGTGAACGGCAAAATCAACGTCGGTTTGCATTATTACGACGCAAACAAACAAAAAAGCGACGTTTATCAGACGGCGGAATTCGCTTCTTTGCAGTTCGGCAAGGATATAAGCGTTGAAATTTCCGTTACCTCAAACGATAAAATCGATTTTTCGATTGAAGGCGTTAAATACGCGAAAGGGCAACCCATTGCCGACGCGTCCGGTTGTTTTGCGTTTTTCTCCGAAAACGGCAACGACGTGGTTCTTTCCGAAGTGAGCGTTATCGGTTATAAGTACGACGCGCCCGAAACCATCGATTATCTCGAAACTTTCGACGACGGCGGCTATAACGCCAACGTATTTTCTTCAAAATCGGAAGCTTCGCCGATGAATCCCTCCTCGCTTAAAGTGGAGGACGGAAAACTCACGTTTAAAAATGCGGCTAACGCATATTTCACCACGCGTTACGTTTATTCCAACTTCGAGCTTACTTTCGATATTTCCGACCTTTGCACGGAAGCGGAATATGACGAAAACGGCAACGTAACCAAACTCATAAGCACTTGGTTCGGCATTGCTTTCGGCGTCGATTCCGTGGATTTCACAACGGACGCAACCGTAAGAAATTCGACGTGGCTTCAATTCGAGGGTATTCCTATGAGTACGCCTCAAAGGCATTTCAATCACACCGAGCATTACGCTTACCCGAGATACGTTCTTTACGACAGAGATATGGCTCACCCGAAAGCGATTGCTTCTATGTATGGCAGTCAAGATAAATCTTTCAGCCTTTGGGATAAGAACACGGTGCAGGGCAGAACGGTAAACGTAAAACTTACCGTAACCGACGGACTTGTCGAACTTTATTATAGATTCGACGGCGACGAGGACTGGGGTACGCCTTATTTTGCTTACGACCTTGGCTTAACCCGCACGGGTTACGTCAGAATATTCACCGTCGGCTCGACTTCGATTGATTCCGAAGGGCTTAAATATACGGCTATCGCTAATTTCTCGATAGATAATTTCCGCATTAAAAACACGGATAACGAACTCGCGAGAAAATATGCCGAAACGCCCGAATATAAATCGAACAAAAGGGATAAAACCAAGGATTTCGATTACGTTACGAAACCCGATAACGACGACCTTCTCGCAAGCAAAATCGCAAACGGAAAGTTGAGCGGCGGAAATACGAGCGGTAAGCCTGCGGGCAGCTGTTCGGGGAGCGTCGGGGCGGGCGTTGCCACGGCTGCGCTTTTACCTGTCGTTTACGCGCTCATAAGGAGGAAGAAGAATGAAAAATAAAAAGCTTTTGGCTCTCACGATGGCTTTAACCGCGGCTGTGAGTTCGTTTGCGGGCTGCAAAACCACAGGGAACGCCGATAAACCGCAGGTTAAGCTTTACGAAGAGGGAATGGATTACGTTGAGAGCGACAAAATCGCCGAGAGCGAGGTGTACGCGCTTTCTTACGAAATAATGGGCGGAAGCGACGTTATGCCGATAGGCGGCTTTTACGTTCCTTACGCTTCCGGCGGAAGCGTCGAAGGCGCGGATTCGCCCGATTTTTTAACGGACTATTACTATAACGTTTTAAGCGAATGCGGAATAAATATGTTCGTATATTCCGTTGACAGACACTCTTACGGCGGGTCTAACGTTAACATTCATAAATCTCTCGACCTTTGCGAAAAGTACGGTATAGGTTATTTTGTCGATTCATATTGGGTAATGAGTCAGCTTGGCAATCACACGACGGACGTTGATTTGGACAAACAGCCTCTTTACACCGAAAGCGGAAAGAAAATTCTCGAAGAAATCGTAGACGAACTTTCGGAAAACGGAACGAGAAAGAGCTTTATCGGTTTACATTCTTACGACGAGCCGTTCACCGCGCAGCTCGATAATATCGGGCTTTTGACGGACTCGTTCTATTCCGCTTCCAACACCGCCGGAATGGACGTTTATATGAATGCGCGCGGCTACTGGGCGGGAGTGGACAACTTCTGGGGCTATTCGAGCCCGATGGAGTTCGACGCTTATCTCGAATTGCTTTTTAAGGACGCAAAGCCGAAGATGCTTTCCGCAACGCAGTACCCGTACCTTAGCGACGACACGCCCGAAAGCGTTATGACTTCGCTTATGTATAACATTCTTTCCAAATACAGGGACTACTCGAAGAAGTATAAAGTGCCGTTTTGGAGAATGCTTCAAGCCGGCGGGCAGTGGAACGACGAAATGCAGTGGATTGAATCCAAGCCCCCGTATCCTTCGGAGGGCGAGCTTTTGTTCGACGTGAACCTCGCTCTTTGTTACGGCGCGAAGGCAATTCAGTATTTCCCGCTTATTCAGCCCTTCTATTTCGCTTACGAGGCAGGCGGAACTTACGATTTCACCAATCGTAACGGACTTATCGGCGCAGACGGAAATCTCACGCGTTGGTATTATTACGCAAAACGCGCGAACACGCAGGTGCAAGCCGTAGACGAATACCTTATGCACGCGTCGTCCGAAAAGATTCTCGTTCACGGTGAGAACGCCGTCAAGGCGGTTATAACCGACGGAGAACCGGGCGAGGACGTCGTTGCCGCAGGCAGTTATCGTCAGCTTTCTTCCGTAAGCGGCGGAGATTGCTTCGTCGGTTGCTTCAATTACAAAGGGAAAACCGCTCTTTACGTCGTTAATTACGACAGAGAGAATAAAACCGACGTAAGGCTCGATTTCGATAAATCGAATTACAGATACACGGTTATTCAAAGAGGCGAAACGGCCGACGTCGTGGGAGGAAGTATTCCGCTCACTCTCGATGCGGGCGAAGGCGCACTTATAGTTTTGGCTTAATATATCTTAAAATAATACGGCTTAACATATCTTAAAATAATTATGACGCAAGGCAAAATAATCGTCGGGAAAAACGCGGACGAATGCGTTTTATACTCGGCGGAAAAACTTAAAGAATACGTTTTAAAAACTACGGGCGACAGTCTTGAAATTTCAAACGAGCCCGACGGAAAAGTTCGCTTTTCCGTCGGGCGTTCTGCCGTCGTTTCCGAAAAAGACTACGAAAACGCGTTGGTCGGCGTGAGCGGCGACGGGTTTTCGGTGGGCGCGTTAAACGGAATCGTTCTGATAGCCGCAAGAACGTCGCGCGGGGCAATGTACGGGGTTTACGATTATATCGAGCGTTTTTTAGGCGTGCGGTTTTTAACCGCGGAAGCGGAATATCTGCCGCGAGCGGAAATTAAAATTCCCGAAGAAAGTTACGTTTCAAATCCCGATTTCGAGATGCGGACGTATCTTTTCGGCGATACGTTTCAGGAACACGCGGATTTCGACCACGTTGCGAGAACGCGGACGGTTGACCTTTTCACCGACGTGGACGCGCGCCACGGCGGGAAGAAAACCGTTTACGGAAGAAACGTGAACCACAATTTCCATTTTTACGTTCCGTTTGAAAAATACGGCAACGCTCACCCCGAATTTTATCGATTTATTTACGTCAACGCCGAAATCCTTCCGACGATTGACCTAACGAACGGTATCACCGCGGACGGAAAGCTTGACGAAACCAAGGAGATAAGCGTTGCGAAAATCGTCATCGACGAGATGAAAAAGGATATTGAGGCTTATCCCGAGGTTGAAACCTTTTGTTTCACGCAGGAGGACGGCGAGTATTATTACGACGACGAGCATAACCGCGAACTTGAAAAAATTTACGGCAGAAGCGGAATTTTGATAAGGTTTTGCAACGTAATCGTCCGCGAGCTTAACAAATACCTCGCGGAAAAGAACGGAAGAAAGATAAAACTTATGACCTTTGCTTACGACTACGCGAAGGACGCCCCCGTGAAAACGGAAAACGGTGTTTTAAAGCCCATAGACGAAACGGTCGTTGCGGACGAAAATCTGATAATTCAGTTCGCGTTGTTTCGCAACGGTTATTACGATTATTTTTCGCAAAAGCAAATGCCGCACGTTAAGAAGGCTATGACGGAATGGCGCGTTATCGCAAAAAATTTCTGGTTTTGGGCTTACGACGCCGATTTTCATCGCTATTTGTTTTTATACGATTCGTTTAAAAATATCGGCAAGGACGTTCGCGGATTTAAAGATTACGGCATAACTTATCTTTGCGTTCAGGGCTCGCACGATACTTGCCACACTTGGCAAAATAAGATAAGAGCATACGCTTACAGGAAGCTTATGTGGAACTCGAAACTCGACGATAATCGACTTATAGACGAGTTTATCGAACTTTATTACGGTTTGGGAGCGGACGCCGTCAGGGAGGTTATAAGGCTTTTTCACGAGAACTATAAAGCAATCGAGGAGAAGGGCGAAGCACCCGTTTTCAATTCCTTCGGCTCGGGCGAAAGCGCAGAGAGCAATCCTACGGACGTTCTTTACGCGGCAAAGCGCGCCGTCGAGAACGGCGAGAAGAAAATTGCCGATTCCGCAATGAGTGAAAAAGATAAAAAAGAATATATCAGGCGGCTTGAAGAAGTCAGAGCAACGCCCCTTATGTACCTTTGCGACAATTTCTATTTCTATTATCCTGATGCGACGGATAAGGAGTACGTGGCGCAAAGAAAGGAACTTTTCGATTGTCTTGAAAAAGCGGAGATAGATTTAGTTGCGGAAAAATGGAGCAACGAACTTTATCGCAACGAGCCGAGCACATCCGAAAGAGTCGTTAAAGGAATAGTCCCCGCCGTGTAAAATCGCACGGTCGGACTTTTTATGCGGAATTTTCGGTTTGTGATTGACTATCCGCAAAATTCGTGATACAATATTTCAAACGGCCTTACGTGCCGATTAGAAAACTATATAAATAATTTGGAGGAAAAGATGAAGAAAACGCTGTTTTTAAAATCGATAGCCGTTGCGCTTGCCGTCGCGGTCGTCGCGTTCGTCTGCGTTTTGGCCGGCGTGACGTTTTCCGAAGCCGATACCGGCGCAGGAAACGAAACCGAAACTATCGCAGACGTTATCGAGGTGAAAAGTCCTATGCAAAAATCAACGTACGTTCTCGATAACGAGAGGGTGAAACTTTTTTACAAAACGCCGATAGAAGACGTTGCGACGGAATTTGCCGGCAAGGGCGAACAACTTCCGATGAACGCCGTAAAGCTCGAATGGGAAGCCGAAAACGCGAAGTATTACGAAGTTTACGTCGCCGATAACCTGCGTTTTATAAACGCCGAAAAACACGTCGTTTTAAGCGGTTCGCTCGAACTTAACGAACTTATTCCGAACAAGGATTATTACTGGAAAGTGAAAGTGACCGATAACGACGGCGCGCAAAAGTTCTCGAAGGTTTATAACTTTAAAACCGAAGGCAACGTGAGAAGCGTTTCAATCGACGGCGTTTCCAACGTCCGCGATTTGGGCGGCGCGGTTACGGCGGACGGAAGGACGATAAAATACGGAATTCTTTACCGCTCTGCAAACGGCGACGCGATTACGGAAAAGGGCAAAGCGACGGTTAAAAGGCTCGGAATTAAAACCGATTTGGATTTGAGAGAAAGCGTAATCGAAAAATCTCCTTTCGGCGACGCCGTTAACGTTATATGTATAAGCGGAGCTTATTATGATGGAAATCCGACGGGTATCGACGGCAGCAACGATTACAGAAAATCGTTTATCAAAGAAATCAAGGCTTGCGCCAATCCGGATAATTATCCGATGATTTTCCACTGTGCGATAGGAAGAGACCGCACAGGCACGCTTTCGCTTATTCTTCAAGCTATGTGCGGCGTTGATAAGGATGACGTTATCCGCGAATATATGCTTTCTTACCTTTCCGTTTCCGGCGCGCTCGACGGTAACGTCACGATGGGTGCGAGAATCCAAAACTTTTGTAACTATATGGAACAAAACCCTGCTTCCGAGGGCGAAACGTTCTGCGAAAAGGTTACGAGTTTCGTTAAATCCATAAAGGCAAAAGACGACGACGGTGAGATAATTTCGGTTACCGACGAGGATATAGCTTCCATAAGAAGCATTTTAGTGGGTTAAGGGGGCGAGAAAATGAAAACTGTTAAAAAGATTTTGTTAAGCTTGTTTGCATTCGCGCTCGTTTTTGCGCTCGCCGTTTCGTTCGGTTCGTTAAGCGTTAAAGCCGACGCGGAAGAGGCGGCGGTTTACGATATTTCCGAGGTAAGCAATTTGCCTGCCGGCGGTGAAGTCAACCTTAAAATAAGTTCAAAAACGACTCCTAACGTCGGTTCGATTGTGAATTTCGGCGATACGGTTAAGTTTTTATATAAAATGCGCACGGCACCGGATATTAACGGAAACTCTTCACGCGGAGGCTTCGGCATTGGTTCTTACGGGATTTACTTCTATTGCCGCAACGACTCCGTTAGCTTTTTTACCGTAGACATCGAACGAAACGGGTTAAACAGAAAAACGGATTTATCGATAAAGTCGAGCAGACAATATTTCGTCGATTACAACGAAATAACCGTTAAAGCAGACAAAAAGGACGATTCCACCGTCACCCTCACCGTAACTTATCACGAAGGCGACGAAACGAAAACTATAACGACGGATTTCGCTTACGTTGCTTCTTCGGATATGAAATTCCGTTTCGGCGATTTCGACATTGACGGAACTTACGTCAAATCCGCCAAGGAAGCCGTGATTTACGATGTTTCCGAGGTTTACCCGGAGATTTCCGAAGGCGGAGAACTTTCTATGGCGTGCAACAAGGTTTATAGCGGAAACGCCGTCGGTTACGGCGAATCCGTTAAACTTCTTTATAAAATGCGTTCCGAACACGATACGTACGACAATTACGCGCGTTCGGCGTTCGGAATCGGTTCTTACGGTGTGTATTTCAAATGCACGGGCGACGTTTGCGATATATGGAATGCAACTTTAACCGACGGTTCGATTGCGAGAGGAGCTTCGTTTGCAAAACTTTCGAGAAGCGTTTTCACCGATTATAACGAGATAACGTTTATGGTTTTCAAAAAGAGCGACACCGTAGCGACGCTCGTTATGACTTATCACGACGGCGATGAAGTTAAAGTAATAAGCAAAGATTACGATTACGTCGCCGCAAGCGATATGAAATTCCGCTTCGGAGACGGCAATTTCGACGGAAACGTCGTTAAATCCACGCTTCCCGCACCCACGTTCGGCGACGGCTCGTTCAAATACGCCGCAGGTATGGACGGAGTGAATTTTTACGGCGCGTGCAACCTCACCGTTATCGACGGAACGAAAGCCGATAAGCAAGGCGTTCCCGCAGGTTACACCGCGGAGGGCAACGTTATAAAAATGACGAATTCGGCAGACGCCGGTATGGATATGGCGTTCGATTTTTCGTCGCTTAACTATAAGAGAAAATTCCTCACGGAAATAAAATTCAGGGTTTACGTCGTGGGAACTTCGTCCGACGATGCGAGATACCCGGAAGTTCGTATTCCTCACCCGACCAAAAAGGGCGAATGGGTAAAGGCCGTCGGGCAAGGCGCAACCAAAACCGACGAATGGACGGAAGTCACCGTTTCCGGCGCGGAACTCGACAGGATTTGCGTGGACGGTTATCTTAAAATGTTCGCGCTTTCGTTAAGAACCGCCGCCCGCACGACGATGTACGTCGATAAGGTTGAAATTTCAACCGTGGAAATGGAGTATGAAAAGCCCGTTATCAACGCTCCCGTAACCGAATTCAAGGTTTCGGAAGGGGCTTATCCCGCGGAATTTACGGCAACGGACAATTCGGGCAACGTGGAAGTTACTTACGCGTGGTCGGAAGGTGCGCTCGACGATTTGGGAAGGCTTAAAAGAGGCACGCACACCTGCGTCGTCACGGCAACCGATTTTTGCGATAACGTTTCAACCGTTACGGTGACTTATATCGTAGAACCCGACCCCGAACTTGCGCTTTATAAGGTTATTTTCAGAGCCACGGGCTTTAACGATATAGTCGTTGAATACTGCGAGGACGAAATAGATTATTTCGTTGCGCCGAAAACTCCCGAAAAAGAGCATTACAAATCGATGTGGAAGGCCTTCAAACTTGAAAAAACGCAAAATCAGGTTGTGGAATGCGATTTCGTGCCGGTCGTTTACACGGTGACTTATATGGTCGGAGGCGAGGTTTTCGCCACCCGTACTTACACCGTTCTCGATATTCTCGATTTCTCAGAGCCCGACGTTCCCGCAAAGAAGGGTTTCAAGGCCGAATGGAGCGAATACGAACTTAATTTCTCCGATATAACCGTTACCGCGGTTTACACCGAGATTAAGGACGAGCCTACGGATTCTACCGGCGGAGAAAGCGGAAAAACTCCCGAGGAAAGTTCAAACGAAAGCTTAAACGAAAACTCGGGCGAAAGCAGGAGAGGTTGTTCTTCGTCCGTAGGGGCGGCTTCCGTTTCCGTTTTCGGAATTGTTCTTGCCGCGGCGTTTATATTCCGTAAAAAAGAAAAAAAGTCGTAATCCGCAAAAGCAGAGGAGTAGATTTATAAGAAAAATAAGTTTTTCGGTTGTTTTTGCCGAAAAAGAACGGTATTTTCGCCGAGATTTTTCGGTTGACGCGCCTCCGCGGGCAAAATTCTTCGTGAATTTCGCCCGCGGAGGATTTTTTTCACCAAATTTTCCTATTCTTCTCGCAAATAAAAAAATATTTTTATTGATTTCAGGCAGATTATATGTTAAAATTATAGGCAGTTATAATTTTAATCGGCTAAACGAAGAGAGGTGCGCCTCTCGGTAAACGGAAAGGGGCTTAAATCCCATCGGCTAAACGGAGAAAAAAGTTGTTTAAGGTATTTTTTGAAAAATTGAAGGAGTCGCTCACGTCGGTTTTGCCTGTGGCGGTTTTCGTGACGATATTGAAATTCCCGCCCCTTTTTGAACTCACGGGAAAGGAAATTGCGGTTTTCCTTTTTTCGTCGGTGTTTTTGATTATAGGAATGGCGTTTTTCAATCTCGGCGCGGATATTGCTATGACGCCTATGGGCGACCATATCGGCGCGGGGCTGACCAAATCCAAAAAAATACCTTTTCTCATTGCCGTATGCTTCGTGATGGGCGTGTTCATCACGGTTGCCGAGCCCGATTTAACGGTGCTTGCAACGCAAGTTAAAGATAAAATAGACCCCACGCTTCTCACCGTAACGGTCGGCGTCGGGGTAGGGCTTTTCCTCGTTATCTCCGTTGTGAGAATGATTAAAGGCACTCCGCTTTCGCATATTCTCATATTTTTCTATATGTGCCTTTTCGCTTTCGGCTCGATTCTCGTTATCGGCAACGAGGAATTTCTTCCGCTTGCCTTCGATTCGGGCGGAGTTACCACAGGGCCTATAACCGTTCCTTTTATTATGGCTCTCGGCGTGGGTATAGCGGGTACGCTCGGCGGAAAGAAATCCGGTGAAAACAGTTTCGGTCTCGTCGCGCTTTGCTCGATAGGTCCGATGCTCGCGGTTATGATTCTCGGAATTTTCTCCAAGGGCGATATGGTTTATAACCTTGCGGATTATTCTATTCCCGAAAACTTTTTCGGCGCGGTTTTATCGGGGCTTTTAAACGTTTCCAAAGAAGTTGGCATTGCGCTCGGCTTAATCGTCGCGTTTTTCCTTGCGCTCGATATATTTTTCCTGAAATTACCCGTTAAAAAATTGAAAATTATCGGGATAGGCGTTATTTACACCTTCGTCGGGCTCGTGATTTTCCTCACGGCGGCACAAATAGGCTTTATGCCGATAGGTTATAAAATCGGCTGCGAGCTTGCTTCGGGCGAGGAGTATTGGCTCGTTATTATGGGATTCGTCCTCGGTGCGCTCGTCGTTCTTGCCGAGCCTGCCGTTCACGTTCTCACAAAGCAGGTCGACGAAATCACCGCGGGCGGAATTACGAAACGCTCAATGCTTATCGCGCTTTGCCTCGGCGTAGGCATTTCGATAGGCCTTTCGATGCTCCGAATCGTTTACGGATTCAACGTTTTGTATTATCTCGTTCCCGGGTATCTTATTTCGATAGGTCTTTCGTTTTTCGTCCCCGGGATTTACACGGCAATCGCGTTCGACTCCGGCGGAGTTGCGAGCGGACCTTTGACGTCGAGTTTTATTCTTCCGCTTGCAATCGGCGCGTGCTTCACTATTTCCGGAGCTTCGAGCGTTCTGACGGACGCTTTCGGAATCGTCGCTATGGTCGCAATGACGCCGCTTATTACGATTCAGCTTCTCGGTTTCAAGGCCGTAGTGCAGAAGAAAGTGCGCAAGAAGATAGCGATGAAGCGTATTTTAAGTTATGACGACGAATATATCGTCAATTTCGACGTTTAATTTGGGGGGCAAAAGCGATTATGAAAGATAAAATAAAAAACAAAATGGCGGAATTGCTCCCCGAAAACATTTTAAAACAGGAGAGCCGAATTCCAAAAGCTCCTGCAAATCTCGTTTTGATAATAACCGTGGTGAACAGGCATAAAGCTGATTTTTATATGGATTTTATGCAGTCGTTCGAGGTGAATATGCAAACGGCTTTGGCGGCGCACGGAACGGAAAAATCGGAAACGGGCAAATTTTCCGGTTCGGCTTACACGGAAAAGGCCGTTCTTATCGGCGTTGCGAGAGAGGATAGAAAAAAGGAAATTCTCGAAGCGTTGCAGGATAAGTTCGATAGCGTTCGCGGCGGCGGAGGAGTTGCATTTTCAACCCCGCTGACAAGCGTAATCGGCGTTGCGGTTTACGGTTTTTTAAGTAATCAGATGAGGTGATGAAGATGATTGATTATAAACACGAAGTGATTTTATGTATAATAAACAGCGGTTTCTCGGACGCGGTTATGGACGCCGCGCGTGAGTTCGGGGCAGGCGGCGGAACGGTTATCAATGCGAGAGGCACGGCTTCGCTCGAAGCGGAGAAACTGTTCAACATCACGATTCAGCCCGAAAAGGAAATCGTTATGATTGTTGTGAAAAAGGAAATCAAGGACGCCGTTCTTCACGCCCTTTATCAAAAAGTAGGCTTGGAAACGCCGGGGCAGGGGATTGCTTTCAGTTTGCCCGTAACCGACGTAACGGGAATAAGAGATTAAATTTAAAACCGCCCTGCGGCCGAGTTTTTTCGGCGCGATAAATCGCGCAACTCGGCCGCAGGGCGGTTCGATTTTACAAAACGAAACTTAAAGTTTAAAGCCTGAAACCTGAAACTTTGAAGTCTTGAAGTTTTTAAATTCCGAAACCCGTTATTCGGCTTTAACCGTCACCGTAATTTTCGTGGAAACGTCGGGGAGGAATTTAATTTCCACGGGGTAATTCCCGGGAGTTTTAATCGGTTCTTTCAAAAGGATTTTCTTTTTATCCACGTCGAACCCTGCCTCGGCGAGTTTTTCCGCAATTTCCTTTGAGGTTACGCTC
>CALDMH010000019.1 GCA_937915565.1 uncultured Clostridia bacterium | reverse complement strand
GGAAACGTTCAACATTTACTCCGCCCGCAAGGACGCCGATACCGAAGCGTTTTACAAAGAAAAATTCGCGGACGGCAATCCCATAAGAATGTTCGAGCCTAGCTTTAAGTTTCCTTATAACGACGGCGGAGTGTGGATTCCCGGCGCGATACTTTCGTATATAAACGAGAGCGACGATTTGTCGATTTTAAACGAAAAAGTCACCTACTTAAAGGGCGACAGTTATGAAAACGCGAGCTTTGCGGACGCATATGTAACCGAGCCTTATATCCCGGGCGAAAGAGTAGATTCCGTTTTGGGACATATTCTTGCGGCAATCGATTATCTTTTGTCCTCACGCGGGGAACGCAACCTCGTTTTGTGGCGCGGCGGCGACTGGAACGACAGTATGAACGCCGTCGGCAAAAAGAATAAAGGCGAAAGCGTGTGGCTCTCGATTGCAACGGTTAAGGCAATCAACGAACTTAACGAAATTTTGAAAATTTCGGGCAACCTGTCGCTTGTCGAAGGTTACGAAAGGAAGAAAAACGAACTCGTTTCGGCGATAAAAGCCTGCGGCGTTTCGGGCGGAAAGCGTAAGCATTACGTTTACGGATATAACGACGAGGGCAAAACGATAGGCGGAGAGGAGAGGATTTTCTTAAATCCGCAAACGTGGTCGGTTCTTGCGGGAATCGGCGACGAAGAAGAGCAGGCGAAGATTATGGACTTGGTTGAAGCCGAGTTGAAATGCGATTACGGTTACGTTCAGTGCCGCCCGAGTTTCACCCGCGGCGACGACGGAATAGGTCGGGTTTCTTATTTTCAACCGGGGCTTGTTGAAAACGGCGCGGTGTATAATCACGGCGTGGCGTTCAAAATAGCGGCGGATTGTATGCTTGGCAGAGCGGAATCGGCTTATAAAACGCTGAAAATGATTTCTTACGATAATCCGCTGAATCCCGATAACGGCGTTGAGCCTTACGCCGTCAGCAATATGTATATGGGCCCCGAAAACGAGTATATCGCGGGTTACGCCCCGATGAGCTGGATAACGGGAACGGCAGGCTGGCTTTACAGATGCGTTACGGAATTTATGTGCGGAATAAAACCCGCGCCGGACGGTTTGGAAATTTCGCCGTGCCTTCCGAGTGGTTGGAGCGGCGCGACGGTGAAGCGAGCGTTCAGGGGCGAACTTTACGAAATACGTTATGAAGAGGTCGGCTATAAGGAAGTGTCTTGCGACGGAAAAATCGTTAAAAAGCTTCCTTTAACGGGCAAAGGCAGCGTTCATAAGGTTATTTGCAAATATTAAACGAGAAGCGAAAATATGGAAAGATTGAAAATAGGTTTAATCGGTTTAGGTCAGCGCGGAGCGGCTTACGGAATGACGGACGGCTCGATAGGGCTGCTCGGAAATATGCTTAACAATTCGGACGTCATCGTCGCCGCGCTTTGCGACGGATATGAGGAAAGAATCGAATTCGCCGCGGAAAAAGTCGTGACGGCGGGGCAGAAAGAGCCGCTCAAAACGAAGGATTATAACGAGGTTCTTTCAAGCGGCGTAAACGCCGTAATCGTCTGCACGAGTTGGGCTTCGCACGTCGAAGTCGCGTTAAAAGCGATGGAAAAGGGGATTCCCGTCGGCATAGAAGTCGGCGGAACGCATAATCTCGACGATATGCAAAAGCTCGTGGAAACTTACGAGAGGACGAAAACGCCTTTTATGTTCCTTGAAAATTGCTGTTACAATAAGGACGAACTTCTGGTTACCTCGCTTGCGAGGAACGGAAAACTGGGCGAGATAAGTTATTGCCACGGCGCGTATTGTCACGACCTCAGGAACGAAATAACGGAAGTCGGTTTAAAGCGCGGGCATTACAGGCTCGAAGAATACAAGAACCACAACTGCGAAAATTATCCCACGCACGAGCTCGGGCCGATTGTGAAACTTCTCGGTATAACGCGCGGCAACAAATTCACGAGGCTCACGGCAATGGCTTCCAAAGCCGCGGGGCTTAACGAATATATAAGTTCGCACCCCGAGGTTGCCGAACTTAAAGGAGTGAAGTTCAGGCAGGGCGACGTCGTTACGACGATGATAGAGTGTGAGAACGGCGAGCTTATCACCTTAAAGCTGGACACCACTTTGCCGCGTTTATACGACCGTGAAATAACCGTGAGCGGCACGAAGGGTTATTATAACCAGACGATGCGGGCGGTCGTTCTCGACGGCGACAGGTTTAACCACGAGAAGAACGTAATTCAGGATTCGTTGAACAGTCAGGACGATTATTCGGATTATCTTCCCGACGACTGGAAAAACATAACCGAGGAACAACTTAAAACGGGGCACGGCGGAATGGACTATATAATGCTCAAACATTTCTTCCGCGCTGTGGAAAGTGGCGAGGATATGCCGATTGACGTTTACGAAGCGTGCGCTATGATGTGCGTAACCGCGCTTTCGGAAAAGTCGATTGCGCTCGGCGGCGCGCCCGTGGACGTTCCCGATTTCACGAACGGCAAATATAAAACGAGAAAAATCGTGGACGTTATGCCGTTGCCGGAAATAAAATAAGCGCGATTATCGATAATAATCGGAAAATGCGAAACTAAAAACGAGTTAATCGATTTGGGCGGGCGGCAAGAAAATTCTTGCCGCCCGCCCTTTTCCTTTTTCAATCGTTTGGAATTAGTTGCCGTTTGTGCTATACTAAAAAAGGTTTGAGAAGGGGTAACCCCTGCGCTTAAAAATTTTAATCAAAACGAAAAGGACGGATAAAATGAGCCTTATTTCTACTAATACGTTGCCACTCAATCGTTACGGCAGCCTTGAACAAATCGTAAAACTCATCAAGGATTGCGGGTTCGACGCATACGATTTCACTATGTACGGCATTGCCGCGCTCGAATCGTTTATCGATAAGGACAATTACGCAAGCCTTGCAAAGGATTTCAGGAAATACGCCGATTCAATTGGAATCGTATGCAATCAAAGTCATTCGTTTTTCCCCACGATAAAGCTCGGAAACGAGGAGTGGAACGAAAAGGGAATGTTTTACACTCGCAGAGCCATAGAGGTTGCGGGGATTCTCGGCGCGAAATATTGCGTGGTTCACCCCTGCAACGATATGAGCGCGGAGCAAAACGCGGGAACGTACAACGCCTTGAAGCAAACCGCAAAGGACAGCGGCGTTAAAATCGCGTTGGAAAATATGTGGAACTGGAACGCGGAGGAGGACCACGCGATAAGGGCGGCTTGTTCCGACGAGGTTGATTTCAACAAGCACCTCGACGTTCTTTCGGACGACGGCGTTTTCGTTGCGTGCCTCGATATAGGTCACGCCGAAATGAAAGGGTTAAACACTTCCGCCGTTAAGATGATAAAATCGCTCGGCAGTCGTTTGAAATGTATTCACCTTCACGATAACGACCGTCATCACGACAGCCACAGGCTTCCGTTCACTTACGGAATCGATTTCGAGCCGATAATAGACGCGCTTGCGGAAATCAAATACGACGGCGATATAACTTTCGAGGCGGATTGGTATCCCGCAGGCTTCCCCACTGCGTTATATCCGCAGGCGATGAGGCTTATGCGAGAAGTGGGCGATTATTTCAGACGCGAGATAGAAAAGAGGAAATGATTTTCACGCCGATTTCGTCGGCAAAAACGAGAAAAAACGAAAGAAGAGAGCAGTATGAAAAAACAAAAGCTTACGTTGCAACAGCAACTCGAAAGGAGAAAATATAAAGCCCCGAACGGATTTTACAACTGGTTTTATCACCTGATAATGGCGGATATTTCTTTAAGCAAGCACAATGCGGAAATAATTTACGAGGACGATATTCGCAAGGAAAAAGGCCCTGCGTTTATTTTGTGGAATCACCTTTCGAGGTTGGACCACGCCTATATCTCAAAGACGACCTACCCCATAAGGTATTCTATGGTTGCCGCTTATAACGAATTTTTCCGCAGTCACCTTGCAAAAGTATTCAAAATGATGCACATTTTGCCCAAAAAGAACTTTTGTGTGGACGTTTCGGGGATAAAAGCAATGCTTTCCATAATAAGGCAAGGCGGAATGGTTTCGCTCGCGCCGGAGGGAATGGCAACCGTAACGGGTTATAACGAGAGGATTTTACCGGGGATAGGAAGTTTGCTCAAAAAATGCAAAGTTCCGGTTTATTTCTTCAAATTTCAGGGGCAAAGCCTTGCCGCGCCCGTGTATTCGCCGTATTATAGGGGCGGTGGGAAAACGGTGGTAACGGTTTATAAGCTTTTCGATTCCGAGCAACTCAAAAATTTATCGGTTGAGGAAATAGAGGAGAAAATTCAGGAAAAAGTTTCAAATAACGACTGCGAATGGCAAAGAGAGCATAGATTTAAGTGGGATACGAAGGGCAAGGGCTGCGAAAAAATGCACGAGGTGTGCTATAAATGCCCCGATTGCGGAAAAGAACTTACTATGCTCGGCGAGGGCGACGATATAACTTGTTCCGCGTGCGGCTTTAAAATTCATTTGAACGATTATCTCGAATTCGAGCCGAACAGAACCCCCGCGCTTTATAATCCCAAGCATTTGGCCGACTGGTCGTTGTGGGAAAGGTCGCTGATAATAAAGGAAGTTTGCGAAAATCCCGAATTTTCGTTTAAACAGCACGTTAAAATAGGAAATATCCCCACCGACCACACCGTGAAAAGCAAGATTTTGTCGTCGGAAATCGTCGGCGAGGGAGAAATGACGCTCGACCACGAGGGGATTCACTTCGAGGGCGTGAGAAACGGCGAGCCTTACCGCTTCGATTTGTCGTATAAAACGTATATTCGCTTGGTGGAAAATATCAACACGCGATATTTTTGCCTTTATATAAACGAGGAGTATTTCGATTTCGTTCCGGACGAGCCCGTAACGGTGAAGATGGATTTTATCGTTCAGGAAATGCACAGGCTTCATTTCAACGTTTGGAAGCCCGTTAAGGAGCACGAATATTTATACGAGAATTACAAATCGTCGGCCGAGTGAAAATCGAGCCATATTAAGGCTCGATAGGGTTGAAACGCAACCGCCCGCAGTCAGCCGAGTGAAATTTGAATTCCATTCGGTTAAGCGATACTTATAAAAATTGCGCGATAATCGGCTTATAGGCGGACTTATGCGTTTTTAAGCGCAAAAATGCGGCGGCGAGGGCTTTTAAAAGCCCTCGCCGCCGCTTTAAAATTTTTAATCGTTTTATCTTTTAATTTTGTCTTTTTGCGATTTCTTCAAGCATTTTGCTCGTTTCTTTATAAAAAACTTCATCGAAAGAGAAATTCATTTGCGCTGTAATTTCGGCGTAGCCGGTTTCTGTCGTTTCTCCGTTTTCGTCTTCAACGGGCATCGTTCCGTGCGTGTTTGCCCAAAACGAAAGCAATTTTTCCTCGTTAAAGGTGTATATATACGTCGTATTTATATTCGAGCCGTCTCTTTTATCTTCCGTATGAATAGTCAGTTCGTTGCGGTCGTTATATTGACGGTAAACAAATTTTTGCGTCACCCCTTCGATTCCTTTCGGATTTGCCTCGTATTCATTGATAAAATTATTTAATAACACGAAAGCGATGAGGTTAAAATCATCGTATGATAAGTCGTTTTCGTTTACGGTTTCTTTCGTAACCGTTTCAATTCCGTTTGAGACGGAGAGTGAGGTTGCTGAATAATTGCTGTCGGTTTTAGTCCAAACAATGCATTTTGTTCCGTTATATTCCGAATCGACCTTTAAAGATAAGACTATTCTTCCGTCGTTGCAATACGAGTACGTAATAGGAATACCGTTTAGTTCGGAGTCCTCTCCGGTCGACGTCATTTCAAGGTGCATCGTTAAATCGCCGTTTTCTTGTGCTTTTGCAATCAATTTTTTCAAATCGGGCAAAACTTCGTCAAGGTTTTCAAGCACTCCGATTTCTTCCGATTGCCCGCCGCTTTCTTCGTCGTCGGGTTCGAGGCTCGAAAGATAAGCGTCCGCTCTGTTGAAAACGCCTTCGGCAAAGCTTTGCTTAAATTCGTATATATAGCCTTGCCTTCCTTCCAGACAAAGAATCGAGTACACCACGTTTTTGTCAAAGACGTAAGTTATCGCTTCTACGTTGGAAGAAGAAAGCGTGTATTTAAGCGTGTAAACGCCGTTCTTAACCGTGAGTTCTGGCGTTGCCTGAATTATTCCGAAAACCTCGCTCGAAAGATATTCCCTTGCGCAGATAACCGTAATCGCGTCGCAGTTTAAGAAAGTGGTTTTTTCCGTTAAACTTTCGCTGCGGCACTTATTGTTTTCGTGGTTGATTTCGCGATAAAGATAGCCGCCGTCAACTATCGTAATCGTGTAATAATCGTTTTTGAAATAGTTATCTTTATCGTCAATAACCATTCTGCCGTCGCCGCAGAACGAATAGAGAATAGTTCCGCCGTCCGGTTTTCCGTTTCCGTCCGTCTCGATAAAATTCACCGTAATATCGCTCGAATTGCGCGTTTTTTGCATTGCCGTTTTCAAAATTTCAACGGCTTCGTCGGTAGTAATCGTGCTCGGCTTGGCGGAAGTCGATTCGCTCGTGCTTTCGGAAACTTCTTCGTCGCTTCCCGTTGCGGGTTCGTCGGAAGTTTCTTCGCTCGTCGAGGTCTGTTCGTCTCCGCTTTCCTCGGAAGTCTGTTCGTCTCCGCTTTCCTCGGAAGTTTGTTCGTCTCCGCTTTCCTCGGAAGTTTGTTCGTCTCCGCTTTCCTCGGAGGTTTGCCCGCCTGCCGAAGCTTGTTCGCTTCCGCCCGTGGATTCAACGGTCGAAACGCTTTGCGATTCCGACGCGGAGCTCGTTTGCGAATTGCCGCCGTTCACCGCCGCAATCGTGATGCCCGTCGCCGCCCCCGCAACGACTATGGCCGCAATGACGATAATCAATATCTTTTTCATAAACCTTCTCCCCAAAGCCGATTTTAATATTTATTTTTACGCCCGACCGATTTTACGTTCGCCCGACTTTACGCCTGACCGATTTTACGTCCGCCCGACTTTACGCCTGACCGATTTTACGTCCGCCCGACAAATCTCGGCTTTTCCCGAATATTATATCATCGTTATGCGCGCGTGTCAACCAAAAATGACTTAATATGCGGAATGTGCGCGGAAAGCAAAGGCGGGCGGAAAGCTTAAAACAGCTTCCCACCCGCTCGTTAATGGATTTAGATTTTGCCCGATAATCGACTTATAGGGCGTTATTTGAGATAGTTAAGCAAATTTTTATAGCCTGCTTCGTCAAGGTTCTGAACGATAAAGTCCTTGTCTTTCACGGCTTCCTCGCGAGCCTTTTTCCCGAGCCCGACGTAGTAAGAATAAATAGCGTTGAATTTATCCCCGTAGTATTCCGCATATTCCTTCGTGAGTTTTTCGTCGTATTTAACTCCGTTGGCTTCCGCGGCCTTTATTTTTTCGTCGCGCTTTTTCTTTTGCGCTTCGTTATAGCTGTCCACTTTCGCCTTTTCCTTGTTTCTTATCTCGGTGAGCCGTTCGATTTCGTCGTTCACTTTGTCGGCAATATCGTCGTCGAGATTCTTGATTTTGACGTAAAGTTCGTTTTTAACGTCCGCAATCTCGTTTTTGATTTTTCTTTTTTTGGTTTCGGTGTTTTCGTCCGCTTCGGCTTTGTCGTTTTCAAGCGATTCGCCGAGGTTATCGAGAACGCCTTCTAAAATGGACGACCTTCCGAGCCCCCTTTTCACGGCGGAGTTTTTGGCGGTTTCGTAGTCGTTGAAGTATGCGGAATCGAGTTCGGCTTTCTTTTCGGCGTTTTCCTCGTCGGCGTCGTTCAATTCCGCCGTTTTTTTGCGGACGGAAGCCTCGCTCTTTTGCATAAGTTCGTTTTTCTTGCCGTTATAGTCCGAGCGGTATTTTCCCGCAGCTTCATTGCGGATTTGCTCGTCGGTTTTGCCGTCGTATTCCTTCGGTTCGTAGTCGTCTATCGTAACGCCGCCGAAGGTGTGTTTTTTGTTGTTTGCGTATTTCGTGTTTAAGTCGTCGAGTTCGTTTTTAAGCTTGGTTTTGGCTTCGCCGTCGGTTTCGGCAACGTTTGCTCCGTTTTGATTTTCGCTCGTTTTTCCGTCGTTTTTATTTCTGCGGAAGTAATCGGAAACGGCGTCCGTGAATTTTTGCATTAAGTTTTTTTCTTTGGTTTCGTTATCCTCGTCGGCTATTCCGATAGCTTTGAGAAAATCGCGTTCTTTAATAGACTTTTTCATTTTTTGTCCTCCGATATTTTATTGTTACAATTCTCTTATGACGACGGGAACTCTGCCGTTTAACCCCACGAGACGCGTTTCCGATTCCGTAACGCAGGATTCCGTGTAAAGTTGTTTGATTTCGGTCAGATTTTTGTTGACGATTTTCGAGCAGCACGTTCCCGACTTGCCGTCGCCGATTTCAAAAAGCGCGGTGAGCGAATCGTTAAACCTGACCTGCACGTTTTTATAGTTTTTCATCGGCACCATATACGTGGAAGCCATAATTCCGCTTGCGGTTCTTCTCAAAAACGAATAGCCCTGCGCTCTTTTTTCCGCCAGGTAATAGCCTTTGTTGAAGTATGCGGTGTAAACGTCGTTCACGCCGTAAGTATTTCCCGGAAGCATATTTTGAATGTTACCGTACTCGTACGAGGAGACGCGAAGCAGTCCGCCGATGACGTGGTATATTCTTAACTTACTTATGTACCCGATTGTGGCCGTCGAATAGTTTAAAACGTCGTCGATAAGGGTGATTTCGCGGGTTGTCGGGTTTACTTTATAGATAAATCGACTGCCCGAAAAACGTTTTCCCAAAACGTAAACCATAGCTCCCTTCGTGTCGTAGCACGCGCTGCTCACTTTAAGTCCGCACACGAAGAACACCCTTGTGAATTGCGAATCGGCGTAATGGAAAACGGCTAAGGTGTCGTCGTACTTCACGGCGTAGTAATCGTTGTAGATATAATAAACTCTTTTTTCGGTTGCGGCTTTTTTGATTTGCCCCGTTGCGGATAAAGTCACCGTTGTGTTGGAAGTAACGCCCTTTAAGGTGACGTAAACGACGTTTTCGCCCTGTTTCGTTCTTGCCCTGCACGAAAGCGGAAACGCGTCCGCCGCAGATTTTTCGCCGATTTTTTTGCCGTTAAGGTAAATTTCCGCCGTAACGGTCGCCGCGTCGTCGGTTTCTTCGCCCGAGGCGGAGGAGTCCGAAGTTCCGTTATCGGTTGCGGAAGCGGAATCGGAAGACGAATCGGTCGTTCCGGAAGTCGAATCGGAAGTCGTTTCCGAGGCGGGCAGTTGAACGTCCGCCTCAAACGTGACGATTTTGCCGGAGGCCTCGAATTTAAATCCTTTGTCCAGAACGTCGCCGTAGAGTAAGTCCACGGTCTCGGTTTCCTTTAAGGTAACGAACTCGTCAATTTCCTCCCGTTTTTCGTTCTCGGCAATTTTCTTTTCGTTTTCGGTGGCTTTGTCGTAAGCGATACGACCGTAATTCGTTCCGTTCAGGTTGTGTTTATTCTTTTCGTCGTAAAATTTTTCGGAATTCATAAGTAGTACTCCAATTGCAATTCGGGCGAAGCGATGCGCGTAGTCACTTCGCGCGCCTCGAACCTTAATTTAAATCTCACGCCTTTCAGGTTTGGCTTTAAAACGACGGGCTTGTCGCTGCCTTTAACCTTATAGGTGTGTTTAACTCCGTCGGCGAACAAAATCGCGGTGGCGTCGGCTTTTGAGTAAAAAGAAAGTTTTTTAAGCGTTTTTTGCACGGGAACTCCGAAGTCGCTCTCGCCGTTTTCCCAAACCATTTTCAATTTCGCTCCGTAAAGCAACTTGTCTTTCTGGTTAAGAACGCAGAGCTGGTTAAACCGCGCCGTCGCACCGTAAAGTTTATATTTTCCGTCGCAATCCACGGTTAAAAAGTCGCTTAACATCGAGCCGTTCAAAAAGGTGACTTCCAGCGTTTTGGGGTTGAGTTTTATGATTTCCGCGGCAGCGGCGGCGTTGTAGCCGACCTTAACCCTGACGTACGCGTAACCGTTGTAATATTGCCCCTTGCAATAAGGGTAGTCGGGGTCGATTCTGTCGTAAAACGCGTCGGAAATCTTTTGCGTGCTCACGCCGTCGAAGCGATACATTCCGTCGGTTGCGACGAAGATAATGCAATCGCCGCAAACCATAACGGAATCGGCAAAAATCTTGCCCGAACTCAAAAAGAGATTGGTTGCGGAAAACTGTCTTTGGTCGCTGTAAGCGGAAATTCTGGTGATTCCGTAAGTGCGGAAAACGTAGAGATAATCCCCGAAACTCACAACTTTAAGGAGTTCTCCCGCAGGGTCGTTCATTTCGATAAAGCCCGCCTCGGAAAGAGAAACGTTCCAGTTTGCGGGGTCGAAATCGTCGGAAAACCAAAGCGCGTTCTCCGCGCCGGCGGTTGTGACGAAAAGACGCTCGAAATGAATACACATCGACGTGATTTCGGGCGCGTTCGGAACGTTCGTCACGGTTGAGCCGTTGTAGATGCAAAGTCCGCCGCCCGATTTTGCGAAAATCATAACGTTCTGGTTGTTGTATTTATAAAGAACGCCGAGCGGGTCGCTGTCGAAAGTTACGCCGCTTATTTTGGTTAAAGTTCCTCCCGCAAAAGGGCAGGTGTAAAGGTATTTGTCGTCGAAATAAACGATGAGCCTGTGGTCGGGAGTGCCGTCGGTCTTGTATTTTTTGTAAAGGTAGCATTTTCTCGGCATTTTGCCTTCGGGAACGACGTATTCGTCCAACAAATCGAAGCCGTCGGCAGGCACGAGCGTTCCGTCCGAAACGTCGAAGTTTTCCATAATCTGCGCGTAAGCGTAGCCGCCCGCTTCCGGCGAGAGCTTGTCGTTTACGCCTCGGATAGGATTAAACCGCACGGTCATCTCGCGCGGTTTTTTTATTTTCGTTTTTCTGACCGTCATATCCACACCTTCTTGGGAGTAACGTTGCCGGCTCTTTTTCTCGGTTGAATCGCGTTTAAAACGGCGTTTTTAAATTTGCTTTCCCAGTTGCTCGCCTCGGAGTATCTTCCCCCGATAATGCAGTATTCCGCGGCGATTCCGTAACAGAAAATCGTTTTTCCTACGGGCGTGTTTTCATAATCGAAGTTGTCGGTCAAGGCTTTTTCATCGGGGATATAATCGTAAACGACGGTTATCGGTGAAGCGAATTTTTCCGTTTCCAGATAATTTTGCCCCACGGTGAAGGTGACGTCAGCGCCGCCCTGTCCGCGGACGCTTTTGATTTTGAGCGGAGTTTTCGTCAGCGTTGAAAATGCGATTTTTCCGGACGAAACGGATTCTTCAAACGTAAGCGGAAAGTATTCCGCGGCAATTTCAAACGAAACGTCGTTGTAGCATTTCAAAAGCGCGTCGACTTTGGCTTGATTTTCGGTCGACAACGCGGTTTCCGTATCCGCAAGGGCGGCGTAAAGCGTTTCGTCGCCGAGAATTCTCGCAGCGTCCATAATAATGTCTTTAATGGTCATTTTGTCCTCCTTTATCGGAAGAAAATCCAAATCTTCCGATTAACCGATAAACGGCGGTTAAGTTTAAAAACCGCCGTTTATCGACTTATACGGCAACTTATGCCGATTGATTAAGCGTTTTAAATCACGCCTCGGTGATGCCGGAAAGCATTGCCTGACCGCACGGTCTGGAACAGATGAGTTCGGCGTACTTAACGAGAGTAGCGGTGTAAGTCGCCTTGCCCGCAACCTGTTTGATAACCTTTCCGTCGTCGCCTTCGAGCCACTGCCAGTCGCAAAGCTGATGAAGGGCGAAATCGTCGGTGTTCAAAAGGTACATCGTGCCTTCGGGGCAGAATCTGTCCGAAACGACGGGGATACCGTTGTAAGTCAAGGCCTTGAAGCCGCCTTTAAGCTCTTCCACGTCGAGGTTTCTCTTGTAGGTGGAGAGGTGCTGCATAAAGGCTCTCTTAACGCCCGAGGAGCAAATGATGAAGTTTATTTTGCTTCCGGCGTTTTCGTCGACGTAATCGATTGCCTGCTGAATAGCCGTTTCGGTTATGCTTCCCACCGAAGATTTTATATAAGGAACGAGCCAGCTGTTCTGGGCTTTGTTAAGCCCGTAAATGCTGCCGGTGGATTTGAAAATCGCGCCGAGGCCGGTAAGTTCCTGATTGTAAGAACCCTGAACGGTTACGAGGGTTTTTGCGGGAACGGTGGTTTCGGTTACGGCTTCGCCGTCGATGGTGAAGGTGTTTGCGGATTTATTCACCGCCGTAACCCTTCTCGTGCCGACGGTAAGTTTCGTGCCGGACGTGCTGTAAAAGTCGACCATCATTCCGGGGACTACCGATTTTACGTCCGCGCAGGTTATAACGTTGCTTGCAACGGAAGTAACTTTTGCGATTACGCCCGTTCCGTCGCCGAAGAGCATTCTGCCCATATTGAGGGCGGAAGATTTCACGAGGCCTTCCATTTCGGCGTTGAGAAGATTGACGAACGCGCCGGCGTTGGAAGCCGAAGCTCTTATCGCCTTATCGGAAATTTCAATCGTTCCGTAAAGGTTTTTAAGGGTGCAGACGAGTTGCTCGTAGCTGTTTCCTGCGGAAATCGGCAATGCGCCGTCTTCCGTGCCCGCTCCGATACCGCCGTTCACGCCGTATTGAGCAAGCTTTCTTACTTCTTTACCCCAAACGTCCGAAGTCGTCTGTTTGATTCTTGCGAGAAACGGGTTGATTTCGGTGTTGAGTTGTTCCGCAACTACGTCGAGATAGAGTGTTTTAAGCGCTTTGTCCGCGCTACTGATTGTTACCATATGTTTTTTCCTCCGAATAAATAAAATTTATATATTTACAGTCCGAGAGTGGTTTTAACGAGCTTTCCGGCTTCCTCAAACGTTCTCGGTTTTTTTGGCGGCGCAGTGACCGCCGTTCCGAACACCGGCGGCGCAACCGGTTTGTTTCTGAATACGCTGAGGAGATATGCTTTAACGGCTTCCTCAGGGCTTATAATTTCCATTTCGTTCTTTTTTTCGTCCGATTTTTCCCCGGCGGCGAGTTCTTTGCGGACTGTTTCTCCCGCATTAACGCTTTCGTTTCGTTTTTCGCCCGTCGTTCCGCCGTTTTCGGCTTCGGCTTTAATTTCCGCCTCGGTTCGGGCTTTAACGTCCGTTTCGGCTTTCGTTTCGCCGTCGGTTTTCGCATTCGTTACGGTTTTCGTTTTTTCGTTTTCGGGTTGCGCCGCCCGATTTTCTTTTGCCGCGTCGTAGGCAAGCGTTGTTTCGTCCGTCGTTTCGTTTTTTTCGGCGGGCGTTTTGTTGTCGTCAGACGTTTCGTTTTTCTCTTCGGGCGAATTTTCACCCCTGTCGCCGCCCGAGAGAATTTCGTAAACGTTTTTAAATTTTTCGTCGTTATCGGTTTTCTTGTCCGTAACGGCGTTCCCCGAAATTTTTCCGTCGGCGGAGGAAGCGCGGATTTGCGTTATTTCCTCGTTCTTCTTCAAAATTTCCCCTTCGAGTTCCTTGATTTTCCTGCTGCGTCTGGTGAATTCGGATTCAAGGTTCTCGTACGCCCTAAGAAGCGATTTCACGTCCTTAAATTTTCCCAACGAGGCTTCCGTTGCCGTCGCGCCCTCGGTTATTTTCGCCTCCGCGACTTGCGCCGCAACCTCCGCTTGTTCATTTTCTGTTTGTTTAATATCGTTTCGCTCCATATTCCCGTCACTCCTTGATTATTGCTTATTTTGCTCGGCGGCGAACTCTTCCGTCGCCAGAGCGAGTTTGTGTTTTCTTAAATGCTCAACGGCATTCTTTTTAGCGTTTTCGTCCCTGCGCATCGCTTCGCTTTCCGATGATAAAAGGAATCTCGTATGCTCGGCGACGTGAAGTTTATGGTCGTCGTATTCGTCCGGTTCGATGGGGTTCTTAAACCCCGAGAGGTTTTCCTCGGCGGCCTTGTTGATGTGTAAATTTTCTATGTCCAAGGTGTTGTCAATCGAGCCGAAGCCGAGAATTTCAAGAACCTTCGCCTTCGTTCTTTCGCTCATTTTTCCTGTGGCATCGGAAAGCAAACCTGCGCCTATAAGTTCATAAACGGCACTTTTCTTTTGTGCGGGCGTAAACGAAAGTTCGCTTTCCGTGTCGAAAATAACGTCGTCCGAGCCGAGGTCGGAGGAGTTGAAATAATAAAGTTCGACCTTGCCGTTTTCGCCTGCCGTGCGCATAAGTCTCGTGTCGGAGGCGAACTGCTTGAACAGCCTTATGATTTGTTTTGCCGATTCCTTTTCCGCCGCTCGAATGTTTTCGGTCACGGAGTTAAGCCTTGCGTCTTCCTGCTCGATTAAAAGTTGAAGCGCAACGCCGGAAGTGCCGGCGGCAAAGTCCGCGGAGCGGGAGAATTCGCTCACACCGCTTAAAAGAATGAATTCGTTAAGAAGCCTGTCTTCCTCGCGGCTCAAATCGGACGGAATCGCACCCATACCCATAACCGACGGGGGAGTCGAACCTTGCCTGTAAACGATTATTTTCCCGGGGGAAAGTCCTTCTTCGGCAAGTTCGTCGGTATCCACCGAGCCGTCCTCCACGGCTACGACGCCCATCGTGAGCCTGTTTAAAAATTCCTGTTTGCGGTTTTTCACCGCGTTATAAGCCTTTTGAACGGGTATGAGCCTTTCCACCATCGAAATGCCGAAAAAACAGCCCGATTTATCGATGGAATTCTGCTTCACGAAGGGGAAGGTTCTTCGTCCCTCAACGCCGTTGATATAGGGCAGGTCGCCGATATAAAGAATGGCTTTTTCGCAGGCGATGATAAGTCTGCCGTTCGGAAATTCCGCCGACGGGCGTTCGTATTTTTCGATAACGAGTGCGCTGTCGTGAGCCACGGTTTTGCCCGAAACGCCTTTATACGCGCCGTAAACGTCCACGTCCGCGCCGTCCGTTTTAACGCCGTAAACGCGTTCGATGTCCGCGGTTTTCATAGCTCGCGCCCTGATGATGCTTTCACATTCTTCAACGGTTTCAAAGCAAAGGGAATCGGGGTAAATTTCAAACGGGGAAACCGCTTCCACCGTAATATCGCCCTCGTAAACGTTTTTCCCGTCCACAACGCCGAGCAGTTTGCCCGCGTCGGGATTCCAGCCGATAAAATAGAAGCCCGTTCCGCACGATTCGCTCCACCCCGTGACCTTTGAAACGACGTCTTCGAGTTTCAGCCTCTGGTAAGTCGAGTTGATGAGTTCGGTTGCGAGTTTTGCGTTTTTAACGTCGCTTTCTTCCGCTCCGGCGGCTCTCACGCTCATAACGGGGCGCACTCTCGTGAGCCTTGCGATTCGGGAGTCGATTATCGGGGCGATGTGGTTAAAGACGTTTCTGTTTTGCCAGTAGAAGAATTTTTCTTCCTCTTCCACTTCGCCGCGCGGAGTGATTTCGCAATATTGATTGCCGTGCAGGTATTCGAGGTCGAGTTCCCATTGTTTTTCGAGGTCTCGCCGCTCGTTTTGCCTTTTGTAGAAATCGGAAAAGACGTCGTTCAGGATTTCCTCGTAGGTTTTGTCTTTTTCCGACCTCTTCCGCATTTTAATCTGTTCGCCGATTTTCATTTTTTGGGTTTATCCTCCAATAATTTTAAAAGTCTTTGTTTTTCTTTTTCAAGATTCTCGTCGGAAACGCTCGTCAAATCCTCGCCGTCCGTTTTGATGTCGAACAGGAGTTTTGCGGCGGAAATATCCGGCGGAACGGATTTAGTCGTCACCTTGCGTTTGGTGAGTTTAAGTTCGTCCTCGGTTTCCGAAAATTCCTCTATCGTTTCCTTGGTATCGTAGCCTATGGCGCGTTTAATCAACGCTTTTTCGATTTTTTGTCTTGTTTTCTCGTCCATATTTTTTAAGGAACGGAGAATGTGCCCGTCGACGTTCCGGCCGCGCGGAAATGCGCACGTTTTGCCGACGGATTAAATTAAAAGTTCCGATTCCTTTTTTCAAATCACCCCCGAAACAACTGAATTCGGCGCAAGTATAGCGGATAAATTTTTTTATTCAAGATATTTGTGCACTAAACGATTAAAATTTTTTTCGAGAAAAGAGGAGTAAACAGTTGCAATAAAGAAAAAAATGTGTTATTATAAACGAGCAAATTTGCGTGAGAATGAGATATGGCCTCATGGTCAAGCGGTTAAGACGCTGCCCTCTCACGGCAGAATCTGCGGTTCGATTCCGCATGGGGCTACCAAAAACGCCGCCCGCCGACGAAATGTCGGCGGGCGGCGTTTTTGGTAACCCCTAAAAGGGGAGAACAAGGCAAACTCGTTTGCCGACGTTCGTCAATTTGCAAAGCAAATTCTTGCCGAAGGCTTCCGTAGACGGCAGTCTATGGAAAGCGGCAAATTCTGCATATAATTACCAAAAGTCGACGGCTGTTTTTGCCGAGTTGACCGCTGTGCGGGAAAGCGGCAAATTCCGCATAAAACTAAACGCCCGCCGACGAAATGTCGGCGGGCGGCGTTTTTGGTAGCTTCTAAAAGGGAAGAACAAGGCAAACCCGTTTGCCGACGTTCGTCAATTTGCGAAGAAATAATTCGACTTTTTGAATTTTGTGAAGTTTCCGGGAAAAATTTAATAAAAAAGAAGCGATTTGAAAAAATCGCTTCTTTTCGGTTTTGAGAACGTTATTTTTTAAATCGTTAGTTTTTCGACGATTGATTTTCTTTTTTGCGCTTTAACACGAAGAATAAAACGACGGTTATAACGTCTATCGTGAGAAGTACCGCGCAAAATACGATAACCAAGGTCTTTAACGACGAAATGCTTTCCGAGTTGGCGTCGATATTCTTTTCGGCGGCTTCGAGTCTTTTTGCCAAATCGTTTATAGCCGCAGTCAATTCGGTTTTCGCGTTTTTAATCTCGATTTCGAGTTCGCCTTTCAGTAAAGCGTTCTTTTCGTCGGCGTAATCCTTGCAAGCCGTTTCGGCGTTCAAAATCGCCGTATTTAACGTTTCAATCGCTTCTTCCACGGTTTTTGCGTCGGCTTTCGCGCTTATAGCGGTTTCCAATTCGGCTTTGGCGTTTGCGATAGCCGTGTTCGAAGC
>CALDMH010000018.1 GCA_937915565.1 uncultured Clostridia bacterium | reverse complement strand
CGTGGTCCATTCTGTAAATGTTGGCTCTGGGGTTATCCCAGCTTCTGAATACGGCCTTGATAGCCTCGAAAAGCTGAACCTTCGGGTCGGACGGGAAATCGCTGCCAAGTTGTTTTTTATATTCGGCTTTGAACTGATTTGCAAGAGTTTTAAGGTCGTTTGCGTCGAGTTCGACGTCAAGCGTAACGCCTTTCTTCTCTTTCATCTCGTCGATGAGCTTTTCAAAATATTTTTTGCCGACTTCCATAACGACGTCGGAGAACATTTGAATAAATCTTCTATAACAGTCCCAAGCCCATCTGGGATTGCCGGATTTTTTGGAAAGAACTTCAACTACGTCCTCGTTTAAACCGAGGTTCAAAATGGTATCCATCATACCGGGCATAGAAGCTCTTGCGCCCGAACGAACCGAAACGAGAAGCGGATTTTCCTTATCGCCGAATTTCTTACCGGTGATTTTTTCCATCTTTTCGATGTTTTCCATAATCTCGGCCTGAATATCGGGATTGATTTGTCTTCCGTCCTCATAATACTGTGTGCAAGCTTCCGTAGAAATAGTGAAACCCTGAGGTACGGGAAGGCCGATGTTGGTCATTTCCGCAAGGTTTGCGCCCTTTCCGCCGAGAAGTTCACGCATCTTCGCGTTACCTTCGGTAAAGAGGTAAACGTACTTTTTCTTTGCCATTTATTATATTCCTCCTGAATTAAATGTCGAAAAAATTTATTTTTGTTTTTCCTACGCTCCATTATAAAACATTTTTTTTTATTTTTCAAGCAATTTAAAGCTTCAAAACCCGTTTTTTATAAAATCATACGATTTTTTGATTAAAACTTTCACTTTGCCCGTCCGCCCGTCAAAACTTTCACTTTGCTTTTCCGCGCGTCGCTCGCCGGCAGACGGCCGTAAAACAGGACGCGGCTTTTTTGCGGCGCGTTTTCATTCGCCGCAAAAAAGCCGCGTTAAAAAAATCGCGCCAAAAATCGCGCCAAAAATCGCACGAAAAACCGCGTTAAAAATCGCACGAAAAACCGCGTTAAAAATCGCACGAAAAACCGCGTTAAAAAACGCAAACTCACGGGCGTTTTTCGTCGCCGTAAATTTGCGTTGATTTTCGTTTATTTATTTAATTCGTTTAATCGGTTATCGGTTTGAAAATCCTCGAAAACGTCCTTTTGTGCGGCCTTTCTTCTTTCCATAGCTTCGGCAATTTCGTCCGCCTGAATTCTTCTCGCCTCTTTTTCAAACTCGTCCTTTATTTCGATAACCTTATCCCTGAATTCCTTTGCGTTGGCGATATTCGGAACTTCGACGTTATCTTTACTCATACTGTAAATCGTGACGGTGTAATAATGCAAAAGATTGCCGAGCGCGCTGTCTTTAAGCGCAATGCCGTCCATAGCGTCGAGGCGAACGTCTATATACTTCGTCTTTTTCATTCCGAGGACTTTGCCGAAAATGCGTTTGTTCGTGACGGCGAGCTTCGTAGACAAAAGTTTAAACGTTTTATAAAGTATTATGAAAGCGACGAGCGCGTGCGGCACGATTTTAATTATCAAAGCAATCGTTCCGTAAAGCGTGCCGGTAATTCTGCTTAAAACTTCGGCCGTCGCAGTGCCGTTTCCTCCGCCGTTATTCTCGATTTTCTCAAACCAATCGTTGAGAATCGTCACGCGCAAAACGACGTAAATTGCTTCGATGATAACCGCCCAGATTGCCGAGGGAATCAACGCCGCCCAGCTCGGCCTTGCTTTGAGAATAACCTTTTCTCCCGCATTCATATTTCCGTTAACGTAATCCATAATTTACCTTTCCCTTAATTTAACGCTTCCATTATATAGGCTTCTTTGCGCGGTTGTCAAGCAAAAAACTAACTTTCAAAGCGCAATCGTCCGTCTTTGCGGCGTTTATAGGGCTATCTTTGCAACGCAACGAGGTCGGCAAGGCTTTTAAGCGCAACGCCCGAAACCTTTTCCATATAATATCCGAAGAATTTCAAGCCGTTGCAACGCGTTTTTTTATCGGTTTCTTCGTTTTTCCCCTCGGAAATCCTCTTCAAATATTTATAAGTATCGAGAGAGAACCCGCCGTCGCCCTCTTTTCTGCAATTTTCGCACACGCAAACCCCTTCCCGCGAGGATAGAAAAACCCTGTTTTCAATGGGGTTTCCGCACCTTCCGCAAAAGGCGAGATTCAAAGCGAAACCGTTTTCGTTCAAGGCGTCGTAAAAAAACCGCACGAGCAAATCCACGGGGTTACCCGAGCCGTAAGCCAAAGCTTTCAAAAACTCGGCGAGAAGCACGAAATGTCCTTCGGAAACGAGCCCCTCGGGCAAAAAAGCGTTGGTGAATTCCAGCGCGCACGCGCCCGCGTAATACCTGTTCACGTCGGCGCGAATCGGATAAAAGGAATCGTAAGAATTTATTTCGGTTATCGTCCTTCTGCCGGATTTTTCCGAAATGATGGCTTCCGAAAAACAAAAAGGCTCGGCGATTTGCTTCATCTTCGCGTTAGCCTTTCTAACGCCTCTCGCCGCCGCGCCGATTTTGCCTTTTTCAAGAGTGAATATCGTCAGGATTTTATCGCTTTCCCTGTAATTCACCCCGAAAAGAGTTATTCCGTTCACCTTGTAATTCATAGTTTTCCGTTATTTTTTGTTTTTAAGCTTTTTGTAAAGCATATAATACCCGGGCTTGCCCGTTTTTTCAAAAAGCTCCCAAACCTTCTTTTCAGGACTCTTCATAAAGATAGTATATGCTTCGATAATCGACTTATACGCGGACTTTTACGATTTAATCCTTATTGGTTTCGTATCCGTAATCCTTTAACAACGCCTCGTTGTCGCGCCAGTTTTCCTTAACCTTGACGTAGGTTTTCAAAAAGACTTTCGCGCCCAAAAACCTCTCCATAGCCTCTCTTGCAATGGTGGAAGTTTCCTTCAAGGCTTTTCCGCCTTTGCCAATCAAAATGGCTTTGTGGTTGCTTTTTTCGCAAACTATATCGAGGTCGACGTCGTAAATTCCGTTCGGCCTTTGCTCGAATTTGTTCACCGTTACGGCAACGCCGTGAGGAATCTCCTTATCGTACCCGACGAGAATTTTCTCACGCATAATTTCGGCAATCATAAACTTTTCCGATTTATCCGAAACCGCGTCGGGATTGAAAACGTAATCGCTTTCTTCGAGATATTTTAAAATCGCCGACAAAAGTTCGAGCGTGTTTCTTCTTTTTCTTGCCGAAACGGGAACGATTTCGTTCACTCCCTCAACCGCCGCCACAGCGACGAGTTCTTCGGGCAAAGCGTCCTTGGGCATAATATCCGTTTTCGTGAGCGCGACGATAACGGGCGCGCCGATTTTCGTATATTTGCCGAGCAAGGTAAGGTCGTCGTCCTTTAAGCCCTCGTGTCCGTCCAGAACGAACAAAATAACGTCGGTGTCGCGCGCGGTGCGTTCAACCGTTTTTTGCATACGCGAATTCAAAAGTCCCGCCGCCTTGTAAACGCCGGGGGTATCTTCAAAAACGATTTGATATTCGTCGGTCGTTAAAACTCCGTATATCCTGTCGCGCGTGGTTTGGGGCTTGGGGGAAACTATTGATACTTTTTCGCCGACCAGCGCGTTTACGAGCGTGGATTTACCGGCGTTGGCTTTGCCTACAACGGCAACCGTTCCGCATTTCATACTTTTATCCTCATCTGTTTATGTCCAGCCCGCGCATTATTTCGTCCGCCAAAGCCGTCATTTCCTCTTCGTCGCTCTTTTCTATATGGTCGAACCCGAAACAATGCAAAAAACCGTGCAAAGCGAGATAACAAACCTCTCTTTTCAGGCTATGCCCGTATTCCTCGGCCTGCTCCTTCGCCCTGTCGAGGCAAATGCACACCGAACCTATAAGCACGCTGTCCGTTTCCTCGTCCAAATCGTCGGGGAAATCCTCGCGGCGAATAACCTTGCCCTTAATCCCTTCGAGATAAGGAAAGGACAAAACGTCCGTAACTCTGTCTACGCTACGATTTTCGCTGTTAAGGCGGCGTATTTCGTCCGCCGAAACGAAATCGAGTTCTATGGAAAGCTTGTCCGTCTGATTGAGTTTTTTATAAACCGCGTCGGCTATCGCGCCGAAATCGTAAGGCTCGTCGTCCTCTCTTATTACAATAAAATCCGACATATCAATTCTTTCTGCCTATCCTGAGTTTCGGGTATTCCACCCTGTCGTGATAAACGCCGGCAAGGGAGTTGGTTATCGTTTTTCTTATAATATCGAGGTCGGACATAGTTATGTCGCATTCGTCGAACTGCCCTAAATCCATTCTCTCCTCGATTATCTCTCTCACCGCCGCGTCGACTTTTTCGTGCGAACGGTCGGGAAGAGTTCTCACCTTCGCTTCCGAGCCGTCCGCAATCATTATAATCGCGGCGATTTTCGTCTGCGGTTTAGGCCCGGGATAAGAGAAATTGTCTATATCGAGTTCGCCCTCGGTGTATTTCATAGCTTTCGCGTAAAAATACCTTATCGGCATCGTTCCGTGATGCTGACGGGCAACGTCCGCGAGAATTTGCGGAAGGTGATATTTTCTTATCAAATCGTAACCGTCCTTGGTGTGGGAACGGATTATATCGGTGGAAAGCTCGGGGGTAAGTTCGTTATGCGGGTTATAGCCCTTTTGGTTTTCGGTGAAGAATTCCGGCTGTTTGAGCTTACCTATATCGTGATAATAAGCGCACGCTCTTGCAAGCAACGGATTTTCGCCTATCGCCGTGGCGCAGGATTCTGCAAGCGTGGATACGACGAGCGAATGGTTGAACGTTCCCGGGGCGTTTTCGATAAGCGTTTTGATAAGCACCGATTTGTGGTCGGTTATTTCCATAAGCCGGTAATCGGTTAAAACGTTGAAAACGTGCTCGAAAAACGGCAAAAACGCCATCATCAGAACAACCGAAAGCATACCCGACCAAAGTCCGTCCAAAGCCGGCTGCCAGGGCATATGCAAAAATGCGTCGAAATCGAGAACAAGATAACTCACGGCTATCGGAACTGCAATAATGAAGCCCGTGACGAACACCTTTAACCTCGAACTGACTCTTCCCACTATATAAATGGCAAGCAAGCTCGTGGTGTAATTGATAACGAGCGCGGAATAAACCGAAACGTCCGTAACGGGCGAAACCGCAAGGAACGCGTCCGACAAAAAGACGTAAATACAAATTACGCCGTTGATGAAAATCGCCGAGCGTTTATTGATTAAAAGCAACATCAAGAGCGCGCAAAGCGCGAACGGGCGCGATTTTACGTTGAGGTATAGGCCGACGATATACATAGCGATTATCGAAATTTCGATAATTATAAACACGAGATGTACGTTTTTCGAGCGCAAGATAAAATCCCTGTTTTCGTTATAGAAATAGAGATATATACCCACAGCCAGAAGCCCCGTGGCTATCGCGACGTAAAGCAGTTTGCTTATCGTTTGCCAGTCGGTTAAAAACTCCGCAGTGTTCACGTCCGCCGCGTAAGCGTTGCAAAACAACATAACGCCGTACAGTACGATGATTATAAACGTGTGGAGAGCGAAAAGAAGAAAAGTCCTCGTATAGTCCTTTTTCTTCCATTCTATTGCCTTTTTAGATTGATAATACATTTAGTCCTTTTTTTCCTGACGACGTTCGCCGTCGGATTCCTTTTCATATGCTTTAATTATTTCCATAACGAGGGCGTGCCTCACGACGTCCTTGGCCGTTAAAAACACCGATTCGATTCCCTCGATATTCTTCAAAATAGTCGTTGCGTGTTTAAGCCCGCTCTTTTTGCCGTCCGGAAGGTCGATTTGCGTCAAATCGCCCGTAACGACCATTCTGCTGCCGTCGCCCATACGCGTTAAAAACATTTTCATTTGTTCTTTCGTCGTATTTTGCGCTTCGTCGAGAATTATAAACGCGTTGGAAAGCGTCCTGCCGCGCATATACGCAAGCGGCGCGATTTCTATTATTCCGCGTTCCATCAATTTAAGATAGCTGTCCATTCCGAGCATTTCCTGCAACGCGTCGTATAACGGGCGGAGATACGGGTCTACTTTCGTCTGCAAATCCCCGGGTAAAAATCCGAGCTTTTCGCCGGCTTCCACGGCCGGCCTTGTGAGAATAATCTTCTCCACTTCCTTATTTTTGAAGGCGGAAACCGCCATCGCCACGGCAAGATAGGTTTTTCCCGTTCCCGCAGGGCCGACGCCGAAAACGACCGTGTTTTTCTTTATGGCGTCCACGTATTTCTTCTGCCCCACCGTTTTGCATTTAATCTGCTTCCCGCGCGAGGTTATCGCGATAACGCCGGACATAACCTTTTCTATGCCCTCCGCATTGCCCTCTTTGGCAAGCTCTATGCAATAAATTATCCGCGTTTTGTCGATAGGTTCGCCCGAGCGGATTATGCTCGCAAGCTTGTTTATTACCGTTTCGGCAAGCAAAACCTGATTTTCCTCGCCCGATAATACTATTTTCGTCCCGTCGACGTACGCCGTAACGCCCGTTTCGCGGGATATTATGTTAAGATTTTCGTCAAACACGCCGAGAAGTTTCGAGAGCGTGTCCAACCCTCCCAACTCGACGTTTATTTTAAGTTCCGCCACTTTTCGTCCTTTTCTCCGTCAATCGATTCTCTTTCGGCTTACTATCTCTCGTTTTTCGGTTCGTTTTTTTCGCTTTTCGATTCGCTTTCTCGGTTTCAGGCTCGCTTTCTCGCTTTTCGATTCGCTTGCCCGATTTCAGGCTCGCCGATTCGATTTTCAGCTCGCAATCACCGCGTAAATCACCGTCACGGTGTAAGTTTTCGGGGCGGTAAGTTCCGCAGTTACGGATATTACGTCGCGCTCGCCGAATTTTTCGCGCGCAACCGCTTTCGCCCTGTCCGAATATTCTTTCCCTTCTCCGCTCGTTTTATAATCGAATTTCTCGGTTACGGCTATCTCGACGTCGCCGAGCGATTCGGTTGCAAACCTTTCGCCGTTCCGCTCGAAAAAACCGTCTATAAGCACGTCGCCCTTTTTAACGGCCTCACCGACCGAAACGAGCGCAGTTCCGCTGTAACGCGATATTCTTCTCACAACGCCGTCGCACGGGCTGATTATCCGCTTTTTCCATTCGTTTAAAGGAAGAGTTTTTCCCGCCGCCGCACGAACTTCAACGATAAGTTTCCGTCCGCTTTTCTTAACCGAGGCAAACTCGATTTTTTCGCTTGACAACGCGATTTTTCGGGATAATTCGTTTAAATCGGCAGGAAATTTTCCACCTACGCAAACGTTTTCCGAAAAGAGAACGAGTTCCGTTTCTTTTTTCAAAAGGTTGCCGTCGCCGGTGAAAACGATTTTGCCGATATAACCGTCCACGCGCACGCAAAAGACGCACAACAGCGCGAACGCCACCAAAAGCCCCGCGTTTTTTACCGCATTTGCCGCGAAAGCAAATTTACCCTTATAACCTATTTCCTTTATATTATAACACATATTATCGGAAATTGCAAAAATTTTTCCGCGGTTTGTAACGGGCGAGGTGAATCTCACTCCTCTTTTCGTTTTTTTAACGTCGTAAAGCGGAATATTTCGCCGTTTAAACGATTCAATGAATACTCTTTCGTCGGTTTTCACGGCCGCCTCGTATCGCCCGAGAAGCCCTCGTTTTTTATCTCCTCTCATCTTTTCTCCTATCGGAAATTGAAACGCAGCTTATAACGCCGGAAATTGCCGCTTCGTTTTCGCCGTAACAAGTTATTTTAAGGTTTTTTCCGCTTATGGCAACTATTTTTTTGTCGGTTATAAAAGCAATTTCGCTTTCGGTTATTTCGGCAATTTTCTTAACTCCGCCGATAATCGCGCCATCGTTGCCGAAAACGGTTATCCTGAAAGGACAGCGGGATAATTCGTTTTTTAGCCCCAAACATTGTAAAATTCCATCGCCAAAAGCCATTTCGTGTTTCCTCTTCTATATTTTATTCGACTTTTTTCTCTCTTATGCTGACCGAAAATAGGGTTATTTAAGCATTCGCCCCGCGGCTTTGCCGCGGGGCGAAACAATAAAACGCCGAAAAAAATGACTGAAAAGTCGGATAAAATAAAAGAACCCGACCGAAAAGTCGAGTTCTTCGTTAAACGTTTTATCCCTAAAAGGCTTATTCCCCTTTGAAGGGAAGAAGCGCAACAAGCCTTGCTCTCTTGATTGCAGAAGAGAGAAGCCTTTGATGCTTCGAGCATACGCCCGTCATACGGCGAGGAAGGATTTTACCTTTCTCGGTGACGTATTTCTTTAATTTGGCGATGTCTTTATAATCGATTTCGGTAGCTTTTTCCAAGCAAAAAGCGCAAACCTTTCTTCTCGGCGCTTTTCTCATAGGCTTTTTGGCAGCTGCCGGAGCGGCAGGAGCCGCTGCGGGCGTTGCAGCTACGTTAGTAGTCTTTTCTTCCATATGATTTTTACTCCTTTTGAAATTCTCTTTCTTAAAACCGTTAGTATAATTAAACTTTAACGGTAACGACAAAGCGTAACGTTTCACGATAAACTTTGCCTCAAACGTTTGAAACAACCCGGGTTAAACGATTAGAACGGAAGTTCTTCGTCGTCGACCTGTTGAAGCGTCGGTTTAGACGACGGCCTCACGGGCGTTTCCTGTTCTCCCGAAGCTTCGCTCTGGTTTCTTACGGATAAAAATTCGACTTCGTTGGCGATTATATCGGTAACCTGCCTCTTGTTGCCGTCCTTATCCTCGTAAGAACGGTTTTGAAGGCTTCCCACAACCGACACCTTGCTGCCTTTTTTAAGGTATCTTCCGCAATTTTCGGCCTGCGCTCTCCATACGGTGATATTGAAGAAATCCGTTGCGCGTTCTCCGTCGCTGCCGGAATAAGGTCTGTTGACGGCTAAACCGAGCCTGCAATAAGGAATCCCGCTCGGGGTTTCGCTCATTTCGGGGTCACGCGTTAAATTGCCTATTAAAAATACTTTGTTCATAATTTTTCTCCTTGGTCGTCGAGCTTGACTTCAAACTTTAAGATTATCTTTTGGTTATCAATCTACGAAGAACGTGCTCTGTGATGCCGACAACTCTTTTAACTTCGCTAACGAGCTTGCTGTCGCCTTCAAAAGCAACGTATACGTAATAACCGTCAGTTTTGTAGTCGATAGGATAAGCGAGCTTCTTGATGCCCCACTTTTCCGTCTTTTCGACAACTCCGCCGTTTTTCGTGATAACGCCGTCGAGCTTCTCAATGAGTTGGTCTTTGGCTTCATCGGAAAGAGCAGATTCCAAAATGTAAATCATTTCGTACTTGTTCATTTTTTTACCTCCCGGACTTATTCGGCTTACGGACGAATGCCGCAAGCAAGGTTTGAACTTTTAACCGTCGCCAAATAGGGCGATTATGGTTATAAGTTACATTATTATAATTCTTTTTATTCCGCTTGTCAAGCGTTTGAAAGGTCGGTTTAAGCGCAATCTCAAACGTTTTTATTCCGCGGGCGGGCTTTTGCCCGCCCGCGGATAAAGCTTTTGTAAGGTTTTATTACGGCATATTCGGGAACGTTACGCTCGTCAACAATACGTCTACGAGCTCGTTGACCGTAAGCGACTGCCAGTAATCTCTACCGACGTCGTTCCAGACTATGGATTCGTATCCCGGATTTTCAAGATACGGATTCAAAGCTGCGGAAGCCTTTTCGGTTGTTTCGCTCTTTGCAACGAAGCCGAACGAATCGGTTTCTTCTCTCCACTTCCACTCGCCGGTTGCAGAATCGTACGTTCCGGAAATCTTGATGATATTTCCGTAAACTTTATCCATATTTTCCTCGTTGGTTATGGGAAGAAGTCCGTACTGATTAAGTTCTTTCGCCGTGGCGTTCTGAACCGCCGTTTCAAGCGCGCTGCTGATTTTGCCTATTCTCGTGTTGGGCGAGATGAGCTTGATAGGTCCGTCCATTTCGGAAACTTCAAATATATCGCCGAGAAGAACGTCTTCGTTAATCTTTGTGATAAGCGACTTCGTGAATTCGTCGGAACGGAAATCGTTTACGGTGTTGTTGAGGATACAAAGCGTGATGTTGTTACCTATGTGTTTGCCGTATAAAGTTCCTTCCGTCGTGGTCTTCGTGTTGAGAACGAAGCCCGTCGCTTCCTCGTGATACCAGCCCGCCGTGTAGGTTCCGGAGGAGTGGTTATGTCCGAGTTCCGGAGCGCAATGCTTACCGTCGCCGCTGCAATAGAACTCTCTGCCGATTATCGTCCAGACGTCGCCGCTCTTCTTATACCAGCCTTCCTGGTGAGAATGTTCGATTAAGCATTCGTCGCCCGTTCCGTCGCAATACTCGTAATTCATAAGATTGCCGAGTTTCAACGAATTGAGCGTGTTGTCTATATCGAACGTACCGTTCAAGATGGACTTCATTTCAACGTCCGCCAACGTTCTTTCGAGCGCGTTTGCCTGACGAGAAGTTCCGCCGTCCTTTATAATCCAACTCTTTGCGGTCTTCTCGTAACCGAGAACTTCGCCGAGTTTAAGGTCGCCGAACATATCGCCGAGCTTCACGTTGTCGTTGCCGATTATGTAACCGAGCCTCAAATCCGCCGTAACTCTCGAAACCGCGTCAACCTTTACGTAGTTTACGGTTCCGTCTTCATTTACCTGCTTCTTATACCAGCCTGCGTCGTGAGATGCGGTGTGGTCGGGAACGGTACATTCGTGGTGAACGTGATAGCCTTGCGCATTGTCCTCGTGTTCGGAGCCGGTCTTCTTGCAAAGGTTATATTGCGAGTGTTCCGCCTCGGTTTTGGTGTACTTCTTGTCGCAGTAGTAGTAATTCATAAGGTCGCCGACGTAAACGTTTTCAATCTTGCTGTTGATGTCGAACTTACCGCTCATAATTTCTTTCATACCGGTGTCCATAATCATATTTTCAAGAGTGTTCGTTTTACGATAGGTAACTTCGCCCGCAGCGTTCTTCGTCTTTGCGTACCAGGTGACGTCTTTATCGTGTTCGCCTTCCGCGTGACCGACAGTACATTCGTCGTGGTGGACGTGGTAACCTTCTTCGTTATCCTCGTGCGCGCCGCAGTGGTCGTATTTAGCGTCCGCCGCAGTGGAATTAGTGTACTTCTTGCCGCAGTAGCCGTAACCGAGTACGTCGCCGAGAAGAAGCTTGCCGAACATATCTCCGAACTTGATTTCCTTGTTGCCGAAGATGTATCCGAGCCTCAAATTCGCCATTACGCCAGAAACGGTGTCGACAGCCGTGTAAGTAACGTTTCCGCTACCGTCCGTTCTCGACTTATACCAACCCGCCTTATGATGAGCTGCGTCGGTATGCGTCGTAACTTCACATTCGTCTGCGTGGATATGATAGCCTTCCGCATTGTCCTCGTGCTCGGGGCCGGTCTTATCGCAAAGAATGTATTGCGAGAATTCCTTTTCAATCTTGGTGTACTTCTTACCGCAATAAGTGTAGCCGATAAGTTCGCCGACGTAAACGTCTTCTATAACCGCGCTGAAATCGAATTCGTCCGCAAGAATCTGGCTGAGCGTTACGCTATAAACGCGTTTCATTATCGTTCCGCCGTTTTCTGCCGAGAACTCTTCTTTATCGCCTTCGGGTTTAAACCATTCGTCGTCGACGAGGTATTTGCCGAGCATTTCGCCGAGCTTAACTTCGCCGAGCGTATTGACGATAAATTCTTTCGGGTCGCTCATCGAGCGGAGGAATCCGTTAATCGTCACGTCGTTGAAGAGAATGTCGAGCGGGTGCGAGAACGATTTTTCAACGTTCCACTTTCCTGCCTCGTCGTCTCTTTCGAGTTTCGTGTTCTTAACGAAGCCTTTAAGCGCGTTGCTTTGAACCAAATATCCGAGAATATCGCCGAGTTTCTCTCCTCCGATAAGTCCGTATTCAGTTCCTTTGCCTTCGCCGATGAAGTACTTCTTGACGTTGTTGTTCTTAATCGCTATGAGAAGGTCGCCCATAGACGAGGAAGCTATTATATTGGCTATTTCCTTGAAGTTGCCCTTTATCGTGACGTTGTAATCTTCATCGAAGACGTATTCCATTTTGAGTTTCTTCGCAGTGAATTTCTCCGCGATTGCGCCGAATACGTTTCCGAGATTGAGCGAACCGTAAACGTCCGCAACTATATCGATTATAGCGTCGCTCTTCTTTGCCGCAGCATTGAACTCTTTAATATATCTGTCAACGTCGTTGAGAGAGATATTGAACGTAGCTCTCATAAACTTCGAGATTTTACCTTTAAGGAGTTCGTTATTCGCTTTATATTCGTAAGCGTAGCCGTTCGCTTTGAGCGAGAGCTTCGCCGCGAGGTTGTGCGCGAAGAAATCGTAAACGAAGTCGCCGAAGGTGAGATTTCCGAACTTATCTTGAAGAAGGTCCTTAAACCTCGCCACGAAATCCGAGCCGAAGCAGTTGAATATATCGAGAAGCTGTACGTTGAACACCGCTCCGACAACCTCCGCAAGGTTCTTGTCGAGTTTGTATTCCACGTATTTCTCGAAGTTCTTATAAGCGTAGCCCTCGCAAATCTTACCCTTGGAAACGCTTCTTACTATATCGTAGAATATATCGCCGATATAGAGCGTCTGAACCATTTCTTTAAGGTGCGCGCCGAAGTTCTCGCCTTGATCGAGCAAGTCTTCCTTGAACCTGAAATTAAGGATTATATCGTAAATTCTCTTGAAGTTCTTTTGCGTTTCGTAACGACCTTCCGCGTTAAGGCTTTCGTAAGCGTAGCCGACGAGGCCTATTCCCGCGTTGTTCGACTTTTTGCCGAATTGAGAGATAAGGTCGAATACGTAATCGCCGAGCGACCTGTCGAGAACGAGTTTCGTCCAGAGGCCGTGAAGGAACGTGCCTGCCTTAATATCGTCGAGAATATCTCTTATGGAGATATTGATAAACGTTTCCATAACCGTCTTGAACGAGCCTTCGACGAAGTATTCGCCGTTCTTAACCTTTATCTCGGATTCAAGACCTTTAAGCGCGTTGTTATAAGGCTTCTGAATAATTTGACCTATCTTATATCCGCCGACGGCGTCGAGAAGAAGCGTCGGGTCGGCTATAACGGCGACCAAACCGAACAAATACGTCGTGGGAAGAGCGTAAATTTCTTTAAGCACTCCCGTAACTTCCTTCGTTCCGTTAAACCACTTGCCGTCCTCGTCGCGATATACGCCGCCGGTTACGTTGTCAAGCTGTGTGAGGTAATCGCCCAAAAGAACTTTATCGGTTACGTTGCAAACGTAAATCGCAAGTTCTTTTAACGATTCGGGCAACTGGCCGACCACGCCGAATTTTTCGAGCGTACCGTCCGTCGCCGCAACAACCTCGAAGTCGTTTTCTTTCAACGCTACGGTTACGAGTTCGGCTATCTTGATATTAGCAAGGTCTGCCAAGCCCTTGACGTTTATAGCTTTCTTAACAGCGTCTTCGATATAAACCTTCAACGTATGCGCGTCGTTCTTGGTGTATTTATTGACGAGAGTTACGACTCTTGTCTGCCACTTCGGCAACGTTTCGCCTTCGTTTGCAAAGAACATCGCAAGCACGTCGTCGAACGTGAGGTCCATTATATCGCCGAGAACGTAAGGAATATCTCCCGTTCTGTACGTCCAGTGTCCGCCTTCCGTCGTCGGGGAAGCAACGCCGTCAACGAGTTCCGCAACAGCTCCGAGTTTCATTCCGGTGATGAACGTTTTAAGATAATCGAGTCTTTCCTTGGTCGTCTTCGTTCTGACGAGTTTTTCCACGAAAATCCTGACTTTCGTTTCGCGGATAGGTTTGAACAACTCTTTCTCGCTGATGTAATTCATACCAAAGTTTTGCGTATAGTCCTCGAAAGTCCTATCTTTAAACACGGTATTGGAGGCGTTGACAACCGCTGTGCTGTAATGCTTATCGACAAACGCGGTTTTTCTCCACTCGTCGACGTCTTTTACGGTTACGTTGAATACGTCCGTTACGATAAGTTTCACGGGTTTTCCGTTATAGTTCCACTCGTTTTCGCTTTCCGTGAATTTTCCGTCGAAGAGCTGTACGAGTTCGCCGACGTTCACGTCTCCGAAGTAGTAAGTCACTATTCCGAAGTAATCCTTATTGTTAATACACTCGAATATCTTATTCGTTA
>CALDMH010000017.1 GCA_937915565.1 uncultured Clostridia bacterium | reverse complement strand
AAAACCCGCGTTGCGACATACAGCGTTACAAAGGTCTCGGAGAAATGGATAAGCAGCAGCTTTGGGATACAACGATGAATCCGGCGACGAGAACCCTTCGTAAAGTAACGATTGCGGATGCGGTGGAAGCGGACGCAAACTTCAATCTTCTTATGGGTGAAGAACCCGAACTTCGCAGAAAGTTCATAGAAGAAAACGCAAAATTCGCTAACCGCGAACTCGATACCTGACGAGGAGGGCATAGAAAATGGCAAAGAAGGAATTTGACCAAGCGCTTACGGAAGAATTCAAGCGCACGCTGGATATGACCAAGATTATCGACATCGAGGTTGATAAGGAATTAAAACAAAGCTTTATAGACTACGCGATGTGCGTAAACCGTTCGAGAGCTATTCCGGACGTAAGAGACGGATTGAAGCCCGTTCACAGAAGAATCCTTTATTCTATGAACGAACTCGGCCTAACTCCGGACAAGCCCTATAAAAAGTGCGCCACCATCGTCGGCGACGTGCTCGGTAAATATCACCCCCACGGCGACAGTTCGGTTTACGACGCGCTCGTTCGTCTTGCGCAGGACTTTTCGATAAACGTTCCGCTCGTCGACGGCCACGGAAACTTCGGCTCGGTCGACGGCGACCCTGCCGCGGCTTACAGGTACACCGAAGCGAGAATGAGCAAAATGTCGCTCGAAATGCTTCGCGAAATCGATAAAGAAACGGTCGATTTTTATCCTAACTTCGACGATACGAGAATGCAGCCCGTCGTTTTGCCGGCGAGATACCCGAACCTTCTCGTAAACGGCGCGGACGGTATTGCCGTCGGTATGGCGACGAATATTCCGCCGCACAACCTCGGCGAAGCCATCGACGGCGCGATTGCGGTTATCGATAATCCCGAAATAACGGTCGACGAACTGTTAAAATATATTCCCGCGCCCGATTTCCCCACCGGCGGCATAATTATGGGCAGGAGCGGCATCAGAAACGCTTACAGAACGGGTAGAGGAAGCATCATTCTTCGCGCAAAATGCGAAATCGAAGAATTTAACAACGGAACGAGGCAGAGAATTATCGTAACCGAGCTTCCTTATCAGGTAAACAAGCAAAAGCTTATCGAAACCATAGCCGATTACGTTAAGAATAAACGCCTCGAAGGCATTTCAAACATAAACGACGAATCCGACAGGCACGGAATGAGAGTCGTTATCGAAATCAAGAAAGACGCTAACGCGCAGGTCGTGCTTAACTCTTTGTATAAGCAAACCAACCTTCAAGTTTCGGACGGTATCATTCTCCTTGCGCTCGTCGGAACAGACCCGAAGATTCTTAACCTTAAAGAGATTCTTTCTTATTTCGTCGAGCATCAAATCGACGTTATCGAAAGGCGCACGAGATACGACCTTGCGAAAACCCGCGAGAGAGAACATATCGTAAAAGGTCTGGTTATCGCTCTTGCCAATATCGACGAGGTTATCGCGATAATCAAGCGCAGTAAAGATAAGGACGAAGCCACCTCGCAGCTCAAAACCGCATTCCTTCTCGACGACAAGCAATGCACGGCTATTTTGGAAATGCGTCTTCAAAGGCTTACTTCTATGGAGGTCGATAAGCTCAACGAAGAACTTCGTCAGCTCGAAGCTACCATAGCCGACCTCGAAGACATTCTTCAAAAGCCTGAAAGAGTGAGAGCAATCGTAAGAAACGACCTCGAAGATATAAAGAACAGATACCCGACGCCCAGAAAGACGGAAATATCCACCGATTATGCGGATATAGGAGAAGCCGACCTCATCGAAAGAGAGGATGTGGTTATCTCGATGACTCATATGGGTTACGTCAAGAGAATCGCGATGAAGGAGTGTAAGGCTCAACGCCGCGGCGGCAAGGGCGTTACGGCGCACAAACCGAAGGACGAAGATTTCGTCGAAAATATGTTCGTTTGCTCCACGCACGACGATTTGTTGTTTTTCAGTTCGCTCGGTAAGGTTTATAGAATAAAAGCTTACGAAGTTCCCGAAGCTTCAAAAGGCGCAACGAGGGGCAGAGCAATCGTAAACCTTATTCAGGTCAACAACGGCGAGAGAATAACCGCAGTGATTCCGAGGAAAGAAATTCTCGGCGAAGAAATCGAAACCGAATTGGACGAAAACGGCAACGAGATAGTTACCGACGAGAACGCCGTAAACGAAGCGGTTGCGTCGGCCGAGAACGGCGCTTCGGAAGTAAACGAAACGTACGAAACCAACGATTCCGGCGCAAGCAGCGGCTACATTATGATGGCTACGAAGTTCGGCCTTATCAAGAAAACCGCAATGTCGGAATTCGATTCGATAAGAAAGAGCGGAAAAATAGCAATAAGCCTCGTAGAGGGCGACGAACTTATTTCCGTTCAGCTTACGAGCGGCGAGGACGAAGTTCTTATCGGCTCGCACGAGGGTAAGTGTATTCGTTTCAGCGAAAAAGACGTCAGGAAGATGGGCAGAGATACGCAGGGCGTTAAGTCTATCGACCTTTCCGAAGGCGATTACGTTATCGATATGTCCGTCGTTAAGCCCGACGATACGGTTATAACCGTTTCATCCAACGGCTACGGCAAGAGAAGCAGCGTAGACGAATACAGGCTTCAATCGAGAGCGGGTAAAGGAATAAAAGCCGGTCAGTTTAATGAAAAAACGGGTTACCTCGTCGGCATTAAGCCCGTTCGCGAAGGCGAAGATATTATGATGATTTCCGATACGGGAATCGCAATCAGAACGAGAGTAGACGAAATTTCGCTTATCGGACGCGATACTCAGGGCGTAAAAGTTATGAGATTGGACGGCGCTTCGATTTCCACCATTGCAATTACTCCTCACGAGGACGAAGAAGAGATTGTCGAAGGCGAGGAAGGCGTTGAGGGAGAAGCGGTTGAAGGCGTGGAAAGCGTTGAAGTTGCTGAAAATCCCGAAGAGTAATTCATAAATATTGTCAGGCGAGCCGAAAATTCGGCTCGCCTGAACTTTTATTCGATATTTTATGTGAAAGGCATATGTAGATTTTATTTTTTGTATGAAAAATTTATAAATTATTACTTTAAAGCAAAAAAACAGTTCCCTTTTTCCCGAAAGGGTGTATAATAAAGATAATGGGGGAGGTTGTGGAGATTTTTGAGCTTGACGAACGGTTTAGTAAAACGTCTCGTTCTATGCAGCCGAAAACTCCGTAAGCTTCCCGAACAATCGTATATGCGGTTGTTTATCTTACGTTTGAAAAAATAAAGAAAAACAAAAAGCGAGGTAGAATATATGAAAAAGATTGATTTAACAAAATACGGCCTTGTAGGCGTTAAAGAAATCGTCTATAATCCTTCTTACGAAGAACTTTTCAAAGAAGAAACCAATCCTGCTTTGGAAGGATACGAGAAGGGGCAGGTAAGCGAACTCGGCGCGGTAAACGTTATGACGGGTATTTACACCGGTCGTTCGCCCAAGGACAAGTTTATCGTCGTGGACGACAATTCCAAAGATACCGTGTGGTGGACTTCCGACGAATACAAAAACGATAACCACCCCGCAACAATCGAGGCGTGGAAAGCCGTTAAGGAAATTGCCGTTAAAGAGCTTTCGGGAAAGAGACTTTTCGTTGTAGACGCTTTCTGCGGCGCAAATAAAGATACTCGTATGGCAATCCGTTTCATAATGGAAGTTGCTTGGCAGGCTCACTTCGTTGAGAATATGTTCATTAAACCCACCAAGGAAGAACTTGAAAACTTTGAACCCGATTTCGTTGTTTACAACGCTTCCAAGGCGAAGGTTGAAAATTATAAAGAACTCGGTCTTAACTCCGAAACCGCCGTTATGTTCAATATAACGAGCAGAGAACAGATTATCGTAAACACTTGGTACGGCGGAGAAATGAAGAAAGGTATGTTCTCGATGATGAACTATTACCTTCCCTTGAAGGGCATCGCTTCGATGCACTGCTCGGCAAACACCGATTTAAACGGCAAGAACACCGCAATCTTCTTCGGTCTTTCCGGAACCGGTAAAACCACGCTTTCCACCGACCCGAAGAGACTTCTTATCGGCGACGACGAACACGGCTGGGACGATAACGGCGTGTTCAATTTCGAGGGCGGTTGCTACGCAAAGGTTATCAACCTCGACAAGGATTCCGAGCCCGATATTTACAACGCTATCAGAAGAGACGCACTTTTGGAGAACGTAACGCTCGATAAAAACGGTAAAATCGACTTTGCCGATAAGAGCGTAACCGAAAACACCCGTGTTTCTTATCCTATCGACCATATCAAGAACATAGTTCGTCCCGTATCCGCCGCGCCCGACGCAAAGAGCGTTATCTTCCTTTCTGCGGACGCATTCGGAGTTCTTCCTCCCGTATCTATCCTTACGCCGGAGCAAACGCAATATTATTTCCTTTCGGGATTCACCGCAAAACTTGCGGGAACCGAACGCGGAATAACCGAACCCACTCCCACGTTCTCGGCGTGCTTCGGACAGGCGTTCCTCGAACTTCATCCCACCAAATATGCCGAAGAGCTTGTTAAGAAGATGAAGAAGAGCGGAGCAAAGGCATACCTTGTAAACACCGGTTGGAACGGAACGGGTAAACGTATTTCGATAAAGGATACCCGCGGAATTATCGACGCCATTTTGAGCGGAGCAATCGACAAAGCTCCCACGAAGACGATTCCTTACTTCAACTTTGAAGTACCCACGGAACTTCCCGGCGTAAATCCCGCTATATTAGACCCGAGAGATACTTATTCTTCCGCCGAAGTATGGAACGAAAAAGCCGTAGACCTCGCAGGCAGATTTATTAAGAACTTCGCTAAATACGAAGGCAACGCGGCAGGCAAGGCTCTCGTTGCGGCAGGTCCTAAGGTTTAATTAAAATTTAAGACTTAAAACTAAAAATAAAAATAAAACCTCCCTTTTTTGGGAGGTTTTTTATTATCGATTAACGAAGTAATTGCAAAAAATTCCGCAGTATGATATAATCGGTATATTGTCAAGTGCATATATGTAAATATATTTATTTTTAGATAAAAGAGGTGTTTGTATGTGGCCTTCGGGAGCGCAGCCGAAATTATTCGGCGTTTTTCATATTATCGGAGTTTTGCTTGCGATAGCCGCAGGTTTCGGCGGCTATTTTCTCGGAAAGAAATTTAAAGAGAATAAGAAAAATCGTTACGCCTTTTTGCTGATTTCCGAAATAGCGTTTATCGTTCTCGAAATTGCAAAAGAAGCGTTTTACGCAATAGAAAACGGCGGTTACCGCTGGGATATGTTTCCTATGCAGATTTGCTCGATAATCCTTTTCGTTCTGCCCGTCGTTCTTATCGTTAAGGACGGCGTAGTGAAAGATTCTGCGCTTGGTTTTATCGGTTTTTGCAGTCTTGCGGGAGCAATTTTTTATTTCTTCAATCCCACTGCGGCTTTAAACACGCCGTATATTCTCCTTTCGGTTCATAGCTTCCTTTGGCACTGGCTTATGATTGCCACCGGAGTTTTCGTTATAGTCGCCTTCGGTTTATTGCGAAAAAACGTTTTAAGGGTGTTAATCGGTTCTTATGCGGTTTGGCTTGTTTTCGGGGTTGTTGCAGCCGTTGCAAATAACGTCGCCTATGCGGTTTCGCCCGAACTCGGGATAGATTATTATCATATAGGATACGTAAAAGTTATTTATCCGCTTCTTAATATACTTTTCAAAACTCCCGAGCCTTACGTACCTTTCTTTTTGTGTTTTATGATTTATTATGCCGTAGGAACGGTTTTGATATATTGCGCCGCGGTCGGAGTATCGAAATTATGGTTTTATGGCAAAAAACAAACTGAAACAACCGAAGAATAATACGATTTTACGTTTTAAAGCGCTGCGTTTTCGTTTAACGAAAACGCGGCGCTTCTGCTATATTTTGTTATATTCGATAACGTTCGGCTTGTTTTAACCATTGTCGAAAATTTAAAATATATTTTCAAATCGAATCAGGTAGCCTTTGGGAATACTTTTGCATAAATCCGCAATCACGGCGTATTTTGTGTAAGCTTCGTCGTACTTGCCGGTTTTGGTGAAGGCAATGCCCTCGGAAAGCCACATATCCAATTCTTTTATGTCGTTATGCGAAACGAACGCGTGCATCTTCTCCTTTTCCTTTATCCAAAGGTTCTTAACCCTTTCCGCGTCGGATGGCGTTGCGGTTTTATTCGTTTCCTTTTCCTGCATAATCAAGGCTTGCTCGTATAGCTTATCGAAAGCCGCACCGACGTACGCTTGTTCGTAAATTGCCGCTCCGACGAGAAGAGATATAGAAACGATTACCGTTATAAGCGATTTTACCAATTTAACCCCTCCTTTAATTTAACGCTGAACGTTTCGTATTTTTCGTTTTCGTTCTGGAAATATATTTTGCCGTTTCCGTCAATGGTCATAACGCCCACGTTTTTAAAATTTTTTGCGCCGTGTTTTTTCACCGTCGATAAAAGTTTTTGCATATCCCACCCGATAAGTTCGAGGTTATTGTGAATGGCTTTTCCCTCGCAAACGAGAAGAACGGGCAGAGAAGTCCGGGTTTCCCGTTCCGTCTTTTTTTCCATTGCGGAGAGCTTTCCGTTTGATTCAAAAATGGCGTAATCGAGGTCGTCAAGCGAAAAATAGCCTGCCGAACGCATCGATTCGATTAAATCTTCCACGTCCATATTGTTTTTTCTTAACTCGTTAAAATCAACGCCGTCCTTGTTGAGGACGATTGACGGTTTTCCGCTTATAACTCTTTTCAGAATTCTTCCCGAACGGTCTAAAAGCGAAAGCGTTTGATGTATCACGAAGACGGCGAGAATTGCCGCTATTCCGTAAATTAAAGGCACGGAGATGTCGGACATCGGTATGCAGGCGAGTTCGGCAATAAGCAGGGTTATTACGAGCTCGAAGGGCTGCATTTCGCCTATTTGTCTTTTGCCCATAAGCCGCATAACGATAAGCAAAATGATAAACGTAAGCGTTGAGCGTATAAAGATAATTATCATAAAAAAAGTATGCAAAAGTTATAAAAAAATATGCAAAAACGGCTCGTCGGATAAACCAAGACGAGCCGTTTATAAGCACAAGTTTGTAAGCACAAAAAATCTCCGCGTAAAGCATTTACGCGGATAATTTAAGTTTTGTTTTAAAATTACGCTTTAAGAGCGTTGATTCTTTTGCGAAGGCCGGATTTTTTATTAGCGGCAGTGTTTTTATGATAAACGCCCTTGACAACGGAAGAATCGATAATCGAAGCGGTTTCAGGATAAAGCTTCATAGCTTCGTCGTAGTTACCGGCGTCGATAAGAGCGTTAAGCTTTTTGATTGCCGTTTTAACTTCGGACTTGTTATCCTTGTTAATTGCATTCTTTTTTGCGTTTACAAGAACACGCTTTTTAGCGGATTTAATATTAGGCACTTTATTTTCTCCTTTGATACAATCGTTTTAACAGTACTCCCATTTTATCACAAAAAAATCGGTTTGACAAGAATATTTTAACTGTTTTTTGCAAATAATATCATTTAATTTAAAAAATCGGCGGCCGAAGGGCGTCTTAACGGAATTCCCTGCGACGGAAGGAGCGTTCGATGATTGAAAAAAAGAGAATAAGGTGCGACCTCGCAATCGATATGGCTGAATTTGAAGGGCTCGGGGCGAAAATCGAAACGGAATCGGTGAGCGGAAAATACGGCGTTAAAAGAGAAGTCGTTGCGATAAAAAGCAGGGCCGAAGAAGAAAAAACCGGATTGAAGCGAGGGAGATACGTCACGATAACGCGAAAATTCGTTTACGGCGAAAGCGAGGACGAAAAATCGTATTTTGAGCGTTGCGTTGCAAAAGGAATCAGGGAAACGATAGAGTTTTTAAATTTAAAGCCCGATTTTTCAACGCTCGTTTTAGGGCTCGGAAATGGCTATATGACGTCCGACGCGCTCGGTAAAAGCGTTTGCGATGGGATAATAACGACGAGAAATACTGAAAAATCGGATAAAATAAAAACGGTGTGCGCTTTTCACGCAAACGTTAGCGGAATTACGGGAATCGACAGTTTCGAGGTTGCAAAAGGGCTTATCGGGGAAGTAAAACCCGACCTTGTCGTGTGTGTGGATTCGCTTTGCGCTTTCAGAACGGACAGGATAGGCAGAAGTTACCAGATAACCACGTCAGGAATTAAAGCGGGCAGCGGAGCGGGCAAATCGGGCGGGAAGCCTTTAAACGAAGAAACGTTGGGCGTGCCGATTATAGCGGTGGGAGTTCCTTTCGTAATATCGGCGAGAAGGCTTATTTACGACGCGTCTTCGGGCGACGGAGGTTTCGACCCGGTGTCCCCCGAAGAGGATATGTTCGTCACCTTTCGCGACGTGGACGCCGTTTTAAGGGAATGTTCGTCCGTTTTGTCGGCCTCGATAAACCTTGCGTTGCAACCCGAATTCGGGCTTGCCGACGTTCTTTCTTTTTCATAAAAGCGGCCGTCGCGATGCAACGCGACGGCCGAATTAACGTAAATTATTGCGGGTTATCGGGAGTGTTTTTCGCTCGTTTATCTCTTTCAATCTCTGCGCCGTAACGAAATACAAGCGAAACCAAAAGCAAAACGATTCCGGTTATCACGCTCGAAAAATCGTCGATTATTCCTATGTTTTCCACGCCTTGAATCGTCGCGATTATCTCCGAAATCGCCGTTGCAATCAGAGGAATATAGATAAACCTTATTCCGAGCGTTTTAAGCTTGTTTGCACCCGACTCGGTGAAAGGCGTTCCGTCCGTCTGTTCGGCTTTCAGGTATGCGTGCGTAAAAACGAGAAGAATTGCTTGCGCGGCCAGCGTAAGCGAAATAGATAACAATTCAACGAATTTTTGCGCAAGATTCGTTCCGTCTGGGAAAATTTCAATCGGTTCGCCGAAAATGGAAAAAACGTGACCGCCGTTATTTTGCGAAACGGCAATCAGCGCGCCCGTTCCGAACGTCACCGCTCCGACGATGCAGAGTATGTACGCGACTTTTGCGATAATCTTGAAAACGCCGAGCGTTTTCCGGATAGTTTCAAGAGTATTCATTTTCATTCTCCTTTTTTGTGATAAGAAATGCGCCTATAATTTTTTAAACAAAACGGTTTGCGCTTTCATTGAAATTTTTTCAACCGTATAGCCGTATTCCGTCAATTCTTTTTTATAATTCAAAAAAGAATGGTCGAGCGGCGCGCCGGCTATTTTTTCGATTTCGTCATACGTCAATTTTACGTTTTCGCTGCCGTTTTCGGCAATATATTGCCATAATTTATCATATTTACTCATACTTACTCCTTCACGCCGGCAAGAGCTAAAAACTTCTTGTCGGATTGAATGGCGTGCGTTAAGAACCTTCCGTCGAGGAAAAGCGCGTAAGTCGTAACGGGCGCGGGAGCGTTTCTCGCGCTTTCCATATCGGTGAGATGAATCGTTTTTAAAGGTACGTTACGTTCTTTTGCCACCTCGCAAATTCTCGGCACCCAGTAATACGTGAACGGGCATTGGTCGGTGTAATAGAGAACGAAACCTTTCTCGTCGATTTGCGGGTGTTTTGCTAAGTCTTTGAATTTCGGCGGCTCGGCGTTCGGTTCAAATGGTAAATACATAAGATTTATTCCGCAGTCGGACGTGTCCGCCACGGTAAATCCTTTATACGCCATAAATTTCGGGTCTGATAAAAATTCGCGTTTTCTACCTTCCGAGGAGAGAATACAAACGCCTTTTTTCCCTTGCTCCTTTGCGTCGCGGATACATTCGGCAAGCAAATCGTTGGAATATCCGTGCCCTTTCATAGAGCCTGCAATCCATAAACAATCGATGAAAATATAGCCGTCCGCTTCAATCGGTATCCAGGCGTTTTCTGCGGGAATATATTCTATAAAGCATTTGCCGCGTTCTTCGCTGCGATAAAAAACGAGCCCTTCTTTAAACCTTTGCTTCATCCATTCTTTTTTTACAAGGCTTTGTTTGCCTGACATAGCGCAGCAAATATGTTCTTTGTCGACGTTTTCTGCGGTAATTTTGATATAATTCATTTTTGTTCTCCGTTATCGATATTGTAAGTTTTAAAAAAATGATTAACGTGCCGTTCTATTAAGCCGAAAATTTCGTTTTTGCGTTCAGGCTCTCTGTCGCAAAGGTTAATCCACACGGAAATCGGCAAGCAAAGTTGTGCGGCAATAATTTCCGTGTCGTCGTCGGTCAATTTACCGCTTCGGGCAAGAAATTTCATCATTCCGATAAAATAGTTCATCACGTCGGTATAGTTTTGTTTGGTTTGTATTTTTGCCATTTGCGGATTGCCGAATTGTTCTATTGTCAACATTTTTCGTGCTTTTTGAATTGCGGGGTCGTGCAAAATATAATTTACGTGCCTCGTAATCGCTTTCGTAACGTCGTCGGCGGTGATATTCGCTTTGTCTTTCGTAAAAGTCGGATTATCCCAATCCGTGTTTGCGAAAATAGAATTTTTATCGTATTGTTTCTTCAAGATTTCGATAAGAGAATCCAAAATTTCCTGTTTGCTTGCAAAATGGCTGTAAAGAGACGCTTTTTTTATGCCGACGGCCTCTGCTATTTCCGAAACCGAGGTGGCCTCGTAGCCTTTTGTGGAAAATAAATTCAAGGCAGCGTCGAATATTTCTTGCTTCGTGTTTCCTTTTTCCATTGCGGTTCGTCCTGAAAATGTGAATTATTTTTTCTTATCCATTATACCTACCTACCGTTCGGTTGTCAAGCGGTTTGTAAGTTTTTTTGGAATTATCCGAAGTAAATAAAAAACGCAGGGAACTCATCGTTCGACCTGCGTTTATAAAAGTTTAAAATCCAAATCCAGTTGCCAATCGCGTTTTTCCAAAAAATCAAAGCCGAATAACGCTTCCACGTCCGCTGCACGGCCGTATATTTTTTCGCAAATATCCAAGTGGTGCAAGCAAATCGAATGATTTTGAAAAGTGATTTCAAAATTTTTAACGTATGGGGTTGTCGTCCGCTTCGTAGAGCCTATTCCGATTATTTCCGTTTCGCGAAAATCGATTTTCGGCAGTCGATTTTGCCAAGCAATACTCAAAACGGAATCGGTGTGTCCGGTATCGACTGCGGCTTTAAAGCGTCGTCCTGAATATTTCGGATAAACGATAGGGATTTGCCCTTGTTTGGCGTTTGAGTTTGATAAAATCGGTTTTCTATTTGAAACGTTAACCGTTAAACAATCGTTCTTTGCAGAATAGTTCCAAGAAAAGAGAGAAATAACGTCCCACCCGAGTAATATTTGAGCGGGGAAGAGGTGTTCGTTATCGTCGTAAAGGATGAAATCCTCGTCGTCGGTTACGACGGTTTCGAGTTTATTTAAAAAAACGTCACCGATTTGCACGTCCGAAACGTTTGCTACGCGAAGCTTTCTTATAGCTCCGTTATTGTTTCCTGCGTTCAGGCTACCGGTCGTCTTAACGGAAAGCTTTTCAAAAAGGCTTTGCGAGATAACCGTTTTAACCGCTCCCGTATCGAACAGCGCAACGGTTTCATAATCTTGAATTCGTAGATTAAGAAAGATAAGATTGGCGAATTTGAGTTGTGAAAGGCAGTTTTTCATCTTGATTTTTACCGATATGTTTTTAATCCGAGTTCGGGGATTGGTTTACAGAATTCCGGTTATCGTTGTTGAGGAAATAATTTCGGCGGTCACTTCGTCGTCCGAATTATCGTCGAAACCGTCTTTTGTCGATATAACTAACTTTTTCCCGCAAACGGGGCAGGAATTTTTTTCTGTGTCGAACTCTTTATCGCAGTTTTTGCAGTATTTCATTTTACTTTTAAGCTCCGTGTCGTTTAATTTTTCGGATTAAAGAATACCCAAAAAAACTCGATTAAACCTATTATCCAATAAGTTTAACCGAGTTGCATTTTGGTGCGGTCGACAGGACTTGAACCTGCACGAGAAAGCCTCATAAGATCCTTAGTCTTATGCGTCTGCCAATTCCGCCACGACCGCTTATAATACCAATCAAGCCGCAAAGCCTTGCAACTCAACCGATATTGCTCGATTATAATACAATTTTTTTTCGATATTGTCAAACGTTTTTAAGTGGTTTTTCAAAAAAACTTTACAAATTTTTTATTTTCGATTTTTGTCGCAATAAATAGAAAAACGGAGAAAAAGTAAAGCAATATAAAGCTTATTTTAATCCGTATAAAGTTCGTTTGGCTTCCTTTAACGAATTTTCGGCCTCCGTCGATAATTGTCCGGACGATTTTCTATAATCGTGATGGTTGCAAAATTCGTCAATCGAACTTTCGAGTGCGTCAAGTCTCTTCCTCATAGCGGAGTAAAGAACTTCGAGATATTCGTTTTGCTTGCTTCCCGCTTCGGAGGAGTATCTGATTAGTTCGGCGTAGTGTTCCAGGCAAAATCCGTTTCCGGTTTCTATTCTTGCCTTAAAATTAGCGTCGTCTTTATACACGCGCGATATGGTTTTATAATACCTTTCCATAGTGTCGTCGAGGTATTTACATATAACGCAGGTCTTATTCGATTCAATAATTTTCTCGGCCTGTTTTTTTGCAAATTTGCCGTTAATCGGCTTATAGACCAACTTATCCGTTTTATTCTTCAATCGGGTGGAGATTTGAAGGGCAAGCCCGAGCTTCGATTGCATAGAGTAGAGCTTGTCGAAATGCTCCTCGCAAAATCCGAGTTCGTTCACTTCCTTTCTCGTCGAATCTTCCATAACGCCCTCTCCGAGATATTGCTCCGTGAGGCGTTCGTTTATAACGCTCCTTATGCGACAAAGCGGACAAATTTTACCGTTGTCGAAATGCTCGTAAATAAGCATCGTTCCTATATGGTATCCCATTTCAATCGAGCCTCCCTGTCAGGTGTCCCTCGGGGTTAAGTCCGTTGAAGTCGGTTTGTCTTAACGCCTCGTAAAGAGTTATCGCAACCGAATTCGAGAGGTTAAGGCTTCTTAAATCCTGCCACATAGGTATCCGCAAGGTGTTGTCGTAATGTTCTTTTAAAAGCGGCTCGGGAAGCCCGTGCGATTCTTTGCCGAACACGAGGAAATCTCCGTCCTTAAATTTTACGTCCGAATAGACCTTCGCGCCCTTCGTGGATAAGAAATAGAAATCGGCTTTGCCTTCGTATTTCTCATAGAGTTCGTTGAAATTTTCATAATATCTTACGTCGAGATATTGCCAGTAATCGAGCCCCGCGCGTTTAAGGGTTCTGTCCGATATTTCAAACCCGAGCGGTTTTACGAGATGCAAAACGCTGTGCGTCGCCGCGCAAGTGCGCGATATGTTGCCTGTGTTTTGAGGTATTTCGGGTTCTACAAGTACTATATTAAACATTTTTATCCTTTGTTTGCGGCTACCGGCTTATAAGCGTCGTTTCGCCGCCGTTATTTATTTAATTTTATTTTGGTCGTTTTAATCGAAAAGTCGTATAGGGGAGTTAGCTCGAAAACGTCGTCCTTCGGCTCGATTAAATCGCCTTTTACGTCCGAGGCAACGGCTTTATCCTTGCAAACGAGAAGAATGGGGAAGCCGAGGAGATAAGAGTAGGCTCTTATAAGAATTTTGTTCATTTCGGTCGCCTCGCCTTTTCTTACGACTATAACCGCTTCCGCGCCGCAAACGGCGAATGATTTGAATAATTCAAAGCGAAATACGTCGTCGCCGATTGCAACGGCGATTTTCCCGCTCGATGAATCGTATAGTTTTCCGTGCGCGCCCGGCATATACGGACTGTCCGAATAAGCCACGGTCATATCGCTTATGCCGAGAAGTCTTCCGCAATCGAAAACGCCCGCGGAATGTTTAATTATTCCGTAATTATCCGTATCGAAGGCGGAAACGAGCGTTTTTTCGGAGGATTCGGAATAAGCCGCAAGGTCTTTAAGCCTCGTCGATTCGCCACTGAGTTCCTTGCTGTATTTCACCTTTTCCGCCCCGTTAAAACCCATAACGACAAGGTTGTAATCCTGATTTTTGTAAGCTTTTTTTATGATTTCCGAATTGCAGTTTATAACTCTCGCTTTCATATTTTTCCTCTTCTTTTCCCGTTTCTAATAATTTTACTGTATTATATCTTTCTCTTGCAAGCGAAGTAAAGTATGAACTTTTTACTATATTATTTGTA
>CALDMH010000016.1 GCA_937915565.1 uncultured Clostridia bacterium | reverse complement strand
TTCAGGAAAAAACGCTTAATATCGGCGTCTTTAAACGTTGAAGAAACGAAAAGCATCGACGAAACAGCCATTCCGAAAACGATTGTGACAATCGTAAGCGAAATTACCGTTTCGAGAAGCGAAAATCCCTTTTTAGTGTTTTTTTTGTCTTTTTTGCGAGGAAAGAAGTGTTTTTTCATAACTTATTCCTCCCGAAAGCAATAATCAAAACGTAGGGAGAACTTCCTCCGTCGTATTTAATCGAAACGCGCGCGGCGTTCTCGCCTTTATAAAACGTAATTGAATTAACGCTTTCCAAAAGAACCGAGCCGAACCTGTCCGTGAAAACGATTGAGCTGTATTCCTCGTTAAAATAAACGACCGCTTCGGGCGTAAAACTTTCGCTTATATCCGTTTCCGCCTGAAAAACAGCCATATACTGCCCCTCGGCAGACGAAGAAAGCTTATACTCGCCCTCGTTTTCGTCGCTCGGCATTACGACGGCTATATCGTATTTCGGCTCGCCGTCTTTATATTCGTCGTATTTGTTAAACCAGTTTTTTATGGCCAGTTCGGAGAAAAACAAATCCGAGTAAATTTTACCTTCCCGATTATTTCTCTGCGCGCTCTTCGTTATCGAAAAAATCAACGCCATAATCATTGTGGAAACAATGAGCAAAAGCTGCATAGCGATAACCATTTCGAGCAAAGTAAAGCCCTTTTTTCGGCAGGTTTTCCCGTTAAATTTCATTTTATTATACGTTATTGTTCTTGTTGAATTGATTCATAAACAACGCGCCGAACAAATCCAGATGCTCGGAAAGTTGAACGTTGTTTTCCTTTGCAGGGTCGAAAAATTTAAACTCGAAGCCGTCGTTTTCCTTGTTCGTTTCGTCGATAATATAAGCGTAATCGGCAGGCATATTTACAAGCGCGTATTGCGGAACGCTGTAAATTCCGCCTTGCTCGATTTGCATTTTCATAAGCATAGCGTGCTTAACGAAAAGCCTGAAATTTTCAACGCGGATTCCCTCTATGGTTTCGGGAACGGGGCGCGTCATATACGCAGGGAGTTTTTTGATTTTTCTTTGATAAGTTTTTATCTTCGGCGGCTCGGGTTTAACTTCCTTAACTTCTTCTTTAACCTCCGCTTTTGCCGCTTGCCCCGCTTGACCGGCTTGGTTTGAAGAAGCGTCGGTCGAATTTACGCCCGAGGCGTCTGCCGCCGCGGCTTCTGCGGTTTTTTCATCGGAAGCCTGCGCCGTTTGCGCGTTTTGGTTGGTTTGAGCGGATTGATTAGCGTTTTCGATTATATCGCCGTCCGTTTCAGCCGATTTTTCGGTTATTTGCGCGGCAGACGAAGCGCTCTCGTTTAAAATGGATTGAGCGGCTTTGTCCTTGGCGTTCCTGATTGCCTCGGCGGAATCGATAACTTCGGCAAGGTCGTTGTTTGCGATGCGGTTAATTTCCTCGGAGTGCTTGTCGATTTCGTTGACGGAAATTGCGTTTTCGGCAATAATCGCCGCGTCTTCGTCCTCCTCCTCGTCCATAGCCGCCTCGGTCATCTTTTTCTTTTTGGCTCTTTCGGTTGCGTTGATAACGGCAATTTGAGCCACGTCGTTGAACACTATATTGTTTTCAATCATCACTTTTTCGTAAGTGAAGACGTTATATCCGAATTTAAGTTGCTTCCACCCCACCGTTTGACCGTTCGATACAGCTATAACTCTTGCCGATTCGGGAGAAATATCGATGAAAATGAAGCTTTGTTTCCTGTTTTTGGGGCGTAACGCTAAAACTGCGTTTACGCAGGCGTTTGCCGCAAAAGTGGAATTTTTAACGTAAAGCTTTTGCTCGTTAAGGGCTTTGTAAACCTTGTTAAGCAAAACTTTGCTCACCATAATAACTTCAAACGTGGAGTTCGTTTTGTTTGAAGCGACGACGGCTTTGTTGAATTTGTAATCGTTATAGAAGAAATACAAATCCTTCATTTGCGTGTCGAGAGCCGTTTCCATTTTGGAACGGGCAAGCGTGGGAACGTTGAATACGTCCGCGCCGATAACTCCGTCCGGAAGAACGAGGTGAACGGCGAAGGATTCGTCGAAGCTTTGGCTCGACATATATTGAGGCAAGAATTCCGAAAGAATTTTCTCCCATTCGCCGCGGACAAAATATTCCTGCTTGACGCCGACGAAATCGACCTTGACGGATTGCGTATCTCTGCCGAGAACACGCATAATTTTAAGCGTGGAATTAAGCGGGTCGAAGCCGATAATGATATTAAGTTGTTTTTTGCCGTGAAAAACGTTTGAAAGGTCCATTTTTTCTTTACCCTTTTTATTATGGATTTATATCTGAAAAATATTTAAGGGCGCGGCGCACAACGCGCCGCGCCCAAAAGTGCAAATAGATTATTATAACTGTTGTCTATAAATTATACGTCAGCTTTAAGGAGAACGATAGAACCCATAAGATTCCCTTTATATTCATTACCAGCTGACACTAAATCGACATAACCATCTAAAACAACTGTTCCATCGGTAGTCCAAGTAGAACCTTTTAATGTTTTACCATCATCATTTAACGTTACCTTGAAATCTTTTATACCGGATGTTGTAATGAAATTATCTTCAATCTTACATCCTTTATTTTCTTCATAAGTTACAGTTTTAACATCATCAAGTTGAGTAAGCTTACCATTCTTAAATTTGAAGATAGCCTTTATGGAATCAACTTTTTGTAATTCGGTAGCTAAATCTGAAATAACTCCAATAGTCGGGTTAGTTGTAGCTGCCGTAGCAGAAGCAAATAAATAGTCTTTATTAAACAAAACAACATATCCGTCAACAAGAGCATCAGATTGTTTGTTTGTTGCCTGTTTAGCCTTATACTGGTTGATTGCTTGGCTTGCATCGTTAAATTCTACGCTCTTGTTAGCGTCCGAAATAACGTCACCGAAAGTGGGAACTAAAACTGCCGAGAGAATAGCGATAACCGCTATTACGATTACGAGTTCTACAAGAGTAAAACCTTTTTTGAGTGATTTTTTCATTTTCGTTTACATCCTTAAATATTTTTTTATCTAACCACACAGTTTTCGCTGTGTGGTTAGATTAGTTTCAAAAATTATGCAGCAAGGTTAACAGCGTTCTTATAAGCACCGATTGCAACAGCAACTCCGTCATTATAAGCAACTACAACCAACTTCGCCTTAGTTACGTTGATGGACTGACATACGGTTCCGCAGTAGTAAGTAAGAACTCCGCCGTCCAAAACGATAAGGTCAGAACCATAAGTAGAATCATCGTTTGCAGTTTCTTTGGTTGCGTCAGACTTAATCTTCAACAAAGTCTGCGTGAGCTTACCGTCGGTGATATTGCTCTTAACAGCAGGCTGAACGTATCTGAATGCACCGCCCTTGCCGTTGCCGTAATCCATCGAGCCGACTGCGTAAATCTTGAAGTCGTCGGCAACTACGCCGTCAACGCTACATTCAAGGTTAAGGCCTTCAACTTTAATGTTTACAGCTTTAAGAGTGTCGTCAACGTTGATAGTTCCGGTGATTCCGTTAACTTCGGTTTCGCCTTGCAAGCAAACGTTACCGCAGTTGTAAACGGTAGCAGCGCTGTTGTCAAGTCCGCGGCCGGCAGTTTTGATAATCTTCGCAGAAGTATCAACCGAGCAACCGGAGAATACGTAGTAATCTTTCGCAGTGTTGTTATTAGCAAAGAATGCGCCTACACCTTGCTGATAAGAACCTTCGATAAGGCCTGCAAATTTGCAGTTAGTAAACTTAACGGAACCGGCAGGAAGAACCGATTGAGCCGAAGCAAAGCCTGCAACGAGAGAGGTTGCGTAAGCGTTCAAAATCTTAATATCGTTAACACAGTTGTTAAGCGTGAGAGATTTCAAAGGAGCGGCAACGCTACCGGGCATAGACCTCTGTAAGAAGGAAACGTAAGGCGAAATGTTGGAGTTTCCGGAGTTAGCAGCGTTGATGTAACCCGTTACCTTAACGTTATCGAATTCAAGAACACCGTTAACAGCGTTCGACGTAACAAGACCCGCCGTTGCGGAGTTACCGCTCGAAGCGAAATCAAACGTGATATTCTTCAAAGCAAATTTTTCAGTTTCACGACCAACTCTTCCGAACATTTCGTTGTACTTGTTGATAGCTTTGTTGTCGTGAGTTCTAACTTCACTTATACCGCTTACAGTATAGTTAGCGCCATCAAGTTCACCAACCCAAGCATCTGCGTTCGTCGCGTCCTGACCGGCGTTAGCCATAAGAATTGCCTTTCCGGTGAAATCAAGCGAATCCGCAAGTTTATAATAGTGGAAAGCCTTCTCATTCAACATATTCTGGAAGTGAGTGGTGGTAGTAATTACGTACGGGTCAGCAGCAGAACCGGTTCCGTCTGCATACTTTCCGTCAACTACTTTGTAAGCGAAAGAAAGCGTGAGTTTCTCATAAGTAACCGTAGCGTTTCTTTGACCAACACTCGAAGTGGTGAAGTTGCTGATAACTATGTTATACTTATCTTTATCCTCAGGATACTTAACGGTAACTTTATCACCGTTTGCCAAAGTTGCGGCAAATTCAAAAGAAAGACCAGAAGTGTCGTTCAAGGAATAAACCTTTGCAGGTTGTTTAACCCATTCAATCTTTCCGACGTTTCCGAAAAGCGTACAGCCCGAAAGAGCAAACGTAGCCAATGCAAGAACAAACGTCAAACATAATGCCCAAATTTTCTTTTTCATAATAATCTCCTTATTATTTCTAAAGTGTTAAACACTTTTTAACCAAGTTTTTTCTTAATTTTTCTTTATTTAATTATTTTAATTATTGTCCGGGGTATTTAACAAGAAGAATCTTGCCGTTTTCTCCCTTCTCTTTTATAACGATTCGGTTAATTTTAACAGTATTGACAAAATAAGCCGCAGTCGTAGTTTTATTAGTGGTCGGGTCAGTCCAAGTTTGACTACCTAATTTTGAATGAGTACCAAAGTCAATCAAAGAACAACCGTTTACTTTTTGGCCGTCGCTACCCCATTTGGCAACTTTTTCGGTTGCACCCGTTTCTTCGTGCGAATATTTCTTGTATTCCAAACCGAATTCGCTCTTCTCTTGGGTGTAATATTTCGTTACCTCGTTATAATAAACTTCAATTTCATAATTATTATTTTTATAACTTTGAAGTTCCGTAGTCCCCTCGGGAAGTTTTACGGTGATAGAACCCGAATTTGCCGAAGTTTCGCTTACGCCATAATATTCGGGCTTACTATTCTCTCCGCTATTAGACGAAGAGTTAAAGGCCGGATTATAATAACGGTAATAATGGTCAAACGAAGTTATATAACCAACGCCGAAATTAAATCTCGCGTCCTGCGTATATCCTTTTTCATCGAGGTATCTGAGCAAAACTCTCGTTGCAAAAACAGTTCCGTTACTCGTGTAATCCTCGATTTTTATCGATTTAACTTGTTCGTCGCTGCTTATTTTAAGTTTGCTTAAAAATCCGGTCACGTCAATGGAAAACGAAGTCGTATTGTACTTATACTGCATTCCCTCGGATTTTTTGAAGTATTCATTTAAATCCGCTACTTCTATAACCTGAACTTTACCGTTCGCATCCCTTACGGAAACTTTCGTTTTACCGTCCTCAGTCGTAGAAACCGTGGAATAATCGATAACTTTCGTCCCCGTACCGGAATCGCCCGTAGTCCAGTTAAGGAATACGTTCGGGTCCATAGTTTTAGAAGGAATTCTCGTATCGCTACTCGAACCCGTGCCGGACGAAGTTGAACCGCTTCCGTTATTACCTATACTACTCGAATTACCGGTTACCGTACTAACGGAAACCGTACCGGAGGTATAACTCGAACTTGCAGTCATAGTTACTTTGCCGGAATACATAACTCTAACGACGCTATCGGTGAATTTCTGATAGAATTCGTCGCCGATTTCAATATCCGTTTCGGAAGCTATTTCCAATACGCACGAAATTTGAAGCTTCGCGCCTTTAACACCATTAGACGGTTCAGACAAGTTTGTACCAACAAAGTTACGAATAGTACCGTAAATTTTCCTATCGGAAGCGTCGACGTTTCCGCTTTCGCCTGCATCGTCTACGTTAAACGCCGTTCCTAATCTACGAGAAACGATAACGTTTGAAACGCTAATCGTTCCGCTATCGTTAGCACTGACGTCGGTAATAAAGTTACCTGCATTGTTGAGCCAAGCGGTTTTACTTGGGGAAAATTTATCGGTATAATCGCTAATTTTCCAGTCATCATTCGTTATATAACGCACCAAATCCGAACTATCCATCGAATTAGTTACAGCATAAATTATCTCTTGTGCTGAACCTTTTGATTTATCGGTATCGGCACCGTTATACATAGTGTCGATAGCTTCAAGAACGGATTTATTATTCTTATCGGTCGCCATCAAAAGCAAGTTTTCGTTGGCGGTTATCGCTTCGGGCCTGCGCGGAACCATTTTAAGCTTTTCCGACGCACCGGACTTCTCTATTCCCTGAACAACGTCGCCCTCAGCGGCTACGTTATCTAAAATATCAGCGGCAAAAGCTGCGGTATTTCCACCGGAAACGCTCGCAGTCGCTCCGCCTCTATCTATATATTTGGAAATTTCACTGTTTTTAACAAGAATAAAATTGAAATTTTCCTGATTGAACCAAATACTGTATCCGTCAATGCAATATCCGTTTGAACCGTCCGCATACAAGCCGGCTATTTCCATTTGCTCCAAAACGTCACGCGCTACGGCAGGCGTATAATAGTCTACCCTCTTATCGAGCGCGTATAAACGCATTCTCGTCGAGCAAGTGTCCAAATCCGCTTTGAGAGCCGACACTTTGGAATCGTTGATAACGTTGCCGAAAACAGGAATTAGCACGGCGGAAAGCACCGCTATGACAGCGATGACTATTACCAACTCTACTAACGTAAATCCTTTTTTTATAGCCTTTATCATCTTCATCGTCCGCTCTTTTCCGTCCTCGTACCTTTCTTTACCTTTCATATCAATAAAATTATTAGCCAAAGGTCAACATTATTCTATACTGCACAAATATTTTTGTCAAGTATTTTTTAATATTTTGACGAATTATTATGAAAAAAAAAAAATAGGTTTTTTAGTTTTTTCGAGATGCTTTTATCCTATTTTTCACATATTTGCACCTATAAATCATACTAAATTTTGACATTTTTCAACAAATTTTTTAACGTCAAAAATTGCTTCAAAATTGATAAATTTATATTTTCTTTTAGTAAAATTGTGGTTTATTGCAGCAAGGTTGACCATCTTTTGCTCTTCAAGTTGTCTTTATGAGGCTTTTCGGACGTTTAACGAACTTATAAGAGCACATTTGTTCTGTTCGCTTATATATCTTATATAATGATAAAGAGGACAATTTAAAAATATCCTGACGGGCTTCACAAAGTTTTTCAAGGAAATTGTGTTTTGGGGTTGAAAAAAAGAAATTTATGTGATATAATGCCTTTATCGATTGCTTTCGGGCATCGGTTACGCAAGTTTTGAACAAAAAAACACATTTTATACGTACGACGGGAGGTTCCGCCTATGAAACACGTTAAATTTAAGCGCAAAGAGCTCTTTTCCTTGCGCTTTTTTGTATTTTAAGCACAATTTTACTGCATTTTGACTTCAATTTGCCCGAAATTTGGCCGCAAATCGGCCACGACTGAAAAAAAGTCCCGCACAAAGGAAAATAAACGTATTATATATAAGAAATAAACGGAGGTCTGTTTTATGGAAAGACGAATCAAAAAATCCGCCATTATCATTATTGCCGCCGCGATTGCGGTTTTGGCGATAATCGGCACAATCGTCGGCGTCGTCGTTTCGAGCAATAAGAAAAACGAAAACGTTACGATTACTTTTGTGACTAACGGCGGAAACGAAATTGCCCCGCGAACCGTTAAAAAAGGCGACGAAATGGGCGAACTGCCGATTTCCTATAAAGACGGCTTCGCGTTTAACGGGTGGTATTACGATAACGAATACGGTAAAATCGTTGCCAAAAAGGACTGCGTGAACGAGGACGTTACGGTTTACGCAAGATTTTCCGAAAAAAACGAAACTCTAAAAAAATTGACTAACGTTAAAAACGCGTCCGTTTCACCCGCAATGGAAGTGGAAAGTGCGGGCGTAGTTTTACATAACGAAAATATTTCCGATTACGTTTCGCTTACTTCTTTAAACGGCGAGGAAATAGACCTTATCTGCCGCCCGTCCGACGGCGAAAGATTTATCGTTGAGCCGAACAAAAAGCTTGAAGAAGGAATGACTTATTCCGTAAAAGCCCTGACGCCCTCCGTGAAATTTATCTCCGTTGACGGAAAAGACACGGAAAACGCCGATGAAGTTACGGTTACGACGCATAAGGAAGAAAAAGAGATTATCGTTAAAAAGCCCACCGTAAGGCTTCTCTCCTCCGAACTTGCCAAATGGGAAGAAAACGTTTACGTCTATATGGATTCCGGACTGGAAAAGAACGTCAGCAGAATCGTTGCGAGAACGACGAAGGATATTATTGGAGGCACTGTCGTTACCGTCGGCGAAACGGAAGAAGAAAAAGACGACGATTATATTTGCAAAGTTATCTCCGTTAAAAAGGAAAAAATGCAATACGTCGTCGGCTCGGAAATTAAAGAGGACGAATTTCTCGTTATGGACGTTGTTACGCCGAACGTAGACGATATTTACCTCGATATTGACGTTTACGGCGAAAGACAGGCGGAACTGGAAGGCGTGATTGACCTTTCACCCGAAACGATTGCCGAAAACGTTGAAAACAACGAAGGCATAATTATGCTTAAAAACGCGGTGAAAAACGCCGTTGCGCAGTCGCCCACGGTGACGGATTACGCAAACGGACTTCCCGAAAACGAAAGGATTGAGTTCAACGCGGCTTTGGGCGGCTTCGAGTTCCAAAGACCGAAAGTTAAAATAGATATAAGCGGGACGGTTCTCGCTTTTGAAATCGAGCTCGGCGGCGAAATTCAGATAAAGAATTTCAAGGTTGGCGTTTCCGTTACGATAAAAAATAAAACGCAGGTCGACTACCGCTACACAATTTGCAAATCAAGGCTCGTAACGCTTAATCCCCTGCTTTGGTTTTACACCGACGTTAAAGTCGACCTTACGAACGACTTCTCTATCGCGCTCGCCGCAACCGTTGAGTTTTCCGACGCAAACGAGGATATTCACGGCGTTATCGACATAACCGACGAAGTCGAATACGTTATGGATATAGCCAAAGACGGACAAAACAAGTTTGCCGAAGCCGTAACGGGAAGTCCGCTTTGGGACGACAGCGAACTCGAATACGTCGATATTTTCAGTATTCCTTTGGGGCAAATTCCCCTGCCCGTGCCCGTCGTTTCGCTTATGCTCGAATTCAACGTGGTCGGCTCATTGGGAGCGCGCGCAGGGCTTTACGTCGAATTCTCTCATCATTACGTTGAAACGACCAACCTCACCAACGGCGAAACAGCTAACGGCGCGAACGGAAAGCCGGTTATGTATGATGAATTCAAATTTACGAGAGCGACCGCCGCAAACGAGATAGACATTTCGATTTCGCTTAAAGGACAGGTCGGATTCCGTTGCGGATTGGAGGCGAAATTATCGCTTTCGGTTTTAAAATTGAATAGCGTTGCCGCGGCTTACGTTTCATTCAGGTTCGGACCGTATATCGAGCTCAGCGGACTCGTCAGTTTCAAATATTCTTACGACGCCGTAAACAAAGTTTCGGAAACGCATTTGTACGGCGGAATGTATCTTGAAGTGGGATTATTCGTCAACGCCAAATTAGGCGCAAAATTCCTCGTCTACGACGTCAATACGGATATTTTCGATAAAAAAATATCGCTATACGGCGTCGGCGACAGACTTATTCCTCTTGATTTCGTTGAAAAAACCAACTCGCCGGAAACTCCGTTCGTTTTAACTTCGCGTTACGGCGGCGTGAGAATGAGTACGGCGCAGATGAAATATCTCGACATCGTCACGGGCGAAGAGGTTATAGACAACGCTTCGCGGAATCAGTACGGCGCGTATCTCGACTACGAATTCGAGTTTATCGACGCACCCGATTATCAAACCAAAGACTACGACAAATACGTCACGATAAACGGCAGGTCGACTCTCATAAAGAAGTCGTACCCGTTTAAATCGTTGAAATTTGCGGTTAAAGCCAAACTTTTGCCGAAGCACGGCGTTTACGCAAGCGGAATCGAACGAATATTCTACGTTGAATATCGCAACCCGGACGGCAGAGATTACGCCGTTCAGCACAGCGAATTCAGAAACGAATATTACGCGGGGAGCGGCTCGACTCATTCGGAAGTTCTCGCGCATTATTCGTTCAAAGAGGGCGAACAGGTAACTCCGCCCGAATACACCGTAGATACGCTTCCCGTCCGTCAAGGTTACTACCTCGATATAAACGACCTTTGGGAAAAATATTACCCATTCCTCGGCGACGAAGTGGATAAAGACTTTGACGGAACGTTCCCGATTGTCACTTACGAAAACGCAACCGTAATTTACAAGGGCTATATGATAGTGAACACCTGCTATTACAGGTTGAAATGGAAGCAACGCACTTTCACTGCCGATTTCTATTATCCCGAATACGTCACTGCGGACGATTATTCAGGAAAAACCCTTATAAAATCGGCAGAAATGAAATTCGTTCCGTCGCTCCGCGCGTTTATCGTTTTAACCGATAAAATAACCGCGCCCGATATTAGCGGTAAAGAATACGAGTATTTTGAGTGCGCTAGCGGAATGAAATTTGAAAACGGCTATTTCGCCGTAGACCCGAATTCGGATTTCTTCGCGGGATTTGACGTAGCCGCAGGCTCTTACCCGATAATTTACGTCAACACGGATTCCGATTTATACCTCGATAACTTCGAGAAAATCAAAAACGGCGCGGAATTTTTGGCAATCTACAAAGACGAAAACGTACGCACCGAAACTTACGTTTTGGAAACGGAAACCGTTAAACGCGTTAAGGTGGAATATAAACCCTTTAATTACAACGGTAAAACTATTCGCCCGAATCCGCCTGCGGAATTCAAAATCGGCGAAGAATTTACCGAAAACGGAAATACCTACGTCATCACCGGCTATCGCGATATTAACCCCGAAAACGAGGCCGCAAGCCGCTATAAAGACGTATCCTCTATGCCCGACGTAACCAAAAACAGAATTTACTATATCCTTTACGAGCGCAAAGGGCTCAGCGAATTACCGATATATTACGTCAACGTCGTTGCAAACGGACAAAAAATAGGCGATTTCGGCATAAAGCAAGGCGAACCGATAAACGTGGATTTGCTTAAAGTGAATTTCGACGACAAAACCGTTATAAGCAAGCTTGCGGGTTATCCTTTGTCGTTGATTGACGAGGTTGCGCAAGATTATTCGGTGGATTGGAGCGTTTCGGAAATTCCCGCAAGAATGCCCGAAAAAGATATTACGGTTTACCTTAACGCGACTTACGCTCTCAACGAACTTACCGCAGAATTCGTTTTAACTAATCCGCTTCAAAGTTTCTCCGAAGGCGTTACGGTTGAAACGAGACCGAACGGCAAAGTTGCGCATATCGAAAAAGGTATAACCTGGACGTTCGGCTCAACCGACGAAACGGCTTTCTATTCTTTACCGAAAGTCAACGACTATTTCGATAACGATACTAAAACCTATTACTCTTTCTACGGCTGGAAAAATTCCGTCGGCGAAGAATTGCCTTACGGAATTCGTTTAGCGTTCGTGAAAAACGAAACGTATTCCCCCGTTTTCGTCGAAAAAACGGTTCAGCCCACTCTCGCCTTCGTAAGCACGGGCGATTACGGCTATGAGTATTACTATAAGATACTTGAAGGCGACTACTTCGGCAAAACGCTTGCGGAAATTATCGAAAACGAAAAGCTCGCCGCGCCCTTCCGCGGAGACGTGAACGGCGTTTACGAATACGAATTCATCGATTGGGGCGTTGACGCAAACGACTATATCGTCGGCGAAGAAAAAGATTTAACAGGAAATATAAAAACATACGTCGTTTTCAAAGCGCAATTTGCCCAAAAAGGCAAATCGCACACGGCGACATTCGACGCGCTCGGAGGAACGTTTGACGGAGGCGAAAAAACGCTTACAAAGACGGGCGTTTACGGCGAAGATATTTCTTCCGTCGTTCCCAAAAACTACTCCGACGAAAAAGGCGATTTTATCTTCCTTTGCTGGACGACGATACCCTACTCTATCGATACCAAAGTCGACGCAGAAGATTTGAAAATCGGAAACTCCGACGTAACCTATTACGCTTACTACTCGCTTAATCCCGCCACTATAACCCTTACCTTCAAAGGCAAAGTCGAAACCGAGGAATCGGACGGCACGGGCGTTGTTTACTTCGGCGGAGATAAAACCAAAACCGAACTTAAAGTAAGCGATTTATACGGCAGAAGTTATTACATTACGGCAAACGAATTCGCCGTGGACAGCAAGTCGAAAACCTTCGTTCCCGATTACCTTAAATGGACGGTGGACGGCGAAGAATACGTTAGCGCGTTCTACAACGACGGCTATATGGCAAATATTCCGTTCGACCACGACGCCACGGTTGAAATCGTTTTCAAACCCGCAACCGAAAAAATTATCAATATCGCTTTCGTTTCGGACGGCGAATGTTACGAACTTGACGGAACGAAACTCGACGGCGTCGTTTGCACCGGATTTATGAACGGCTTTAAGCACGTTGCAAATTATTATCAGGCGTACGGCAGCAAAATAACTGCGCCCGAAGTGAATTATTACAGCGAAAACTATTATCGTTTCGACAAGTGGTCAACCCGCCCGACGGACGGAAGCAAACCCGTTTCGGTGAAAGCCGGCGAAGAAATCACCTTCACCGAGGATACCGTTTTCTACGGCGTTTACGTTCACGACACGGCGGTTAAAGTCGAACTTACCTTCCGCTCGGAAGTTCATTACACTGCCCAAAAGGAAAGCGGCAACCTTACCGGATTACAGGTTTTCCCCGACGGAAGCGTTGAAATTTTCGATTACGGCACTGCGGGCGAAAATATTTCGTTTGATAAAATCCCCGTTTGCGAAGGTATGAAATTTATCGGCTGGACAACGGACGGAAAAGATTTTATATCTCAAAAAACTCTTTCCGAAACCGTATATTCAACGAGAACCACTTATTACGCCGTTTACGAACCGGACGTTGAACTCATTGACGTCACGCTAAATTCCGGCGACGGAAAATTCTCCGACGAAACGACGGAAAAAGTGCTTAAAGGCGTTCCGTTCGGCAAACTTACCTCGGAACTCGATAAACCCGTTCCGAACTCAAAAGACCTTATTTTCAGCCATTACGAGGACAAAAACGGCAACCCCGTCATCGCGGTCGATAAAAGCGCGATTGATAAGAGCGTTACCGAAAAGAGCGCAACCGAAAAGGGCCTTACGCTTTACGCCAGATACGGAAAACCCGTTTCGACTTTTGAGGAATTGCAAAATATAAACCTTGCGCCCGAGGGAAATTACGTTATAACGAATAATATCACGGCAGGCGGCTACGTTTTGGAAGACGAAAAAGTCAGCTGGACGGCTATCGGAGCAAATGCAGAAAAAGGATTTTCGGGAACGCTGAACGGAAACGGCTACAAAATCGATATATCGGCAAAAGGCGGCTCAAAACAAAACTTCGGATTCTTCTTCAAAATAAGCGGCACGGTATTCAATCTGTCCGTCAAAGGAAGCTTCTCTATAAGCGGAAAAACCGACGCTACTTCTCTCGGCGCATTTGCAAGCGAAGTTACGCCGAGCGGAAAAATAATCGATTGCCTTAGCTTTATGAGCTACTTTACTATGAACGTTTCCGCCCAAAAGAAAATTTCTCTTTCCGGCGCGATAGGCGCGAATTACGGACTTATAGACGGGTTTATGTCGTGTGCCGGCGGAGAAATCGGAATCGACGGCAACGACGAGTTCTGCATCGGCTCAACCGTAGGCGCAAACTACGGCGTTATGAGAAACGTAAATCAAAGCGGTATGGGCGGCGCGGTTTCCGTAAATCTCGCGAGAAGCTTTAACTGCAACGTAGGTTCGTTTGCAGGTTATAATTCGGGCACAATAGAAAGCAGTTTCTCCGAAAGAGCGATTGAGATAACTCTCTCGCAAGGCGACAACGCTTATCTCCAAAAATCGGTTGTTTTCGGCGGTTTCGTCGGAAGAAACGACGGAACAATCAGCAAGGCTGCAACTCTTTACGGGGAACTTGAATTCAGCATCAAAAACGTAACATTATGCGGCGAATCGGGATTGCAATTGCAGTACATTCCGTATGACGAAAATAACAAATATTTTATAGCTTATGCGGTCGGAAAAGATAATCAAGGACCTACTCTTACGCCAAGATTCATCATCTATCTTGACGAAAACGGAAAGGATGATAAACCGGCAGACTATGTGAAATACACGCTTTCGGAATTTATGGCAAAATATCCGAACGACGCGAAAAAATTTAATTCTTTGAGAAACGCAATAGCGTTTAAAGATTTCGTTTCCGTTGACAACGGGAAAACCGACAACTGTACCGTTATAGAAAAAATCGGAACGGGCAATATCGTGGAACTCGCTTCGAGTTGCGGTTTTAACGGGATAAAATGGAATTATCTCGACAGGTTGCACAATACGATTTACAAATCTTAATAAAGTATTTATCGTATCTTTACGCTAGGCTTATTAAGGCTTATTAAGGATTATTATGGCTCATTGAGGCTATTATACTCGTGAGATTCAGTTGGTTTAAACGATAAAGCCCGACGATTTCGCAACTGCGAAATCGTCGGGCTTTCCATATAAAAATTTATCGCAAATACACGCTTTTATGCTGACGGTTTTTATTACGTATAAAACCACTCCTATTATCGCCACGATGCACTCCGAAGCGGGATATAAACACCATACACCCGTCATTTTGAATAAAGAGGACAATAGAAAAGCAACAGGTATCAGCACGATAAACCCGCGAGAAAGCGATATTATCTACGCATATAACGACTTTTCTTAATAGTAGATTTTAATATTTATACTCTATCAAATCGATTGCAGCCAACAACTCTTTTTTCGTTATTTTGGGATTTTTCGTTAATAACGCTATCGTTCTGTCGTAATTCTCGTCCGACATCGCCTCCGCTATCGTTATCCAACTTAACCCCAAACTTCTCAAATACTCTTCCGCATTTTCATTCGTTTTCATAAACTCCCCGACACCATAATATATCCTGAATACGTTTTAATCTTTTAATTTCGTCTCAAATCACTTTTTTATTGTAAAAGAACCAAAAAGGCAGGTTACTCAACCCACATTCTTTGTTTGGCCGAGCGTAAATAACGCAAATCGAATATTATTTTAGTTGTAAATTTGCTTGCTTTTTAATTGTTTTTTTGTATACTATAAATAACATTGCAGTGCAGAGGAAAATTATCATGATTGTTTCACCGATTAAAACGCAAGGCAAAAAAACAAAAATAGTACCTATGATAGTAAAGAAAATGCCCGAATTAAAAGAGACTCTATATATTGAGCCATTTTTAGGTTCAGGTGAAGTCCTTTTCAGTATCAATCCACAATTTGCATTAGTTTGCGATAATAATATTCATATTATCAATTTTTATCAGGCGCTTCAAAATAGAACAATAACGCCTGAGTCTGTAAGAGCGTTTTTAGAAATCAATGGAGCAAAACTACAAGAACGCGGTCGCAGTTTTTATTATGAAATGCGCAAGGAATTTAATAAAAACCATAACCCATTATACTTTTTATTTTTGAATAGAAGTTGCTTTAATGGTGTTATGCGATTTAATAATAAGGGAGAATTTAATGTTCCATTTTGCAATAAGGAAAATAGATTCGCAAAAGCACTAATCACTAAAATAGTTAATCAGGTGGAGTTAATACAAAATATAATATTGCTACATGAGAATAAATGGAAATTCGTATGCTGTGATTGGACACAAATAGAAAAGTACAATGATTTTGAGTGTAAGAAATTATTATACTATTTTGACCCTGCCTTTTCAATATTATATTATTAAATTTCAAAA
>CALDMH010000015.1 GCA_937915565.1 uncultured Clostridia bacterium | reverse complement strand
CCTTAAAATTTCGGAAAACTGCGAAAGAGTTCCCGAATTCGGCGCAAGAAGTTTTTACGAAGCGTGCCAGAGTTTCTGGTTCGTTCAGTTGCTTATTCAAACCGAATCGAGCGGACACTCCATTTCTCCGGGAAGATTCGACCAATATATGTACCCGTCTTACAAAAAGTCTTTGGAAGAAGGTATGACGAGGGAGCAAGCGCAGGAATATATCGATTGCGTTTGGGTTAAGCTCAACGATTTGAACAAGTGCCGCGACGCAGTTTCCGCCGAGGGCTTTGCAGGATACAGCCTTTTCCAGAATCTCATCGCCGGCGGACAGGACGCAAACGGCGAGGACGCAACCAACGACCTTTCGTTTATGACGATTACGGCTACGGAACACGTTTTCCTGCCCCAACCGTCTTTCTCGGTCAGGGTTTGGAACGGTTCTCCGCACGCCTTCCTTATAAGAGCCGCCGAGCTCACCCGCACGGGCATAGGCTTCCCCGCTTATTATAACGACGAAGTGATTATCCCAGCGCTTATGTCGAGAGGACTTACGCTCGAAGACGCGAGAGATTACAACATCATCGGCTGCGTCGAGCCGCAAAAATCGGGCAAAACCGACGGCTGGCACGACGCCGCGTTCTTCAATATGCTCCGCCCGCTCGAACTCGTTTTCAAAAACGGTTACGAGGACGGCGAAAGAGTGGGCTTGCAAACGGGCGACGTTGCCGAAATGAACAGTTTCGGCGAAATCTTCGCCGCTTACAAAGCTCAATCGAACTATATGGTTTCCCTTCTCGTGAACGCCGACAACGCAATCGACGTGGCCCACGCGGAGAGATGCCCGCTTCCATTCCTTTCGAGTATGGTGGACGACTGCGTTAAAAAAGGCAAGAGCGTTCAGGAAGGCGGCGCGGTTTATAACTTCACAGGCCCGCAGGGCTTCGGCATCGCCAATATGACCGACGCACTTTGGGCAATCAAAACGCTCGTTTTCGAGGAGGGTAAATACTCCCTCGCATTTATAAAAGAGGCTCTCGAACACAACTACGGCAAGGATTTGGACGGCCACGCGGCCGAAAAACTCACCGTTGCGGTTTGCCAGAAGCTCGCCGCAAACGGAAAGACGCTTTCGGAAGAAGAAATTGCTTCCGTTTACGAAGCCGTGAGAAAAAATCCCTGTTCCGAAGCCGAAAAAGCGGAATACGACAAGCTTTTGAAGGACGTCGAGGAACTTCCCAAATACGGCAACGACGTTAAGGAAGTGGACGAGTTCGCAAGGCAAATAGCTTACGTTTACACGAAGGAAATGGAGAAATACTCCAATCCGCGCGGCGGAAAATTCCAGGCGGGGCTTTATCCCGTTTCGGCAAACGTTCCGCTCGGTGCGCAAACGGGCGCAACTCCCGACGGCAGGCTTGCTTACACCCCCATTGCGGACGGCGTTTCGCCCGCGGCGGGAAGAGATAGTCACGGACCTACCGCGGCTTGCAATTCCGTTTCCACGCTTGACCATTTCATCGCCTCGAACGGAACTCTTTACAATATGAAATTCCACCCGACCGCCCTTGCCGGCGTGAACGGGCTTGAAAACTTCGTCGCGCTCGTTCAAGGGTATTTCGACAGGAAAGGCAGCCATATGCAATTCAACGTGGTCAGCCGCGAAACCCTTCGCGACGCGCAAAAACACCCCGAAAATTACACGGGGCTGGTCGTCAGAGTAGCCGGTTATTCCGCGCTCTTCACAACGCTTTCCCGCTCGTTGCAGGAAGACATCATCAACCGTACCGAACAGGGAGGATTTTGATGGACGAACTCGAAGTTAAAGGCAGAATTTTCGATATTCAGCGTTATTCCATTCACGACGGCGGCGGAATAAGGACTATCGTCTTTTTAAAAGGCTGTCCGCTCCGCTGCAAATGGTGCTGTAACCCCGAAGGTCAGCATTACGCCGTGGAAAAAATGACGCTCGGCGGCAAGGAAAAAATCGTCGGAAGGGACGTAACCGTCGGCGAAATTATCGATATTATCGAACGCGACAGAATATATTACAGGCGTTCGGGAGGCGGGCTCACCCTTTCGGGCGGAGAATCGCTCACCCAGCCCGATTTTGCCGTCGCGCTTTTGAAAGCCGCAAAGGGAAGGGGTATAAACACGGCTATGGAATCAACGGGCTTCGCCGATTTTTCGGTTATTTCCCGTTATCTTCCCTATCTCGACCTTTACCTTATGGACGTCAAACATATGAACAGCGCGAAGCATAAGGAATTCACCTCGCAACCAAACGAATTGATTTTGGAAAACGCGAAAAAAATTACCGACGCAGGCACTCGGCTCATCGTGAGAACGCCCGTTATCCCCACCTTCAACGCAACGAAGGAAGAAATCGCGCAAATCGCGAAATTCGCAAGCAGCCTTAAAGGCGTAACCGAAATGCACATTTTGCCGTATCATAGAATAGGAACGGATAAATACGTGGGGTTAGGCAGAGATTACGCCTTAACCGGAATCGAACCTCCGTCCAAAGAACTTATGAACGAGCTTTTGGAAGTCGTCAATTCTTACGGACTTAAAGGAAGAATCGGCGGATAAGACACTGAATACTATTTCGACAGGTTATTATGGAAGAAAAATACTTCGGCAAAGGGAACGACGGCAAGTCCACCCTTTCCTCACAATTTAAAATTTCTAAATCCGATTCGCGATTTTCCGCAATCGGCGTTTTAGACGAACTTTCGGCCGAAGTGTATCTTATCCTTTCGATTTATAAATGCGAAAAATTCGGGCGCGTGGCAAGAGAAATTCTGGCGGTTGTCGACAAAATCTCAAACGGAATAGCCTCGCCGAGAGATTCGGCGTTTTTCGTCACGGAAGAGGAAATATCGCGCGTTAATCGGCTTATAGGCGTACTTATGAAGTTCAATGAGCAATCGGAAAAGCCGTTGAACGAGCTCGCCGCAAGGTTCAACAAGGCGAGAACGACCGCAAGAAAAGCCGAAAGAGAACTCGTTGCCGCGGATTTAAAATACGGCTCGCCGAAAGGGGCGATAGAATATCTCAACGGGCTTTCCGCGCTTTTAAAAGCGGAAGTAAAGCTCGCAAACTCGTTCGGAACGCAAAACGCTTCGTTCGGAATGCAAAACACTTCGGGCGGCTCGATTTACGAGCCTGCAAAAATCGAGTTTGCTAAATCCGAGCCCGCTAAAACAGTGCCTGCCGATTTCAAACCCGCTAAAACAGTGCCGGACGGCGAAACCGAAAAAATCGTTGCGAGCGTTATAAAGAAGGTTATGGATAAAATCGACTGTTCAATAGGCTTAGATGAAGCCAAAAAACTTACCGAAATAATCGAAAAGGAAGCGGAAAGGCGGGGCAAAAAGGCGGTTATCGCCGTTTGCAACGAGCAGGGAAATCCGATTTCCGTTCACGTTATGGACGGGGCGTTTCTCGTCAGTTTCGACGTGGCGGTGAAAAAAGCTTACACTGCCGCCGCGCTTAAAATGAGCACTATGGAATTATCCGAGCTCGTTAAACCGAACGGTACGTTTTACGGGCTTCAAAACGACGAAAAGCTTATGATAATCGGCGGGGGCGTTCCGCTTAAACGAAACGGAAAGGTCGTCGGCGGGCTTGGCGTCAGCGGAGGAACGGGCGAAGAGGACCACTCCCTTTGCGAATTTGCGCTTTCTCTTTTTGAGTAAATTTTTAAACGGGAATACCGTTTGCAATACCGGCCGAGAATAACTAGGGATTCCATTCGCCATCACTAACGGTCATTTTTAATTCTTATACGATTATGCCCGCCGAACGACGCGTCGTTCGGCGGGATGAATTGTCAAACTAAGTGCAACATTTAGAGAGAAAAAAGTTAAATAAATCTA
>CALDMH010000014.1 GCA_937915565.1 uncultured Clostridia bacterium | reverse complement strand
AAGGGCTTACGACCAGATTTCGCACGACGTTTGCATAAACGGCAATCACGTCACGATTTTGCTGAACTATTCGTCGTTTTCCGGGCTTACCGACGTAACGCATCTCGGAATTTTCATTCAGCCTATGCTTGTAAATATTCCGAATTTAAACGTGCTTGCGCCCACGACCGAAAAGGAACTTTGCGAAATGCTCGATTGGGCTTTGGACGATTGTAGCGGCGCGTCCGTCGTGCTTATTCCGGGCGGCGAGATTGTAAGCGGCGTTTCGTCCGATAAGTTCGATGGTGAAATGAGATACAAAACGGAAACGAACGGCGAGAAGGTTGCCATAATCGCCCTCGGCGATTTTTATCAAAAGGGCGAAAGCCTTGCAAAGGCGATAGAAGCCGAACTCGGTTTTAAGCCGACGCTTATAAATCCGAGGTTTGCTTCGCTGGTCGATAAGGAAACGCTTGACGGATTGAAAAATAATCACAAAGCGGTAATAACCCTCGAAGACGGCGTTTTAAGCGGAGGATTCGGGGAGAAAATCGCCTCTTATTTCGGCGACGCCGATATTAAAGTTAAAAACTACGGGCTTGAAAAGAAGTTTTACGACAGGTATAACCCCTCGGAACTTTTAAAAGAACTCGGAATTACGAACGAGAGCATAATTTCCGATATAAAACGCTTGTTAAAGTGAAGTTTTAAATGAAATTAAGCCGCCTGCCGCCGCGAATAAAACGCGGCGGCAGGCGGCTTAATTTTACAAAATATACGAGTTAATCGACTTATACGGGGGGTTATCCAAAGTGTTCTTCGTTCACGTTGAAGCTTCGTTGAAGTTTCGGTGAAGCGGAAAATCTCCCACGCAGCTCGTATCTACCGCGTATTTTTCGCGGTCGCTGTAAAAGCATATTTTTAAGACGGTTTCCCGAAAAGTAAAGCGTCAGCGCAATTTTAAATCGTAAATTTTTGCGTATAGCATAACTTTTTTAACGTAGTTTCTCGTTTCGGGGAACGGTATATCGTCTTCGTCGAGGCAGCTTTTCTTTTGCTTTTTCCATAACTTGACGTTTCCCTCGCCCGCATTGTAACTTGCGAGAACTTCGGTGAGATTATCGAACCTTGCGAACAGGTAATTGAGATAAAAACAGCCGGTTTCGACGTTGTCGTTTGCCGAACTCAAATCGAAATGCCTGCCGTTAAAAAACTCTTTGCCGATATAATCTGCCGTTTCGGGCATTATTTGCATAAGTCCGGTCGCGCCCTTTTCCGAGATTTTTCGGTTATCGAAGCCGCTTTCGGCTTTTATAACGGCAAACACGAGTTCTTTTTCAAGGTTGTATTCGTTTGAAAAACGGGTTATTTCCTCGTCGTATTTAACGGGGAAAAACGAATCGTAAAACGCCCCTGCGGCAAAAACGAAAACGATAAAGAAAAACAGGGCAATCGCGGCGATTATCGTTGATTTTCGGTTTTTATATTTTTTGTTCACAAACTATATTATGCTTAATCGGAAGCGTTTTAATCTTTTTCGTGCGGCCTCGCAGGCGCAATTATTTTAACCGCGAGCGCAATTATTTCAACCGCGGGCGCAATTATTTCAACCGCGGGCGCAATTATTTCAACCGCGGGCGCAATTATTTCAACCGCAGGCGCAATTACGTCATTCGCAGGCGTAATCGCTTCAATAGCAGACGCAATTACTTTAATATGCTTCAAACTGTTGATTTTTTCGGCGAAAAATGGTAAAATATCAAATATGAAATTCAGGGAACTCAAAAGAAGCCTTGCAAGCGGCGTGGAAAAAATTTATCTCGTCGTCGGCGAGGACGCTTTTTTCATTTCTCATTCGGTAAAACTCATATGCGATAAGTGTCTTTCTCAACCTGAGCTTAATCTTACCAATTTCGACGGGCAGGACGTGAAGGGCAATCCCGACAAGCTTATTTCCGCGCTCGTCAGTTATCCGTTTATGAGCGAGAAGAGAGTGGTGGTCGTCAAGGAATATTATCCGCTCGCCGCGGATTTGAAGGCTCTTTCGGATTATTTTTCAAACCCTTGCGAAACGACGGTTCTTATTATTTGCGATTCGATGCCGGCGGATAATCTCGCAAAGCAGAAAAACGTCACCGTCGTCGATTGCGACAGGGGGGATAAACTTCTTTTAACCGCTTGGATAACGAACAAAGTTCGCTCGGAGAATTGCACGATAACCTCGCTTGCGATTGAAAAGTTAATCGATTATTGCGACGGCGATATGACGAGAATAAACGGCGAAACCGAAAAACTCACGTCTTATCGGCTCGGCGGAGAGATAACCGATTCCGACGTAGACGAACTTTGCGTTAAGGAAACCGATTACAAGTTATACGAGGTTGTGGATTTTATCGCCTCTAAAAGATACGATAAGGCTTACGAAACCTTTACGGAAATGGCGGAGTCGGCGGGCGACGGACAAAAACTTTTCGTTTCGCTTTATTATCATTTCAGGAAACTTCTTTTCGTTTCGTTATCCCGTGAAAGCGACGCGGCTCTCGCAGGGTATCTCGGCATAAAGGAATACGCCGTCAAAAAATCCCGCGAGCAAGCCCGAAGATTTTCGCCCAAGCGGCTGAAATTCGTTATGGATAAGCTTTCCGAAGAAGATTCATTGTTCAAACAGGGCAAAATCGAAGCGAATTCGGCTATATGGAACGGAATATTAAACGTTCTTATCGAGTGATTGAATTTGCGCCTTAAAGAAAATCTTTAAGCCTGTTTTACGGGCAAAGACGGGCAAAATTCAAATAAACAGGTATAATAAACGAGTAAATCGTAATATAGTTTAGGAGTAGATATGAAAGAATTTTTCGATAAAGTGGCAAACGCCCTTTCGGCGGACGTTACGACGACGGTGCTTACCGTCTTCCTGCTGTTCGTGCTGTTTTTCTACCTCATCAATCTTTTGCAGAGGAACAACGCAAAGTGGCTTATCGCGCTTATGTTTGCGTACGTCGCGATAACGGGCGTGTTGTTTATGCTCACCGAAGAGGAGAAACAGCCGTTCACTTACTTTTTCGTCGTCGCGCCGTTCGTGCTGATTGTGTTTATTCTTTTCGCAACGGAAATAAAAAGAGATATTTGGGATTTGGGCGTGAAAAAGGTTGCCGAAACCAAGCACGTCATTAAAAACAGCGCGGCTGCCCAAAACGTCAATCATATGATAGACGAAATAGTTAAAGCCGTTCAGAATATGTCCAAAAACGACGTGGGCGCGATAATAATTCTCGCCAACGGAAATATGCCGAAAACGATTATCGACAGCGGCGTTATCATCGATTCCGAAATATCTGCGGCGTTGATTGAAAGCATTTTCTTCCCGAAAACCCCCTTGCACGACGGGGCAATGGTTATAAACGGTTCAAAGGTTCACGCCGCGGGCTGTTTCCTTCCCCTTTCGCAGGAAGTGAATTTACCGAAGGAACTCGGCACTCGTCACAGAGCTGGCATCGGAATAACCGAAACGATAAGCGTAACTTCTCTCATTGTGTCCGAGGAAACGGGTATTATCTCGATTGCGCAGGGCGGAAAGATAAAACGTTACGTCGATTCGGAAATGCTTCGTCAAACACTTAAAGAGTATTACTGGCAGGAACTTTTGGAGCAAAAGGATTGATTTTATAAACCGATTTAACAGGAGAACGCAATATGAACGGAGAACGTAAAGACAAAACTTCAAAAACGGTGTTAAGAATAGTCGTATCCGCCGCGCTCGCCGCAATTCTCGCGGTGTTCGTGTTTGTGGTGATGTACTATTGATTAAAGTCGCCAAGTTCGGCGGAACTTCTATGGCAAACGCCGACGCAATGCTTCGGGCCGCAAAAATCGCGGGCGGGGACGAGTCGGTTAAAGTTATAGCGGTTTCGGCGGGCGGTCGCGTTACCGAAGACGAAAAACCCGAAAAAAAAGTTACTGACGAACTTATAGACGCTTATTCTATGTTTTTGAAAGGCGTGGGCGAGCGGCGAATTTTTTCGGATTTGTGCGTGAGGCTGACGCGCCTTACGGAGAGCTTGAAAATTAAATTTAACGTAGTTGACGAACTAATGAAAATCGGGCGGGAGGAAGAATTGTCCTCGTCGTCCGATTTTTTGATTTCGCGCGGCGAATATCTTTACGCGAAGATATTCGCCGCGCTGACGGTCCGTCCTTTCGTGGATAGCGCGACGATTATTCGTTTCGGTTCGGACGGTAAACCCGATATTGATTTTTCGCGTTATCTCATAAGGGAAAAATATCGCGAAACGGGCGGATTCGTGACGGGCGGTTTTTACGGCTCGGATATAAACGGAAACGCGAAGTTGTTTCCGAGAGGCGGCGGAGATATAACGGGCGCGATTCTCGCCCTGTCGCTCGGGGCGGAGGAATATCTGAATTATACCGACGTGGACGGCGTTTTAAGTTTTCCGCCGAGCCTCGGGAAAAAGATAATCGAAAACGGATTTCCGCACGCGGTAAAACCTCGTCCGCTAAGGCGTATTTCGTTTGCACAGATGGAAAAACTCTGCGATTTTTCGGTGAACGTTCTTCATCCGGCGTCGCTGACGGTTTTGAAAAATTCCGGCGTGCCGATAAGGGTTAAAAACACGTTTAACGAATACGCCGCAGGAACGGTCGTTTCGGAAGCCGACGAAAACGCCGACGATTACTTTTTTGCGGTCGATAAATTCGGGAAAATGAGGGATATAATAAGCGAAAAAAGAAACGAAAGCAAACTTTACGACGAGTTTTTAAAAAGAGCCGAAAAAGTTGCGGAAGAGGACGATGAGATTTATTATTTTTCCGAATGTGAAAAGTCTGCGGAAATCGTAAAAAATCTGCTCGATTGCGGACGTTGCGGTACGTTTGAACCGAGAGAGGGCGGAATTGCGGCGGTGAAAGCGTGCGAAGCGGAAAAAACGATGAAAAAAATCTTTTATCCCTTTATCATATAGCCGTCACACAGGGGTGTTATATTATAGCCGTAAACGGAAGCGAAGAAATGCGGACGTTTTAAACAGCTTACCCTAATCCCCCTTAAAATACAAACGAAAGAGGCGGTCCTTATCGGGCCGTCTTTTTCGTTTTTTTATAAATTATGAATTTATGATGAAATTATCGTTGACTTTGAGCGTAGAATTATTATATAATAGTATAGCGTATGTTAATATCGGCATACTGTGGCTTTTATAGGAATCGTATTTTACGGGGCTGAACGAAGAACAGAATATTACGCAAATACTCAACCGAAGAGAATCGGCGGCGGGGTTTTCGCCTTGCTTTCGGTTCGGAGGATTAAATGCAGCAGACTACATCTATCGGCGGTAAAGAGTTTATTTGGATGCTTTCGGGCGGAGCGAATAAACTTGCCGCATACAGACAGGATATAAACGACCTTAACGTGTTTCCCATTCCGGACGGAGATACGGGAGATAATATGCTTATGACGTTCGGGTCGGGAACGGCCGCGGCAAGGCGCGTCGGGAACAATCTCGGGATAGCCGCCAAGGCCGCCGCGGAAGGAATGCTTTTAGGCGCAAGAGGAAATTCGGGGGTTATTCTTTCGAGAATTTTCGCCGGAATCACCTCGGAACTCAACAGCCTTTCGAGCGCGGATTTAAAGGACATAAAACGCGGAATGAAAGCCGGCGTTAAGCAGGCTTACGGGGCGGTATCGAAGCCCGTTGAGGGAACGATACTCACCGTGTTTAAGGACGCGGTTAATTTTGCGGAGGAGTGCGACGCGGATGCGGGAATCGAAAAATATTTCGAGAGCCTGCTTGACGAAATGGGGCGTTCTCTCGACAGAACTCCCGAGCTTTTGCCCGTTCTTGCGGAAGCGGGCGTCGTCGATAGCGGCGGCGCGGGGCTTTATTACATATTCGAGGGAATGAAAGAGGCTCTCGAAAACGGAGAGGATTATTTTTCCGAGGACGTCAATATCGGGAATTCCGCAAAGAATTCCGAGTTGGATTTTTCGTTGTTTAACGAGGACAGCGTTCTCGAATTCGGTTATTGCACGGAATTTCTGCTTCGTTTGCAGCGTGCTAAAACCGACGTGGAGAATTTCAGCGCGGACGAACTTTCCGCTTATCTCAACAAGGTCGGCGATTCGGTCGTGTGTTTTAAGGACGGCAGCATAGTAAAGGTTCACGTCCACACGAAAGACCCCGGCGGCATTTTGCGTTATTGCCAGAATTTCGGCGAGTTTTTAACGCTTAAAATCGAAAATATGACGCTTCAACACAGCGAAGCGGTTAAAAAAGGCGACAACGCGCAATCGAAACTTGCAAGCAAAAAGAAAAAGAAAACGGGTATAGTAGCCGTCGCCGCAGGCAAGGGCTTAAAGGAAACGTTCCTTTCTCTCGGCGTGGACGAGGTCGTGGACGGCGGGCAGAGTATGAACCCTTCCGCAGGCGATATTATCGCCGCGTTCGATAGGGTAAACGCCGAGCGCATATTCGTTTTCCCGAACAACGGAAACGTGGTTCTCACTGCGCAGCAAGCCGCAGAACTTTACGATAAAGCGGAGATATACGTCGTAAAAACCAAGACGATAGGCGAGGGTTACGCCGCAATTTCTATGATGGAAACGGACGGCGAAGCCGAGGACGTTATAAACGGCGTCGGCGAGGCGATTGAGGAAGTCGTAACGGCTTGCGTATCCAAGGCTAACAGAAACGCCGAAAAGAACGGAGTGTCGGTTTATAACGGCGATTATATCGGTTTCGTCGGCGACGATATAATAAGCGACGACCGCGACAGAAACGAGGCTGCAAAAACGCTTTTGAAAAAGATAAATGCGGGAAACTACGGGCTTATTCTTATGTTCACGGGCGAAGCCTCGAACGAAGAAGAAGCCGAAAAACTTAAAAAAGAAATTGAAAAAGATTACCCCGAAACCGAAGTTATCGTAATCGAAGGCGACCAGCCCGTTTACGATTATATGTTCGTTTTAGAATAATCGGTCGGGATTTTGGAGGAGAGAGATGTATACGATTTTTACCGATACGGATTGCGACGTAACCCCTGCCGTTGCGGCGGAGTACGGATATAAACTCATAAGTATGCCGTTCTCGATTGACGGAAAAACCTATTTCCCTTACGAGGACAGCGACGACTTCGATATGCGGGCTTTTTACGATAAGCTGCGCTCCGGAGTTTTGCCCACAACGAGCGCGGTTTCCGTTGAAAAATACAAGGCTTATTTTCGTCCCGAATTTGAAAAAGGCAACGATATTTTATACGTTCATTTTTCAAGGGCGATGACTTGTTCTTTCGACGCGATGGACGAAGCCCTGAATGAATTGAAAAAAGATTTCCCCGAGAGGAAGTTTTACGAGGTCGATACCAAAGGTATCACCATAATAAGTTACAACATTGCCAAAGAAATCGGCGATATGTATAAAAACGGAGCAACGCCCGAAGAAATCGTTGCGTGGGCGGATAGAGAAGTTCTTTGCTATTCCCAGTATTTCTTTGCCGACGACCTTAAATTTTTCAAGAGAAGCGGCAGGGTGGGAGGTTTTTCCGCAACGATGGGAACGCTTCTCGGTATTCGTCCGATTATTTATATGAACGCGGAAGGCAAGATGTTAAGCATCGGAAAGGAACGCGGGAGAACCAAGGCTATTGAAAGGCTTCTCGCTTATATGGACGAACTCGGCGATAAGGTTGCCGAGCACAGAATCGTAATCGGTCACACCGACGCATCCGATATAGCCGCCGACCTTGCCGAAAGAATAAAAGCGAAATACGGAGATAACGTAAACCTCGAAATTATAACCACGAACCCAACGGCGGGAAGCCATTGCGGGCCGAACGGGGGAGGGGGTTTTTTCCACTCCAAGCACCGTTAAAGCTTTTATTCATCCCGAAACGCTTTGTTCCGCTTGCTTTTTAAAATTCCTGCGACCAAAGAGGTCGCCCCCTTTTAAAAAGCGTCGCGCGCCTTGCCTTTCGGGCGACTAAACGCTTTAACCATATGGTTTATATTTATCCCGAAATGCTTTGTTCCGCTTGCTTTTTAAAATTCCTGCGACCAAAGAGGTCGCCCCCTTTTAAAAAGCGTCGCGCGTCTTGCCTTTCGGATAATTAAACGATTTTAAATAAACAAACTATTATTTTTATGGTAGAAATTAAAAAAGTCGAGAGCGGAAAAGACGTTAAAGAATTCGTCGATTTCCCGCTGAAAATGTATAAGAAAAACGCCGCGTTCGTTCCGCCCGTTTATTCGGACGAAATGAATTTGTTTGCCGCGGAAAATCCTGACGGCGAAAAATGCGAAACGGCTTATTTTCTTGCCCAAAGAAACGGCGTAACCGTCGGGCGTATTTCGGCGATACTTAAAAACTCGCCGACCGAAAAACCGATTGAAAAACCGGTTGAAAAATCCGTTGAAAAGCCTGCCGAAAAACCGGCAGCCGAAACCGTCGAAAAAGCCGTTGACGATAACGCTATAAACGACGAAAACGACAATGAGAACGGTAACGAAGGCGACGAAAAGTCCGAAGAAAAGGCCGTTAAGAGCGGCGAAAAGCCTGCGGAGAAAAAAGTTTGCTTCACGAGGTTCGATTGCGAAAACGACCAGGAAGCGGCAAAAGCTCTTTTCGACGCCGTCGAAAAATTCGCTGCCGAAAAGGGCGCGAAAATCGTTTGTGGGCCTTACGGATTTTCGGATATAGACAGGCGAGGAGTTCTCGTCGAGGGTTTTGAGGAACTTTCTTCGTTCGAGGAGAGTTATAACGCCGAGTATTACGGCGCGCTTATCGAGGCCTGCGGATACAAAAAGGAGCAGGATTGGGTTGAAGCGAAGATTTATTTTCCGGACGACGAGGATATAGAAGATATTCGGACGTCTGCCGATTTCGTGACGAACCGTTACGGTTTGCGTCTTGCCGAATTCAAAACCGTGGACGAATTTTTCGATAAATATTCTGACAATTTGTTCGGCCTTTTAAAGACCTGCGACGACGGCGTTTACGGCGGAATTCCCGTTCCGCGTTCAAACGAAAAAATCGTTGCGGAAAATCTCCGCGCGATTTTGAAGGTTAACCATATAATGGCCGTTCTCAACGACAAAAACGAAGCGGTATGTATTGCGTTTTTCCTTCCGTCGATAGGCAAAGCTCTTCAAAAATCGAAAGGTAAATTCACGCTTCTCGCGCTTTTCAGGTTGCTTAAAGCGATAAGCAAGCCCGAGATTTTAAGCCTTGGCTTAATCGTTATTCGTCCCGATTATTTAAGCCGCGGAGTTACTACGATAATCGCCGCCAAAATCGTCGATATTTTGAAAAGCGACGGGGTGAAATACGTTGAAACCAACTTAAATCAAGAGGATAATCTCGCCGTGCAGAACCTGTGGAAGAGATTCAATGCGGAAAGGCACAAACGCCGCCGCGCATACGTTAAAGTTTTGGAGAACGTCGAACAATGAAAATAGCAATCGATTGTCTGGGCGGGGATAACAGCCCGAGCGCAAACGTGGAAGGAGCTCTTCTCGCTCTTGAACGATTCGACGATTTAACCGTGGTTTTATACGGCGAAGAGGAGTCGATAAAAAGCGAACTCTCCGGCAAGCAATATCCTGCCGACAGGGTTGAAATAGTAAATTCACCCGAAAAAGTTGACGGAAACGACAAACCTATCGACGCAATAAGACTAAAAAAGAATTCGTCGATGATAAAAGCCGTTATGGATTTGCGTGAAAACGAGGAGATAAAAGCTCTCGTTTCCTGCGGGGCGACGGGTGTGCTCGTGGGCGCGTCGATTTTAAGAATAGGCAGGCTCGAAGGTATAAGACGCCCTGCGTTTTGCCCGATTCTTCCCACGATGAGCGGCGGGATAGTCGGAGTGTGCGACAGCGGAGCGAATATAGACGTAACGCCCGAGCAGCTTCGTCAATACGCGCTTATGGGTACGGCTTATCTTAAAAAGGCTTACGGAATCGAAAACCCGAGAGTGGCTCTTTTGAACGTCGGAACGGAAGAAGAGAAAGGCGACGACCTTCGCCGCGAAGCGTATAAACTTTTAAAGGAAGAAAAGGCCGTTAATTTCGTCGGAAATATGGAGAGCAGGGATTTGCTTTCCGGGAAATACGACCTCGTCGTGTGCGACGGGTTTTCCGGCAACGTTTTGATAAAAAGTACGGAAGGCGCGTGCCTTGAAATGCTCAAAAGGCTTAAAAAAGACGTAACGTCGTCGTTCTGGAATAAAATAGGCGCATTGTTTATGCTTAAAACAGTAAAAAAGGAAAAAGCGTTTATGGATTACAGAAACTACGGCGGAAGCGTGCTTTTGGGGCTTGAAAAAATCGTTGTCAAGGGGCACGGTTCGAGTAACGGCGTCGCAGTTGCCAAGTGTATCGAGCAGGCGTATAAAACGTCGGTCAACGGCAATCTGATTTGATTATTCCGGCTTAAAAATCACGTCGGCCGCAGGCGGCAAAAAATCAATCTAAAACACAATAAGGAGAAAAGAAATGTTTGAAAAAGTTAAGAAAATACTCGTTGACGAGCTTAACGTCGACGAAAGTCAGGTAACACCTACCGCAACGATAAAAGAAGACCTCGGCGCAGATTCGATTGATATACTTCAACTTCTTATGACGCTTGAAGAAGAAAACGGAATAACCATTCCGGACGAAAAGCTTTCCACCTTTCAAACGGTGGGCGACATCGTAGCGTATCTCGAATCTCTTTAATTCAGCCGAGCCTTCCTTAACGAGGAAGG
>CALDMH010000013.1 GCA_937915565.1 uncultured Clostridia bacterium | reverse complement strand
TTCTTCGCGGAACGAACGAAATGGGGCACCTTCCGAAAGCCGTTATGGACGGCGATTACGATAGACTTCTGGACGATATTTTCATAGCGAAAGTCGCGGGGCTTAACTTTTTCAGAATGACTCAACGCCCCGTTTTTTCCGAAATTTACGATTATTTCGATATGACGGGAATGCTATGTCAAAGCGATTTTCCGCTTTTTTCCTATCTTAAATATTCCGCGCTCGGCGAGGCGACGAAACAGGTTGACGAAATGGAAAAACTGACGAGAAATCACCCGTCGGTTATCGTGGAATCGCTTTGCAACGAAACGCTCGACAGGACGGCTTGGGGAACGGAGCAATATAATATGTCGAGGCTCGAAATCGAAAGGTTTTTCAACGCCGCGAGGGAGATAATCCTGCTCGATAATCCCCAAAGGGTGATAAAATATAACGAAGGCGATTACGCGCCGATAGAAAACACTTACGGAATAAGCGATTTTCATTGTTACACGTTCTGGTACGTTTCGCACGGAATGGCGAGCGGAAAACTCGATAAAGGGTATCTTCCGCCGATAAGAAAGGATTGGTTTACGGGCTGCGGAGAATACGGCGTGGACGGGCTTGACAGGTTCGAGCTTTTGAAAAAGTATTGTCCGCCGGAGTGGCTTCCCGAAACGGAAACCGAGCCGTGGTCGCCGAGGCCGATTGCGAGAGAACAGTGTTACGTTTTGCACGGCGACTTTTTCCCCGAAAAAAACGACGCGAGGGAATGGATTGCCGCAAGCCGCGAATGGCAGAGAAAGGCAATAAAAGAATACGTTCATATTCTTCGGCGGCGAACGGATATGATTGAAAGCACCGCCGTGCATTTGCTTATCGACGCCTGGCCGTGCGGTTGGACGAAAACGCTCGTGGACTTCGAGCGCGTGCCGAAACCCGCTTATTACGCTTTTAAGGAAGCGAATATCCCGACGAGGATAAGCGTGAGAAGCGATAAACGAACGGTTTACGCAGGCGATAAGGTCGTTACGGAAATTTATATGTTAAGCGATTGTCCGAAAGAGGTGAAAGCCGAGATAACGGCGAGCGTTTATTTCGACGACAAGCTCGTTGCGACTTACAAAAAGAGCGTCGTTTGCGGCAAATGCGTTCAGACGTATTCGGGCGAAATCGAAACCGAAATCCCGTTGGATTTTACGGGAAAAATCGCCGTGAGGGCGAAAGCCGAAACTTACGGAACTAAACCTCTCGTAACCTTTGACGAAACGTTATACGTCGTGAAGCCGCCGCTTAAAAAGAGTGCGAACCTGCCCTCGATTTTCGGAGAAAGGGTGAAAGACGTTATAAAAATTTGCGGAGGGAAGCGAAACGATAAAATCGTGGTTTGCGACGACGATTACTTCACGGCTCATCAAACCGAAATCGAAAACGAGGTGAAGGGCGGCGCAAAGGCAATCGTGTTCACGAACAAATCGCTGAATATAATCGGCGACGACGTGATTTTCCCCGTGCATACGCTTGCGGAAGAGGTCAGGGCTAACAATTTCGTCGCGAGAAGCGAAAAAAGCAAATACACGAAAGAATTCGGCGAAGAGGAATTCAAGGATTTTTACAACGCCGAAAAAGACTATCGCGATATTACGGCCTGGTTCAAGTTCGATTGGGCGGATTCGGAAGAGATACTGTTCACTTTCGAGGATTCGGACGAGCCGAAATATGCGCTTCATAAAAAGCACAAAGCTATATGCGCCGAAAAGAAGTACGGGAAAGGCTCGGTCGTTCTCACAACGCTTTCGGCCGTAAACGGGTGCGTTGGGCATAATCCCGTACTCGATAAATTTTTAATCAATCTTATAGACGGATAAACGGAGTAAAATTAAATGAAAAAAATCAAAGCAATTTTATTGGGAGCAGGCAACAGGGGTATGGTTTACGCCGATTATTCGCTCGTAAATCCCGAAGAACTCGAAATCGTGGCGGCGGTCGATACGGACGCAAATCATTTAAACGACGCGAAAACGAGGTATAAGTTATCGGACGACGCGGTTTTTCATAGTCTTGACGATTGCCTTGCGAAGAATATTCCCGCCGACCTCGTGATTAACGCCACGATGGACGAGGCTCACTACGAAACCACGATGAAACTCATCGAAAGAGGGTTCGATATTCTTCTCGAAAAGCCGGTTACGAACAACAAAAAGGAACTTTTGGACATTCAGCGCGCGGCAAACGAGAAGGGCGTTAAAATAATCGTTTGCCACGTCCTTCGTTACGCGCCTTTCTATCGCGTTGCGAAGCAGTTGATAAACGACGGCGTTATCGGGAAAATTCTCACGATAGAAATGAACGAGCACGTTTGGATAGCTCACTTCCTCGATAGTTTCGTCCGCGGAAAATGGGGCAGAGAAAGCGAGTGCGGTTCGGGATTTTTACTGCAAAAATCCTGCCACGATACCGACCTTATCTGCTGGCTCAACAATCAATCCGAGCCGAAATACGTTTCGAGCTTCGGCGCGAGGGCGTTGTTTATTCCTGAAAACGCACCCGAGGGAGCGACGGAATATTGTTATAACTGCCCGCATAACGAAACCTGCCTTTATTCGGCGCAAAAGGTTCATCTCGAATTCGATTCGCTTCCTTTCCAGACGTGGGAAGGTATGGGTAAACCCATAGACGAGATAACCAAGGAGGAAAAAGCCGAGTATCTGAAAGTCGCCCGTTACGGAAAATGCGCTTACACCTGCGGCGGCGACATCGTCGACAGGCAAACTCTTACTACGCTTTTCGAGGACGGAGTTACGGCGACGTTCACGATGGTCGGAGGAACGAGCAAGGCGGGAAGATATTTACATATAATCGGCAGCAAAGGCGAAATAGAGGGGCATCTCGAAGACGATAAATTCACTTTGAGAAAGTTCGACCGTTCGGGCAAGAATTTCGGATTCAACGAGGAAATCGTGGACGTGTCGAACAGCGTTAAAAACCATTCCAAGTACGCGGGGCACGGCGGCGGAGATTATCTGCTCGTCCACGACGCGTTGGCGTACGTCAGGGGCGACGGCGCGTCTATTTCGGTGACGGACATTAACGATTCCGTCAACGGCCATTGCCTTGTGTTTGCGGCCGAAGAAGCCCGTAAAAACTTGAAAATAGTGAACTTTAAGGAGTTTAAAAAATGAAAACTAACAAGTATATAGATTCTCACGTCCATATTTCTATGGATTTTCCGCTCGACCAGAGCGAACAGGCATTCAGGTGGTTCAACGAGGCGGGGCATATCGAGAGAACGAATTTCCTCGCGCTCAACGGACATACGTTTTTTCAGGAAACGCAGCTCGATAACAGCAAGTGTTTGTATTTAAAAAACGCTTTCGCGCCGTACGGCTACGCGGGCTATTGCATCGACCACGCCAAACCCGAAACCGCGGAAGGTTATCTCGAACAGATAAAATTAGCCGTTGCGGCGGGCTTCGATTGCTGGAAAATCATCGAGGCAAAGCCTAACTCTCAAAGCGTGTGGAAAACCCGCGTGGATTCGCCCGTTTACGATAAGGCGTTCGCTTATGCGGAAGAGGTCGGCTTCCCGATAATAATTCACGTCGGCGACCCGATAGGTATGTGGGAGGACGAGTACAAAACGGGCTATCTTTCAAAAGAAGAATACCAGAATCAGGCTCTCAACGTGCTTAAAAAACACCCGAAGCTGATTTTAACGTTCGCGCATTTCGGATTTTTCTGCGACCGTCCCGAATTCGTCGAAAAGCTTATCGAAACCTATAAAGGAGTGCATTTCGACAACGTTCCCGGGCCGGAGGAATATTTCGTGATTGCGAAAAATCCGAAGAGATGGAAGGAACTTATCGAAAAACATTCGGATAGGTTCATTTTCGGCACGGACAGGGGAAATCACGGCACGAAGGGCTTCACCAAAGAAGATTACTTCAAAAATTATCCCGAAACCGTTACTTACGAAACGAATATGCTCACGAAGGACGGCGAATACGACGGCAGGCATCCTTTCCCGGGGCTCGAAGACCATTGGGGAACGGTTCTTTACGGACTTAATTTGTCCGACGAGGCGTTTAACGATATAGTTTACAACAACTTTATGCGTATTTACGGCGAGCCTCGCCCGATAAATTTCGAGCTTTTATACGAGATAGCAAAGCACGAGTTTTCGTTGCCGTCCGAAAGTCCTTACTTAAAAGAGGATTTCGAGGCGATTAAATCCGTTTGCAAGGCTCACGGCGTTAAAGTCGATTGATAAGGCTTAAAGTCGATTGATAATTGCCCCGCTTGCGGGTTTTAAAAATCGGTTTTCGGCAAAAGCGAGCAGTTAAAAACAATATTCTGAATAATAAAGACCTTTCGGTTGTTTCCGTCAGGTCTTTTTTCGTTATCGGCGGGCGCAAACGATTTGTTATTTCCGAGGTCAGGCTCGGCTCGACGGGGTTCAGGTTTATAAGAATAGACAATCTCGACGACGCGGATATAGGATTTTTATCGATTCAGGCGGCGTTCACGCATAGTCTGCTTCCGGCCGTCGGCGATTTTTGCTCCGACGACGAGGTTTTAAACGAAATCTGGAACGTTGCCGACAGAACGGTTTTTCTCAATATGCAAAACGGCGTTTTGTGGGACGGCGTAAAGCGCGACAGAGCCGTTTGGGCGGGCGACCTTTACGTTGAAATTCTTTCCTGCCTTTACGTTTACGGCGATAGCGAAAGCGTGAAAAATTCAATCGATATATGCGTTGAAAACGCCGCGCGGACGGGTTGGGCGAACAATATTCCGTCTTATTCGTTGTGGCTTGCGCTGGATATAGCCGTTTATTATCGTTACACGGGCGACGTTTCGTTCCTTAAAAAGCATATGCCTTTTATCGACGACCTTCTCGTTCGGGCGGACGCTTGCGTGGATGCGGACGGGAAATTCAATCCTTGTCTTTACAGCGGGAGCAAAACCAACCGCCCCTTTTTTATAGACTGGCCGACGGAAGGCGGAGCGGATAATATTTACGCTGTGGAAGCGATTTTAAGGTTTACTCTCGAAAAAATCGCCGAAATGAAGAAAAGCTTGGGCGAAAGCCCCGAAAAAGCCGAGATAATCCTTGAAAGAGCGAAAAAACGCCATACGAAGTTGACGGATAAAAAGTCGCTCAACGCGTTGCAAATGCTGTTCGGCGGCGAAAAAAGCAAGGAATTTGCCGAAAGCCTCACGGCGGGCGGTGCGGAAGGAATTTCCGCTTTTATGGCGTATTTCATCTTTTCGGCGTTGTTCGACGCAGGCTATAAAAAGGAAGCGTTGACGATTTTGAAAGAATATTTTTCGGCGATGATAAACTTGGGCGCGACGACGTTTTTCGAAGATTTCGATATAAAATGGAAGGACGAGTGCTTCCCGATATATAGCCTTGGCGAAAGCGGCAAACAGGATTTGCACGGCGATAAGGGCAAGTATTGTTACGTCGGTTTCAGGCATAGTTTATGTCACGGCTGGGCGAGCGGGGTTATTCCGTTTATCGTCGAAAAAATCGCGGGTGTTAAATTTATCGGCGCGGGCGGCGGAACGATTTCGGTAAAACCCGAACTTGCGGGGTTGAATGAGTTTAGCCTTTCGGTTGCAACGCCCGGCGGTAAATTAAAAATAAAAGCGGAGCGTGGCGACGGAAAAGTTAAAACGGCTGTCGAAGCTCCCGGAAAAATAGAAATCGTGAAAGAGTGAAACTATGATAAACGGCGATTTGTGTCACGAAAAATTACTTGAAAAAATAACTCCGAAGCTTGCTTTCGACGAAAAAAAGAACGACGAGGCAAGAAGAAGGGAACTGAAAGAGAAGTTTATTTCACTCACGGGGCTTGATAAAATCGCGCTCAATAAATGCGAGCCGAACCTCGAAATAATTTTTAAGGAGGATAAGGGGACGTATTTTCTCACTCGATTCGAGTTTTCGAGTGAGGAGGGTGAACGCGTTCCGTGTTATCTTTTAACGCCGAAGGCAAAAAACGGCGATGAAAAAAGGAAATATCCCGTTGCGATAACGCTTCAAGGGCACGTTTCGGGGTTTCACAATTCCATAGGCGTGGCGAAATTCCCCGAGGATTTCGACGGCGGGCTTGAAAGGCGGTCTATGGCGTTGCAAGCCGTTGAAAACGGTTACGTTGCGCTCGCAATCGAGCAAAGAGGTATGGGCGAAAGAAAACCGGGCCTTGCAAAACGCGGCTCGAAAGTGAATTGCTGGTTCGCTTCGTTCGTGGCGATTTCTATGGGCAGAACGCTTATAGGCGAGAGGGTGTGGGACGTTTCCCGCGCGATAGATATGCTTTCGCTTTTCCCCGAATGCGATACGGATAAAATTTTAATCACCGGCAACAGCGGCGGGGGAACTACTTCCTATTACGCCGCCTGCTACGACGAACGGATTAAACTTTGTGCGCCGTCCTGCGCGTTTTGCCCGTATAAAAAGTCGGTTCCGGATATTTTGCATTGCGAATGTAACCGGATTCCCAACGCGATAAATTATTTCGAGATGCAGGATTTGACCGAGCTTATTTGCCCTCGCCGGCTTACGATTATTTCGGGCGAAAAGGACGATATTTTCCCGATTGAAGGCGTTAAAGAGGGCTATAAAACCGTTGAGAAAATTTACGGGCGTTATAACGCCGAAAATAATTGCAGGTTGGTTATAACGCCGAGGGAACATTGGTGGTGCACGGATATTGTGTGGAAAGCGATTTTAGAAGCGGCGGCCGAGCTTTGGCAAAAATAAAAAACCGCCGATAATCGACTTATAGGCGGGTTTTTAAGGTTTGATGCTTTAATTATCGCGAATTGCTTTCTCGGAAAGCGGACGGCGATAAGCCGCGGTTTTTTTTGAATTCCTTTGAAAAATAGGCAAACGAGGCGAAGCCGCACATAGAAGCGATTTGAGAAACGGAATAAGAGGAGTTTAAAAGCCGTGTTTTTCGGCGATTTTATTTCGTCCATAGCAAGGCTTAACAAACCGATAATTTCGCGGTATTCCTTTTGCCCGACTTCGAGTGACTTTATAGGAATTTTATCCTTGTCGGACACGACGAAATCGCTTAAATGAACGACGAAATAGCTTAAATTGCTTTTCGATATTTCGGTGTGGTCGGTGTTCGGGTTGACGAAATAAATCGTGTTCGGTTTTATCTCCGTTTCGATGTCGCGATAAGCAATCGAGCCTTCGCCGGACTTAACGAAAATCACCTCGGTGACGTTTTTGTGCGAATGAACGAGCGAGGGTTCGTTTTCAAATTCCGTGTATGAAACGGCTTTTATCTTATCGGTGAATATTTGTTTGGAATAGTCCGCAGGGAGCGTAAATCTATAAAACATACGATGATTTTACTATAAAACGCAGGAAAAAGCAAACGAAACGAGCGGTTGTCGTATCGTTTTCGGCCTCCGTAAGGCGGGAATGTTTAATGGGAAACAATTTTTACGATTTTTTTAAGATAGACAAGAATTTTAAATATAAACACGGAGATTTTTCGGCGGCAAACGGCGAATGTCTTTCTCCCGAAGAAAGGATAGAGTTTCTCAAAGCCTATTCGGATTTTCTGGACGAGAAAAACGGGGCGGGTACGCCCGAAAAAGCCGTTTCGGACGAAGAAACGAAGAAACTCACTGCCGCTTTGAGCTACAAAATCGTTCATAAAATAAGAAAAAGAGCCGTTTTTGACGAAATGATGGCGAAAATTTACGAAAAGCCCGAAAATTTTCCCGGTTGGCAATTTTATCAAAACGTTTCGGAAGAAAGCGGCGAACTCGTTTTTTCGGACGGCATAATTCCGCCCGTGCCTTGTGCGAAATGCGAATTTAATTGCGAGAAAATGACTTCTTTCGCTTTTTCGTTCGTTCTTCCCGAGGAATATATCGACGAAGAGAAAAGGCGTGAAAAGGTAATTCCGCTCACGACGGACACGGGGCGAATAATAGAACTGCGGCGCGGCGTGGCGGAAATTTTGAAATTGCAGATTTATCGCAACGGCGAAATTTATGCGAGAGTCGGCTTGCCCGACCCTTATCACCACAAAAATTTCAAGCTCGGTGATTTTAACGTTAACGAGCGAAACGGGGTGATAATCGACTTATACGGGGACTTTTACGAGGTGAAGTTAAACGGAAACCCTGCGGGAAAATTTGAACTTACGAACAAAGCGACGCCCGACACGCTATTTATTTCGGGCGGAATGCACCCCGTTTGCAAGTGGAGTTTCAAGCCCGAAAGCCTTACTGCCGACGGAAAAACTATAACGAATTTCTTTACAACCGCCGAACCGAAAGAAGAGAAAAAACAAAATCTCGGAAACGTTAAACTTCCTTTTAAAATCGGCGGGGCGAAAAATAAAGATAAAATCGTAGAACTTACGAAAAAGTTTACTTACGACGGTGGAAGGGCGATTTTGAATATCGGCTCGCTCGACCCTTGCGGCGAGGTCTATGTAAACGGAAACTTCGCGTTTAAAACGGACGGGTTTTTAAAGAGCGAAACGGATATAACGGGGTTTTTGAAAAAGGGCGAAAACGAATTGAAACTGCTCGTTTTTCCCCGCGCGCCCGAGATAAATTACTCTTGGCACAGGAACGAAGACCCGTATATCGCTTGGCTTGCGAGAGGTATTTATATAGATTTTCTTCCCGAATCGCATATCCGCGATTTGGTTGTGAAAACCGTCGGCATTTCGGAAAAGAGGGTAAAGGCGAAAATATCGTTTAAAACCGTAAACTTTAAAAGAGGTTTGAAAACGAAAATCTATCTCGCCAAATCGCCTTGCGAAGCGAAATTCGTTCGTTGCAAAAGCGAGAGAACCAAAAGCGAGAAAACCGTTTGTTGCGGAGAAGAAGTGATTTTCGACGGCGACGGAACGGAAAATTTTGAAGCGGAAACGGAGTTCGACGCGGATTTATGGGCGTGTGAAAAACCCGTTTTATATACCGTTCGGGCAGAACTTATCGACGACGGTAAGCCTGTGAACGACGAAATAACGGAAACGGGATTCAGGACAATCGAACAAAAAAACGGGGATATATTATTAAACGGCAAGAAAATTTTGCTAAACGGCGCATTGTGGATGCAATTTTTGCCGCCTTACGAAAATATAGTTTTGTCGCATATTTGCCCTACGCTCGAAGAAATCGTGTGGCAGGCGGCGATGACGAAAGCGTTAAACGGCAACGTTGCGCGGTTTCATATGTTAGGTTACGGCAACAACGACCCGAGATATGCCGAGGTGTGCGACCGTTTGGGCTTAATGAATATCTGGACGACGCGTTTAATCGATTCCGCCGAAACGATTGACGTGAAAAACGGCTGGCTGGCGGGCAAAATTTACGCGGAGCAGATGAAAGAGGTTATAAACCACCCGAGCATAATAACGTGGGAGGGAAGCAACGAGTTTCATTCTTCGCGCGCCGTACTTGATAAAATGTACGACGAGTTCGTTAAAACCGTTCAGGCGACGGACGATACGAGGTTTATTTGCCCCTGTTCGCATCTTTATTACGGCGGGGGACTTTACGGAAACAAGGGATTTTATTATCAGGACGACGGAAAGTTCAATCAGGACTTCGAGCCTTGCGAAAGTTCGTTCGGCTGGAAGAGCGAAAAGGTTGTGAGAAGCTCGCATAACTACGAAATTTTGCTCGGTTACGGCGGGAAATGGGACGTTTTCAGGGAACAGGGTTGGAAATCGCAACCTGCGCTTTTTGAAAGCAAAGACCACGCGTATATTATTTCGGAGTTTGCCGTTATCGGCAGACAGGATAACCGCACGAGGGAAGCCGAGAGCTATCATAAGGACGATTCTTACGAACTTGCGGACGAAAAACGCGCGTTCGGCGAGGCTTACGATAAACTTAATTTCAGGTTAAGCCAGGCGTATCAGGCGTTTTGCGCGTATAACGTCGTTAAATATATGCGCTATCTCGCTGCGGACGGGCTTACGTGGTGCTGTCTTACGGGCGGGGCGAACGACGGAAGCTATATAAAGCCGCCCATCGATTTTTACGGTTATAAAAAGCAGGCGTTTTACGCTCTCAAAGAGGGCTTTGCCGATACGATTTGCTTCGATAAAAAAGTCGGCGCAGTATATAACGGCGGATACGTTTGCGAGCCTGCGATAACCGGCGCGGAAAAGGGAAAGACTTATAGCGTCGGGATAGTGATAAAAAATCAATCGGGCGATGTCGTTTGCAAAAAGAAGATTGCCGTTAAGGCAACGGCGTTTACTTTCGACCTCGAACCGTTCGAGGTTAATTTAGAGGACGGATATTATTCCGTAGAATATCGTGTGGAGGCGTGATATGATAAAGGTTTTGCAGTTTGGCGAGGGGAATTTTTTAAGGACCTTTGCGGACGCGTATTTCGATACGCTTAATAGAGAGGGCGCGGGCGAATATTCGGTGGATATAGTAAAGCCCATACCGTTCGGCTCGCTTGAAAAATTTAAGGCGCAAAATAACGAATATCATATCGTTTTGCGCGGCGTTAAGGACGGAAAAGAGGTTGAGGACGTTTATAAAATCGACGTTTTAAGCTCCGTTATTTCGCCTTTCGAGGATTTTGCGAAATATCTTTCGCTCGCGAAAGACAGGGATTTGAAAATAATCGTTTCCAACACGACCGAGGCGGGGATTTGCTTCAACGCCGAGGACGATTTTAACGGCTTCGAGCATATA
>CALDMH010000012.1 GCA_937915565.1 uncultured Clostridia bacterium | reverse complement strand
GGGGTTGTCGCCGGCAATTTCAATCGACCAGAAAACGACGTCTAACAATCCTCGTTCAACCGTCGGAACGGTAACGGAAATTTACGATTATTTAAGGCTTTTATATGCGAGAGTCGGCGTTCCGCACTGTCCGAAGTGCGGCAGGGTGATAGAGAGAACCACCGTCGATTCGATTGCCGAAAAGGTTATGGCGATGGGCGAGGGAAAGAAAATTCTCGTAAACGCGCCCGTAGTCCGCGGAAGAAAAGGCGAATATTCAAAGCAAATCGAAGGTTACAGAAAGAGCGGATATGCGAGAATCGAGATAGACGGTTCGGTTTTCGATTTGTCGGAGGACGTCAAACTCGAAAAAAACGTAAAACACAATATTTCCGTCGTCGTGGACAGGCTTATCGTAAAGGACGGAATGAGAAAGCGTCTTACGGACAGTCTTGAAACCGCGCTTAAACTCGCGGAAGGGCTCGTTGCAATCGAAAGCGACGGCGTAACCACGCTTTATTCCACGAATTACAGTTGCCCGGATTGCGGAATATCGATAGAGGAAATAGAGCCGAGGTTGTTTTCGTTCAACAATCCTTTCGGCGCGTGTCCGCAGTGCAAGGGCTTGGGCTATACGACGAGAATCGACGAAAAACTCGTTATAGGCGACCCGAACAAATCTCTTCGCGAAGGCGCGCTTTGCGTTTCGGGTTGGAATCTCGACACGGGAAAGATGTCGGAGATGTACTTCCGTGCGCTTTCAAAGCATTACGGTTTCAGTCTGGATACTCCCGTAAAGGACCTTCCGCCGGAAATAATGAATATATTGTTATACGGCACGAACGGCGAAAAAATCAGAACCACTTATTCTTCGCGGACGTTTTCCGGCAGTTACGACACGGCTTACGAGGGAGTTATAAACAATCTCGAAAGAAGATACAGAGAAACGACGAGCGATTATACGAAGAGCGAAATCGAGAAGTATATGGTCAGTTCGCCCTGTCTGGAATGTCACGGTTTAAGGCTCAAAAAGGAAGCTTTGGCGGTTACGGTCGGGAGTTTGAATATAGCGGCTCTTTGCGATATGCCCGTGGTAAAAATCTACGATTTTATAGACGGACTCGTTTTATCCGAAACGGAGCAAATAATCGCAAATCCGATACTCAAAGAGATAAAGGCAAGATTAAGATTCCTTACGGACGTGGGGCTCGGTTATCTCACGCTTTCGAGAAGCGCGGGGAGTTTGTCCGGCGGCGAAGCGCAAAGAATAAGGCTTGCCACGCAGATAGGAAGCGGGCTTACCGGCGTTTTGTACATTCTCGACGAGCCGAGCATCGGCTTGCATCAAAGGGATAACGAAAAACTTATAAAAACGCTTATTAAGCTTCGCGACCTCGGGAATACGGTTATAGTCGTCGAACACGACGAGGACACTATGCGCGCGGCGGATTTTATCGTCGATATAGGCCCGAAAGCGGGCGTGCACGGCGGAGAAGTTGTGGCGGCGGGGAGCGTGGAGGATATTTGCGCCGAACCCCGTTCGATAACCGGCGATTATCTTTCGGGAAGAAGAAAGATAGAAATTCCCCTTGCGAGGAAGCAACCTGACGGAAGGTGGCTCGAAGTTTTCGGCGCAAGGCAAAACAATCTTAAAAATATAAACGTAAAATTTCCGGTGGGGCTTTTCACGGCCGTTACGGGCGTTTCGGGAAGCGGAAAGAGTTCGCTTATAAACGAAGTGCTTTTGCCGGTTACGTCCAACGCGTTAAACGGCTCGAAAATCCGTTACGGCGAATGCGATAAGATAGACGGCTTGCAATATTTCGATAAGGTTATTGCGATAGACCAGTCGCCGATAGGCAGAACCCCGCGGTCAAACGCGGCTACTTACACCGGCGCGTTCACTTATATAAGAGAACTTTTCGCCGCTTCCAACGACGCCAAGGAAAGAGGTTATAAGGCCGGCAGATTTTCCTTTAACGTTGCGGGCGGAAGATGCGAAAAGTGTCAGGGCGACGGAATAATCAAAATCGAAATGCACTTCTTGCCGGACGTTTTCGTTCCGTGCGAACAGTGTAAAGGCAAGCGGTATAACCACGAAACGTTAGAGGTGAAGTTTAAGGGTAAGAACATAGCCGACGTACTCGATATGACGGTTGACGAAGCTGTGGAATATTTCGAGAACATACCGCGGATTTACTCTAAAATCAAGACGTTGCAGGACGTGGGTTTAGGATATATAAAACTCGGTCAGCCGGCAACGACGCTCTCGGGCGGCGAGGCGCAAAGAGTCAAACTCGCAACGGAGCTTGCAAAGCGTTCCACGGGGAAAACTCTTTATATTCTCGACGAGCCGACGACGGGACTTCACAGTTACGACGTCGATAAGCTTATAGGCATTCTGGACAGGCTTCGCGATTCCGGCAACACGATAATCGTCATCGAGCACAATCTCGACGTGATAAAAGTTGCCGATTATATCGTCGATTTAGGCCCTGAGGGCGGCGACGGCGGCGGAACGGTTATAGCCGAAGGAAGCCCCGAAAAGGTTGCCGAAAACGAAAACAGTTACACGGGGCAATTTCTTAAAAAGATGTTACTGGAGAGAAACGAATGATAAGAGACGAATATAACAAAAAGAAACAATCGGTAAAATTCAGTGCGAAAGAGGAGCGAAAAAAGAAAGAGATGGGCGAGAGGAATTACTACGCTTCGCGAATCCCGAGAATAACGGATATGTGCAAAGCGCTTTCCATGTCCTTTCTCATAACTTTGATTTTTCTTTCGCTCGCTTACGCGCTTATTCTCGTCGTGTTTATTCTTTCGCAAGGCACGGAAGAGCCGTATAGCTTTACGAAATTCATCGTATATTCCACCGTTTTCGGCATAATCGTCGTTTCTTTCGTTTTATGGCATCTGGTAATAAAACCCGCGCAACTTCGTAAAATCGAAAGATATAAAGCGGAAATAGACAGAATCAATGCGGAAAATCTTAAAAAAATGAGTTATCGTTACGTTCCGAAGCCCGCCGTAACCGTCGAAGCAGAACCTTTTGATAAAGCGAAAGACGAAAATGACGGACAAAAACAAGAAAATAACGCTTAAAACCCTTAAAAATTATTGACTGAAATGGATAAAAGTGCTAAAATAAACTAATGAGTGAGGCGTAATATGAATTTTAACGGATATGACGTTGCTCTTATAACGGACGAAAAACAAAGAACGTATTTTCTCGGTTTCCACAGTACGGCGGGGTTCGTCGTAATTACGAAGGAAAAAACGTACTTCGTTGTGGATAACAGATATTTGAAAGCCGCGGAGAAGGCTTTAAAGCCGAAGGGCGTGGAAGTTATTCTCGGCGCGGATTATTCTTTCCTTTCCGAACTTGCGAAAGAGAAGGGTTATAAAAAGGTTGCAATCGATTTCGGCGCGGTTACCCTTGCCGGATTCGAGGTTTTGAAAGGCTTGGGTTTCGAGTACGCAGACGCGTCCGTCGAAATACGCGACCTTATGTCCGTAAAAACCGAGCAGGAAATCAAATACGTTAAAAAAGCTTGCGATATAGCCGAAAAAGCTTGGCTGGACACGCTTCCTTTCATAAAAGAGGGCGTAACCGAAAGGCAGGTGGCAAACGAGCTCGAATATAATTTCAAAAAGAGAGGGGCTTCCGGCACGTCGTTCGACACAATCGTCGCATTCGGCAAAAACGCCGCCGTTCCTCATCACGAAACGGGCGATACGAAACTTAAAAAAGGCGAGTGCGTTCTTATGGACTTCGGTTGCCTTTACAAAGGCTACTGCTCGGATATG
>CALDMH010000011.1 GCA_937915565.1 uncultured Clostridia bacterium | reverse complement strand
GAGAGCAAAAGCATATCGCCGTAAACGAGCGAAGAAAAACCCGCTTTGAGCATTCTCGGCGTAATTTTAAATCCGCTGTATTTTTCAAGCCCCGAAAAGCTCACGGAGATAACGGGAACGAAGTCCAGCCCCATTTCCTTTAAAGCCTTTCTCAAAAGAAAAATATAATTCGAGGCGCGGCAACCTCCGCCCGTCTGAAAAAAGATAAGCGCGGTTTTGTTCACGTCGTATCTTCCCGATTCGAGCGCGTATAAAAGCTGCCCGCACGAGCATATCGCGGGGTAACACATATCGTTGTGCAAATATTTAAGCCCCGTATCGATAACGTCTTTTCCCTCGTCGCGCACTATTTCCAGCTTATATCCGTTCATACGGAATATACTCTCGAAAAGAGCCATATGCGTCGGGAAAATATCGGGGCAAAGAATGGTGTATTCTTTTTTCATTTGCTTCGTAAAATCTATCATTTCGGAAACGTTCACCTGTATTTATATAATAATACAATCGTATGATAGCACAGCAGGCGAAATAACGCAAGAAAATGTCGTCGGATAACGAGTTAAAGCAGTGAAATGTTTGTAAAAAAAAGCAAAATATCGGAATTTCGTTGACAAAAAGCCTCCTCCGTATTTATAATAAAACCATAATTCTCAAAAGGAGAAAGCAATGTACGAATATATCGAAAATTTCAAGAAAATGGGCTACGGATTGTTCAATCATTTCGGGCTTTACAGTATTTTGGGGAAAGGCGAGTGGGTTTTAACGCTCGGAACTTACGACCACGCGAAATATAACGCCGAACTTCCGGGTAAGTTCAAGGTTAAAAAAGATTGGGCAAAAAAGCTCGTTAAAACCGCAAAGGAAGCGGGTTGCAAATATATAACGCTCACCACCCGTCATCACGACGGTTTTTCGCTTTACGACACGAAGGGACTTAACGATTTCGACGCGCCTCATTCCGCCTGCGGGAGAGACCTTATCCGCGAATTCGTCGACGAATGTAACGAGGAGGGAATAGTTCCGTTTTTCTATCACACCCTTCTCGATTGGTATAATCCCGATTATAAAAACGATTTCCCGAAGTATATCGACTATCTCGTTAAAAGCATAGAAATTTTATGCACGTCTTACGGGAAAATAGGCGGCTTCTGGTTCGACGGAATGTGGGACAGGCCGAACGACGACTGGCAGGAGGACCGCATTTACGGCACGATAAGAAAATATCAGCCGGAAGCTATGATTATCAACAACACGGGACTTGCCTATTGCGGAAAGACGGGGCATCGCGAGATAGACAGCGTAACTTTCGAGCGCGGAAAGGCGTTCTTCTTCGACAAATCGGATAAGCCGCTTGCGGGCGAGGTCTGCGAAGCTCTCACCGACCATTGGGGCTATACGAAAGAGGATATTTGCGTTAAATCGCCCAAGGAAATTATTAAAATGCTCGTGGATTGCCGCAAATTCAACTGCAATTTGCTCCTCAACACGGGGCTTATGGGCAACGGACTTATTCCCGAAGGGGAAAAAGCGAATCTTCTTGCCGTGGGCAAATGGATAAAGGTAAACAAAGGGTTCGTTTATAACTCCGTCGCCGCCGGCATCGAGGCCGAAAACGCATCCGTTTTAACCGACGGGAAGTATTATTACGCCGTTATAAACGACGTTCCGATGTGCGCCAACGTGAACGTCGCAAGAGCGGAGGAAAGCAAAACCGTAACCCTTAAAACCGACAAAAAAATCGTTTCGGCAAAATGGCTCGATAACGGTAAGAGCGTTAAGGGCGTAAAGAAAAATTCCTTCCCCGTCGAGCCGTTCTCTTACGGATATTCTTACGGTTCGAGAGTGGCGAGATTTGAATTGAAATAAAATATAATTAGGGATGGCGAATGGAATCCCTAAATTTCGGGTTTGAAAAATATCTGGTTTCGGACTTGAAAAATATCGGGGCTCGGGCGATTTTTACGACTAAAAATCGCCCGAGCCCCTTTAAAATAACTCGTTCTATTAAATTGTTAAATAATTAAACCCTGAATTCGTTAAATCGTTTCGGTTTCTTCAACGAGGGCGAATCTTTTCGCTTTTTCGCCGCTCGGCAAAATCACTTCTTCGTTCCACATTTCAAGCGGCCTTACCCAAATTTCGCCGTCGCCGTATAAAGCTTTGTAAACGACCTTTTTTTCAAGCGTTTCACTGTCGTTTGCAATATAGAGCAGCTCGTATAAGTTACCTTTAAAGTGTCTATAAACCCCTTTTTTCGGCAAAAATTCCATTTCACCAGTCCTGCCTGTCGCTGATTTTAATATCGTCGTAATAATCGAAATATTTGCGCTTAAAATCGTCGTTATAGCCTTTTTTCGGCTTTTTAATCGGTTTTTTAGTCGATTTATCGGCGGCGGACGGCTGATTTTCGTTTTTAATCGGGTTTTTGGCGGGCTGGGTTTCGTTTTTAATCGGGTTTTTGGCGGCCGACGGTTGGTTTTCGTTTTCGGAAATATTCCCGACTCTTTTTTCAGTCATCTTTTTTCTCCTTGCGGCTTGCGAGGTAAACCATAAGCACTGCCACGTCCGCCGGGCTGACGCCCGAAATTCTCGAAGCCTGCCCTAAATTTTCGGGGCGGATAGCGTTCAGTTTTTCCTGCGCTTCGAGGCGAAGCCCTTTGATTTTTTGATAATCAATATCGTTCGGCAAGGCTTTTTCTTCCAATTTTTGCGCTTTTTCTATCTGTTCGCGACCCTTTTTGAGATACCCCTCGTACTTCGCGTCCGTTTCAACGCGTTCGAGAATATCGTAAGGATAATCGTTGAACAAGCCGAATTTTTCGCAAATATCTTTAAGGGGAATATTCCTTTTCACCATATCTATGGGCGAAAGGGGAGCGGTAACCTCGCCGAAACCGTAATTTTTAACGAATTCCCCGCATTCGGCGGCGGGAATTTTAACGGCGGCTTTTTTGTTAAGCTCGGCGATTTTCTCCTGCCTTTCTAGGTATTTTGCGTATCTGTCGTCCTTCACAAGTCCCGCCGCGCGTCCTTTTTCGGTAAGCCGCGAATCGGCGTTGTCCTGCCGGAGGAAAATGCGGTATTCCGCCCTCGAAGTCATCATTCTGTAAGGCTCGTTCGTGCCTTTGGTAACGAGGTCGTCGATTAAAACGCCGACGTAAGCCTCGTCGCGTTTCAAAACGAGCGGCTCTTTTTTGCGGAGGTAAAGCGAGGCGTTAATGCCTGCCATAAGTCCTTGCGCCGCCGCCTCTTCGTAACCGCTCGTGCCGTTGATTTGCCCTGCGGTGAAGATGGACGGAATCGCCTTAAAAGCGAGGCTCGGCTTTAAGTCCAAAGAGTCGATACAGTCGTATTCTATCGCGTAAGCGTAACGCATTATTCGGCATCGTTCGAGGCCGATAATCGACCTATACATAGACTTTTGCACGTCGTGAGGGAGCGAAGTGGACATTCCCTGAACGTAAATTTCGTTGGTGTCGTAACCCTCCGGTTCAAGGAAAAGCTGGTGGCGTTCCTTGTCCGCAAAACGCATAACTTTGGTTTCGATGGAGGGGCAATATCTCGGACCGGTGCTTAATATGCTTCCGTTATAAAGGGGAGAGCGGTCGAGATTGTCGCGAATGATTTTATGAGTCGTTTCGTTCGTGTAAGCGATATAGCACGGCTCTTGCTTTTCGGGGATTTTGTCCGTCATAAACGAGAACGGGTAAATTTCCGTTTCGCCGTTTTGAATTTCAAGCTTTGAAAAATCCACGGAGCGGCGGTCTATTCTTGCGGGAGTTCCCGTTTTGAAGCGGCGAACCTTAAACCCGAGCCTTATAAGCGAATCGGTAAGTTTAGTCGCCGGCGCAAAGCCGGAGGGACCCATATTTTGCTCCCATTCGCCCGCAACGATTCTGCTGTTGAGATAAACGCCCGTGGCGATTACGACGGCTTTGCATTTCAGAATGCTTCCGAACGACGTTTCAACGCCCGTTACTTCGCCGTTTTCAACGAGAATATCGGTCACTTCGCATTGCAGAATATAAAGCCCGTCCGTGTTTTCGAGGGTTTGCTTCATCAAAGAGTGATAAAGCCTTTTATCTTCCTGCGAGCGGAGCGATTGCACCGCCGCGCCTTTGCCGCGATTGAGCATTTTGATTTGCATCATCGCTTTATCGGCGTTTATGCCCATTTCGCCGCCCAAAGCGTCGAGTTCGCGGACGAGATGCCCTTTCGCCGTGCCGCCTATCGACGGGTTGCACGGCATAAAAGCAATATTGTCAAGATTTATTGTGGTGAGAGCCGTTTTCATTCCCGTTCTCGCAAGCGCGAGCGCGGCTTCGCAACCGGCGTGCCCCGCGCCGATTACCACGGCGTCGAATTCGTCTTCGATAAAAGTAGTTTCCATTATTTTTTAAGAATAAGATTTTTCAAATCCTTGATTTCGGTTTCAACCCTCGTGTTTTCCTTGATAAGTTCGGAAATTTTATCCCTTGCGTGGATAACCGTGGTGTGGTCTCTTCCGCCGAGAGCCTGTCCTATCGTGACGAGCGGAATAGACAAAAGTTCCGTCATAAGATACGCGCAAATCTGGCGCGGCTCAACGACTTCTTTGTTCTTCTTTTTGCCGATAAGGTCGCTTCTTTGAATTTTATAGAAATTGCACACGGCGTCTATAATCGAATCGGTCGTTAACGCCTCTTTTTCGCCGCCGCTTTGCGCGCATTCGCTCAAAGCTTCTTTCGCAAGGTCAATCGTTATCGGCTCTTCGTGGAGCATAGACGCAAAAATGACCTTGTTGAGCATTCCTTCGAGCGACCTCACGTCGTTATCCGAGTTTTCGGCGAGGTATAAAGCCACGTCGAGCGAAAGAATGTATTTGCGAAGCTCGGCCTTTTTTTGCAATATCGCGATTTTCGTTTCAATATCGGGCGGTAGAACCTGCGCCATAAGCCCGCCTTCAAAACGGGTTTTCAACCTTTCGGAAAGCAGTTCGATTTCCTTCGGGTGGCAATCCGCCGAAAGCACGATTTGTTTGTTTTGAGAATAAAGCTCGTTGAACGTGTGGAAAAATTCTTCCTGCGTGGATTGCTTTTTAGCCAAAAACTGCACGTCGTCTATGATTAAAACGTCAACGTTGCGGTATTTATTCCTGAAATCCATTCCTTCCTGGGAATAAGCTTTGCCTTGGCGAATAGTCGTTATAAGGTCGCTGGTAAACTTTTCGCAGGTGGCGTAAAGCACGTTTTTAAGGGGATTGTTCTGCTTTATGTAGTTCGCGATGGCGTGCATAATATGCGTTTTTCCGAGCCCCGCTCCGCCGTAAATAAAGAGCGGATTATAACTGTCGGACGGGTTTTCGGCAACCGCTTTCGCCGCAGCGTAAAGATAGCGGTTGGAAGAACCGACCACGAACGTATCGAAAGTATATTTGGGGTTTATCGGCGTGGAATCGATTTCCGTCTGAACGGGCGCAACGCCTTTCCTTGCAAGATAATCCTCGTCGCTGCCTTCAACGTAGAGCTTGATGTCGGTCACGCCCGTGCCGGCAAGAGCGAGAGCTTCGCGGATTTTATCCACGAGTCTTCTTGCGACCTCCGAGGCGAAAAGCTCGGATTTCGTCGATAAAATAAGTTTCGAGCCGACGAGGTCGGTCGGCTTTAACTGCTCGATATAAGTGGAATAAGCGATGGTGCTGACGGAAACTTTCAAATATCTCAACGCCCTTTCCCAAATCAATTCGTAATTTTCCATTTTCTCGTTTCCTTTCCCGGAATTGTATTTTTCGGATTCGTATAAATATAATTCGTATAACTAATATATAAGGTGATATATATAATATACCAATCGAAGAAAAAAATCAACTAATCCGAACGAAGCCGAATAAAAATATTTCTTCGTTACGCCACGCCCCGATTGACAAAAAAGACGATTGAAGTTATAATGAACGTGAAAATCGTTGCGTCGGTAAATGAAAAATGGTAATAAAACAGCTTAAACTTAAAAATTTCAGAAATTACGACGAAGAAGAGTTCTCGTTTTCCGACGGAGTCAATATCATAAGCGGAGCTAACGCGCAAGGCAAAACCAATTGCGCGGAAGCTATTTTTTATCTTTGCACGGGTTATTCGCCCCGCGCAGGGCGCGATAAACAGCTTATTTCCGCAGGCGCGGACAAGGGTTCGGTTTTCGGCGAGGCCGTTTCGGCTTTCGGAAAAATCACCGTGGATATAGCTCTTTTTAACGATAAAAACAAGGAAATAAAAGTGAACGGCGTTCCCATTTCCAAGGTGGGCGAGCTGTTCGGAAACGTCAATTCCGTTTTCTTCAATCCCGCGGAGTTGAAACTTATCCAGGAAGCTCCCGAGGACAGGCGGAGATTTCTCGATATTTCTCTTTCGCAAATGTCGAGTAAGTATTTTTATGCTTTGCAAAAGTACAAAAAGGTGCTTACGCAAAGAAATAATTTACTGAAAGAGAAGGATAGAGATATGGTTTACGACACTTTGCCCGTGTGGGACGTCAGCCTTGCGAGCGCGGGGGCAAGGGTGGTTTACGAAAGGAACGCCTATATTTCGAAGCTCGCGCCTTACGCTAAGGAAGCGCATTTTCTCATCACCGACGGGCAGGAAGAAATGAGCGTTTCGGGCGATTATAAATACGAGGGCGAAGAGGGCGAAATTTACGACGGACTTATCGCCGCATTAAAGGAAAGAATCGATAAGGACTACGAACTCGGCTACACGACCGTCGGGCCGCACAGGGACGATTTGAAAATTCGGGTGAACGGCGTGGACGTGAGAACTTACGGTTCGCAAGGGCAGCAACGCTCCTGCGCGCTTTCGTTAAAGCTTGCGGAAACAGAGATATTTAAAGAGCGTTTCGGGGAGTATCCCGTGCTTATTCTGGACGACGCGTATAGCGAACTCGATAAATCGAGAAGAGAAAACCTTATGGTTGCGGCAAAAAAAATGCAGACGATAATAACCTGCACCGAGCCGGATTGCGTGCCGCATTTCGAGCTGTATAACAACATAAAAATCCGGAACGGGAAAATAGTAAGATAAACGATAAATAGGGCTATAAGTCGATTAACGGCACTTTTTTGCTTCAATCGGCGAGAAATAAGGAGATAAAAATGAGCGATTGCACTCACGATTGCGAAACTTGCGGCAAGGCTTGCGAGAAAAAAGATTTTATGGCAAAACCGCTTCCTTCAACGAAAATAGGGAGAATGATTGCCGTTATGAGCGGAAAAGGCGGAGTGGGGAAGTCTATGGTGACCGAACTTCTTGCCGTGAACACGTTGAGAAGCGGCAGGAAAGTCGCCGTTTTAGACGCGGATATAACCGGTCCGTCCGTTCCGAAGGCGTTCGGGATAACCGAAAAGGCCACGGGCACGGAGGACGGAAAAATCAACCCCGTGATAACGAAGCAGGGCGTTAAGATTATGTCTATGAACCTGCTTCTTCCCGAGGATAGCGACCCCGTCGTTTGGAGAGGTCCGGTTATCGGCGGGGCGGTGAAGCAGTTTTTCACCGACGTTTATTGGAACGACGTCGATTATATGTACGTCGATATGCCTCCGGGGACGGGCGACGTTCCGCTCACGGTTTTTCAATCGCTTCCCGTCGACGGAATAGTTATCGTAACCACCCCGCAGGAGCTCGTTTCGATGATTGTCGGCAAAGCCGTGAAAATGGCGGAGATGATGAATATAAAAATCCTCGGAATAATCGAAAATATGAGTTACGTCGAATGTCCGGATTGCAAAACGAAGATTTATCCGTTCGGCAAAAGCAAACTCGAAGAGGTTGCCGCGGAATATTCTTTGCCGGTGCTCGGCAGGCTTCCCATAACTCCCGAACTTTCCGAACTCGTCGATAAAGGCGAAATCGAAAACGTCGGAAACTATCTTACCGACGCAATGAACGTGATTTTAAAGTAATCCATATACCTAATTGGATTTTATAAATAGAATACGAGTGGCTAAAAAAGGTCGGGTTTTGTTTTGCCCGACCTTTTTTATTGAATTTTTCACTTTTTCTTATTGACTTTTCCGATTTTCTCTTTAATCGGTTTGCCCGCTCTTTTGCCCGCTGAATTATGCTTGTTAATTTTTGTCCGTTAAATTTTGCCGAAAAGCTCGAAGTATTTTTTTAAAAGAAAGCCCACTTCGGAGGGTTCGGCGTAGTTAAGTCTTTCGGTTATTTTCCTTAATTCCTTTTCTTTATCCATACGCTCATTTTGCGCAAACAAAACGCAAATATGCGGCTATAAGTCGATTAAACGGCGTTTTTATGAGTGAATAAGATAAATTTTACGGCTCTTGGAGTAGAAAGATTTTGTGTTTTTGGGGAGCAATAAAAATTTTTTACGCCTTTTTCACCGCAACGCCGTCTTTTGAAATCATAACGGTGTAACCCTTGGCGAGAATTTCCGCGCGAAGCTCGTCCGATAAAGCGTAATTCTTTTCGGCTCTTGCCGCCTGCATTTTTTCCGCCAAAGCTCTTACGTCGTCCGGAACGGGTTCTTCGTGCGTGGCGTCGTAATTCTTAACGAATTCGTCGGGATTTTTTGCGAAAAGCCCGAGGAGCGAGTAGGTTTTTTTGATTTGTGAAAGCATTTGCCCCGCAACAGCGTCCTTTTTTGCGATAAGCGCGCGGATTTGCTTAAAATATGCGTAAAGGTCGGAGAGGGCGAGAGCGGTGTTGAAGTCGTCGCTCATAGCCTCGTCGAATTTCTTGTCGATTTCGGGATAATTCCCCTTGATTTCTATCCCTGCTTTTTCGGCTTCCACAAACGCTCTGTAAAAATCAGCGAGGTGTTTTTCGGCTTCGGGGAAAAGTTCGGGAGTGATATTGATGTCGTTGCGATAGTTGGTGGAAAGCACCGCAAACTTAATCGCTTCGTTGGAATATTCTTTCAGAAGGTCGGATAAAAGCAGGCTGTTGCCGAGCGACTTGCTCATTTTTTGTCCGT
>CALDMH010000010.1 GCA_937915565.1 uncultured Clostridia bacterium | reverse complement strand
CGCGGCACAGCCGCCTTTTAAATTTAATTGTAAAACGAAAGTGCCGTCGAGCGTCAATTTGCCGTAAGGCAAATTCTTGCCGAAGGAATCCCGCTTGCGGGAAACGGCAAAATCTCTTATCGCCCGCCAGCCACGAAAAAGGCTTTCGGCCTTTTTTTATTTTTTTGTTTATCCTCGTGCGACGTGAGATGAATTATGATTTCGGTTGCATTTATACGTGACTTTATAGCCGTGTTAAACGATTAACAATTTTGTTATTAAAAGCAAAAAAGCGTCGATAATCGACTTATAGGAGCACATTTTCCTTAAAGAAAGAAAATATCCAAATCAAAAACGTGGGATAACAAGTTATCTTAAAATAACTTAAACGCCATTATCACGATTCCCAGCACGACGAGAACGACGCCCGTTGCGCGGTTCAAAGTTTTCGGTTGTGCTTTATTTGCAAAAATCGCAGCTATTCTTGCCCATAAAAGAGTGAACGCAATGCAAAGACAGAGTATAAGCACGTCCGGCATACCGCCGATTACGAAATGCGAAATCGCGCCGGTAAGAGCAGTGAAAGTCATTATAAACACGCTCGTTCCGACGGCTGTTTTAAGTTCGTAACCCATAACGCTCGTTAAAATAAGGAGCATCATCATTCCGCCGCCCGCGCCGATAAAACCGCATATAAAACCTATTATAACGCCGCAAACAATCGATTGAATCACGCGTTTTTTCACGGAAACCTGTTCCATTTTTTCCTTTGTGGTCATAACGGGGCGAACGATAAATTTAATGCCGAGCAAAAACGTCATAAAAACGGAAAAGCCGCCCATTGTGGAGGTGGGAACGAGGCTTGCGATATAGCTTCCGACCATAGTAAAAACGAGCACGGATACCATCATAATTAAGCCGTTTTTCACGTCCAAATTCTTATTTTTATGGTAAGTGTAAGCCGAAACCGCGCTTGCAAGCACGTCGGAGGCAAGTGCGATGCCCACCGCCATATACGGGTCTATGCCTAAAAACGTAATGAGCATCGGGCTGATTACCGCCGCCGCGCTCATTCCAGCAAAGCCCGTGCCGAGCCCCGCGCCCATTCCGGCAAAAAACGTAACCAAAATTGTCAAAAACAGTTTCATTTCTTTTCTTCCTTTTCCAAAATCGAGTTCAGATTTTCTTTAATTACGTTCAGCGCGAAAAAAAACGTTTTCAGCGTTTCCTCGTCCAGATTTTCAAGCATTTTATTGAGAAACACGTTTTGAATTTCCCTTCCGCGCGCGATAACAGCCTCCGCTTTTTCGGTGCAGCGCAATTCGGTTTTTCGCCTGTCGCCCTTAACGGATTTTCTTTCTAGATACCCTTCCTTAACTAGTTTATCCACATTTACGGAAACCAAATTAGCTTTGATATGCCTGATTTCCACGATTTCGCCGGCCGTTTTATATTTCGGGTTGTTGCCCAGAAACATAAGTATATCGAACGCCGTTTGCGGCAAATCGAGCTCCTTGCAAATCGGTTTGCAAACCGCATTGTAAGACAGGGATATTGTTCTGGCAATTTCAACGTTAAAAAACATTTCGTTTCTCCATTTTTGAATTGTTCAATTTTGAAGTATTATATAACGTTTCGTCGTTTACGTCAACCGTTTATCTGCATTTTTTGCAAATTTTAAGTAATTTTTTATAAATCGGTCGTCGATTAAAACTTGACTTTTTCTTCAAAAAAGTCTACAATAACAGTTGAAAATGAGTGGCGATAATATATGCGTAAATCCGATTTTCTTCGGGTTTACGCATTTTTTTTTGCTTGGTTGCAAACGAATCTTATCGGCCGAAAAGGAGTGACTTATGGAAGAAATCAAACAAAACAAAATGGCGGTTTCGCCGATTAAAAGGCTTTTTTGGAAGCTTGGCTTGCCTATGATAATCTCGATGGTTTTGCAAGCTCTTTACAACGTGGTGGACAGTATATTCGTAGCGAATATGAAAGGTACGGGCGCGCTTGCGAACGAGGCTCTCACAATCGCTTTTCCCGTGCAGATTATGATTATTGCCGTAAGCGTGGGAACGGGAGTGGGGTTAAACGCGCTTTTGTCCAAAAGCCTCGGGGAGAGAAATACCGAAAAGGTCAATGCGGTTGCGGGAAACGGAATTTTCCTGTGCTTGGTAATTTACGCGGTGTTTTTACTTTTCGGATTGTTTCTTTCCGAATGGTTTATCGGTCTGTTTTCGGATAATCGCGAAGTCGTGGAAATGGGCAGTTCGTATCTTCACATTTGCGTGTGTTTTTCTCTCGGTTCAATCGGTTTTGCGATATACGAGCGTTTTTTGCAGGCAACGGGAAAAACTCTTTTTTCCACGATAGCGCAAATTTCGGGCGCGGTTACGAATATCGTTTTGGATTACGTTTTCATTTTCCCCTTGGATATGGGCGTTGCGGGAGCGGCGTGGGCAACGATTATCGGACAGTTCGTTTCGCTTTTTATCGCAATGCTTTTGCATTACTTTAAAAATAAGGAAATTTGCGGCCATCCGAAGCACGTAAAACCGCAGTGGAGCATAATAAAAGCGATTTATAAAATAGGTATTTCCGCCGCGCTTATGCAGGCGTTACTTTCCGTTATGATGGCGGGTATGAACGCGATTTTGGGCGCGGCAAACGTCGATTCGACCATTTTGGTAGGCTCTTTCGGTATATATTATAAAATTCAGCAAATCGCTCTTTTTTCGGCGTTCGGCTTATCTAATACGATGATAACCGTCCTGTCTTTCAATTACGGTATGAGGGATAAGGAGCGTTCAATCGCCTGCGTAAAATACGGAATTGCGGATACGATTTTAACTGCGCTTATAATCACGGTTTTGTTTGAAATAATCGCCGTTCCGCTTTCAAGGCTTTTCGCATTATCCGGCGGAAGCTCCGAGGCTCTCGTGGACGTGTGCGCCAAAGCCACGAGAATTGCAAGTTTAAGCTTCGTTTTTATGGGCTTCAACGTTGCCGTTCAGGGCGTGTTGCAGGCTTTGGGATATGCCGCAAAGCCGCTCGTCACGGCGTTTTTGCGATTGATATTGTTTGCTTTTCCGGTCGCTTATTTATTCACGCTTTCCGATAACGTTTTAAATCTCGTCTGGTGGACGTTTATAATTGCGGAAGCGTTGACCTGTTTCGTTTCGGCATTGTTTTTAAAACAGGCGATTAAAGAAATAGAAAAATTGTAAACGAACGTCGATAATTTTTATATTCGCCCGCCGAGCGGTTTTCCGCTGTAATTTTTGCGTTTGTCTGACGGACTGTTTTCCGCTGTGATTTTTAAGTACGCCCGCCGAGCGGTTTTCCGCTCGGCGGGCTTTACAAAAATTTTACAAAAACTTTACGCTCGCTATTGAAAACCCACCGTATGAGAAGTTGAGTTATTAGATACCTTATGGTATAATTTTTACGTATGTAAAAATAGAGTAATTTAAACGAAAAAAACACGCAATTTTTCACACAGGAGAAAACTTTTAAATGTTGACAACGGAGGAGATATTTCAGTTAATTCAAAGCCTTATCTGGCTTCTCGCAGGCGTGGGCGTTTTCATCGTCGGAATGAATTTTATGAGCGCGGCTCTTGAAAAATGCGCCGGAAGCGGAATGAAAAGAATGCTCGAAAAAATAAGCAATAACCGATTTTCGGGCGTGGGCATCGGTGCGGGCGTCACGGCGATTATTCAAAGCTCTTCGGCGACGACCGTTATGGTAATCGGCCTCGTAAACGCGGGCGTTATGACGCTTATGCAGGCAACGCCGATAATTATGGGCGCGAATATCGGAACGACGGTAACGGGCGTGCTGGTGGCGTTGAAAAACGATTATTTCAATATGCTTATGTACCTGTTTGCGTTTACCGGCATAATGATGGGCTTTGCCAAAAACGAAAAGGTTAAAGTCGTGGGCGGGCTTTGCTCCGGTCTGGGGCTTATCTTCGTCGGACTTAACGTTATGAGCAGCGAGGAGGCATTCGGAAATCCGTTAGTGGAGAAAATGTTCACCAATATATTTTCGGTGGTAAATTTTCCCTTGCTTCTTATTTTTATCGGAGTCGTTTTCACCGCGCTTATCCAAAGTTCTTCCGCGGCGACGGGCGTCGTTATAACTATGGTCGGTTCGGGCGTTTTGCCTTTAAAGCTCGCGTTGTTCATCGTTCTCGGCGCAAATATCGGAACTTGCGTAACGGCGATGCTTGCGTCGGTCGGAGCAAATGCGAATTCCAAGCGAGTTGCGTTGATTCACCTCACGTTCAACGTTATCGGAACGATATTGTTCACTGCAATTATCTGGATATTCACGCAGCCGTGTATCGATTTTCTGTGTTTTTTGTTCCCGGGAGAAAGCGCGATGGCTCTTCAAATGCGCATATCCGCGTTTCACGTTATTTTCAACGTAACCACAACCTGTTTGCTTTTACCGTTCGTTAAGCAGTTGGTTAAATTTTCCTGTTTCGTCATCAAAAACAAAAAGAAATCCAAGGAATACGCCCTTAAATACGTGGACGACCGTTTGTTAACTATGCCGCCCGTCGCGTTTATGCAGGTGAAAAAGGAAATGGATTATATGATGGATTTGGTGGAAGACAACGTCAATACGTCACTTGCCGCGCTTGAAAATTTCAATGCGGAAAACGGCGCGAAGATAAGCGAGCAGGAAGATATAATAGACTTCACGAACGGCGCGCTCACGAGATTTTTAATCAAGTTATCGGCGCACGTCGAACAAAGCGACGAGAATTTAATCGGCTCGTATTTCCACGTTTTAAACGACCTTGAAAGAATAGGCGACCACGCCGAGAATTTCTATGAAATGGGCGAGGAAATGAATAAAAAGAACGTAAAGTTTTCCGAGCAGGCAAAGGAAAAAATCAAGAGTATGTACGATAAAGTTACCGAAATGTTCAAAGTTTCGAGAATGGTTTTTGAAAATTCCGACAAGGAGCGGTTATCGGAACTTGCCGCGCTCGAAAACGACGTCGACGCGCTTAAAAAGAACCTGACCGCAAGCCATTTTATGCGCCTCGCGGAAGGTTTGTGTCAGCTGGAATGCAGTCCTTATTATTCGTCGGTAATTTCCGGCCTCGAACGCGTTGCGGACCATCTCGTAAACGTCGGGTATAGTATAGTCAACCCCATCGGCTCGCAAAAAGAAGTAGGTTGAAATTAGTGATTACGAATGAAATCCACAAAAAAAGACAGGCGTAAAAAACCTGTCTTTTATATTTAGGGTAAAAAGTGCGGCGGCCGCAAGTTGCGGCCGCCGCACAAAAAATCGAAAAGCCGAAAAATCGAAGTTCAACGCTTAAATCGACTTATATTAAATATTGTTTTCTTCGTCGAATTTTTTCTTATCGAAAATTGCGCGTTCACCGTAAACGAGAATGGGAACGAGAGCCGCTTGTTGCAATTTTTCGTAAACGTTTTGGCTGATTTGTTCCTGATTTTCGCACAAATTCCCGGAATCGTCGGTATATTCGAATTTGAGGTTATAAATCGTATAATTTGAAACGCAACCGTTATTGTTTTCGGTTACTTCCGTTTCCGATAAGTCGATTATTCTTCCGTTTTCGGAATGACCTTTACGGGCAACTTCAAACGATTTTTTGCCGTCGATAACCATTTTTACGCCGTTGGCGATAAACCCGACCGCCGCGATAATCATAATTCCGCCGATAAGGCACATAAACACAGTTCCGAATTTATCTTCGGGGTCGTAGGAATCGATACCGGAACTTATAACGGTGATAGCGATAGCTATGGCAACGACGGCAATCAATATCCTGACGACGCCTCCGGCCATAGTCCCGCGATTAAATTTTTTCCTTTCCATAAATCAACCTCTTTTTTGTTTTTATAAAAAAACGACTTCAATAAGTTTTCTTGCGTTTGTTTAACCTCGCACGAACACCTTTTAGTAGTAAAAATCATAGTTTTATCCTCTAATTTCAATTAAAACGGGCATTTTTCGAGTTTCCTTGAACGTTGGTTCGAGGATTTTTTTATTCATACCCTTAAAGATATCGTTATCGACGAAGATTTTAGTCGTATAAATAAGAGAACCCCGAAGGCTTTCACCTTCAGGGCTCTCGTCTTTATCGTATTCAATTGGTTTAGGGGTAATGGGCGTATCTACATAGTGTAGCATAATTTCGATACGGTCGTCGCTATACACATACACTTTTTCGACAAGCAATTCAATCATCATTTCAGGCTCTTGTTCGACGGCTTTCTTTAGATAGTTTTCAATAGCCTTTTTCTCTAAAACCGTTTTTTCTTGCATACGTTCAAAAATGAGTTTTTCTTGTAAGTCTTTGCGAGTGGATTCGAGTTCTTGCAAACGGTCTTTTGTTGTATCGGTTATAATACCTTGTTCGATGGCGTTCATAATGTTGTTTATGGATTTGTTTATCCGCAACAACTCTTTTTCAAGTGTTTTGACGGGATTATTTCCTAACAGTTTTGCATTATGCTGTTTATATATCTCGTCTACGATTACGGATAAGTTTTTGCCCGTCAACGTTTCTTGCAAGGCTTTTAGGACAATGCTTTCAAGTAAATCTTTTTTCATAAATTTCGCTTTGCAGTTCTTTCTGTTTGCGGCGTTCCAGCATTTATAATACTTTGATACTTTACCGGATTTTGAAGTTCCGCTGTATGAAGTCATTCTTGTGCCGCATTCTCCGCAATAAACTCTTTTTCGGAGTAGGTAGGAATAGTCCGGAATATGATTTCCGTAACGATTGGCGTCTATTTTTGCTTTGCAACGCTCGAATAATTCCTTGTCTATGATTTTCGGATAAATATTATCGTAAACTTCGCCGTGAATTTCATACCTGCCTGTGTATTTTTCACTGTGAAGAATGACGTAAATATTTGCGGCGGTGAAAGGCTTGCCGCGATAGAGGATGCCACGTTCTGCGAAACTTATGGCAATTTCGTTACCGCGTTCACCTGCGGCGTATCTCTCGAAAATTTCTTTTACGACAGGACCTTCTTCGCTGTGGACAAAGACTTTTTTCTTCTCGGTATAGTAGCCGTAATTGAGTTTACCGGCGCAATGCAGTCCTTTTATCCGAGTTTCTCTCTGTCCGCGTCTTGTTTTTTGAGATAATTCCTCGCTGTAATATTGATTCATGCCTTCGAGTAAACTTTCCAAAAGTATGCCTTCGGGACTGTCGGGAATATTCTCCATAGCGGACAGAATTTTAATGCCGTTGTCTTTTAGGTGTTTACGGTGCATAGCCATTTCAAACTTATTACGGCTGAACCTGTCTAATTTGTAAACGAGAACGAAATCGAACTGTTTTTTATCGCTGTCTTTCAGCATTTGTTGAAAAGCATCGCGATTGTCGTTCGTTCCTGTAGTTGCTCTGTCTATGTATTGATTAACGATTAAAATGCCGTTTCTTTCGGCATAATCGTTACATACACGGACTTGTCCTTCGATGGATTGTTCTGTTTGTCTATCGCTCGAGTAACGGGCGTAGATGACCGCAGTCTTCATTGGAAGCCTCCTTATATTTGGTTTGTGAGCGTATTCTAAACTTCAAATAGGAAGATTTTTTTCCTGTTTGAAATTTTTTCGCTATTTTAACCATTATTTTTTGCTTTGATTTGTCTTTCGACAACCACAACCGATCAGAAAAAGCCGCGGCAGTCAAGCGGTACAAACAATAAGAGGCTTTCGGAAAAAAATATTGTCGTATAAATTATTCGACTTTCAGTTTTAAGCCATATTTTTTTAACTTGACGGCAAGACTTTTTCTGATACGCAAAAAAAGAGAAAGACATTATTGTCGCGTAAGTTAAAATGGCTATGGAAATCATTTGCCTAATGTTTGCAAAGGGTACGAATTCGAGTCCTTTGAAACGAGTGGCTCAAATTCTACATAATTCGCCCAATTTTAATTGAATTTGTGCGTTTAATCACCCAAACCTATTGACAATCGCCCAATTTAGTGGTATAATTGTGCTAATTGTTAGGAGGTAGGCGTATGAGAAGTTTTGATTACAAGAAATTAAAGGATGTTAAGTGGGACAGTGAGATATTAGGTCTGGTTGCACAAATACACGAATACAAAGGGAAGCAGACGTTATTCTTAAAACAAAAGCCTGCAACGCTTGAAAAACTTGTAGATATAGCAAAAATACAAAGTACCGAAGCATCTAATAAAATAGAAGGTATTGTAACCACGGCTACTCGTATAAAGCAACTATGCGATCAAAAGACTACGCCGAGGAACAGAGACGAAGAAGAAATTTCGGGATATCGCGACGCGTTGGCTTTAATTCATGAAAGTTATGAATATATTCCGATAAAATCTTCATATATTTTGCAATTGCATCAAGTATTATATCGTTATTCTCAAAGGGGTATTGGCGGTAGATTTAAGAACACGCAAAACTATATTGCGGAAATTAAAGAAAACGGCGAGCAAATCGTGCGTTTTATGCCGCTTGATCCGTTTGAAACACCGATGGCAATAGAGGCAATATGTGAAAGTTTTAATCGTGAGATGGATTCTTGCGAAATAGATCCGCTTATTCTCATTCCGGCATTTATTATTGATTTTTTGTGTATTCATCCGTTCAATGACGGTAACGGAAGAATGTCGCGATTGCTTACGACTTTGCTTTTGTATCGTGCAGGATACGTCGTAGGTAAATATGTTAGCTTGGAGAGTAAAATTGAGAAAACAAAAGCAAGTTATTATGAAACGCTTGAAAAAAGCGATATGAATTGGAACAGCGAAGAAAACGACATAACTCCTTTCATAAAATATATGCTCGGAACGATTTTGGCTGCTTACAGAGATTTCGAGGAAAGAGTAACTTTAGTGGAAGGTAAATCGTCGGCAATTGATTTAGTGAGAAATGCGGTGAACAATACAATCGGTAAGTTTACGAAGGGCGACATAATGGAAC
>CALDMH010000009.1 GCA_937915565.1 uncultured Clostridia bacterium | reverse complement strand
TAAGTTTTTCGAGTATTCTTATCCGGAAATCGATTTGACGGGCGACAAGCCGTATCTCAAAAAAATCGACGAAGTGGTGGAGGACGTGTATTATTCGTCGCTCGTTCCTCCGCAAAACGCAACCTTCATTTGCCATTCGGAACGCGACGAGCCGTTTGAGTTTAAAAAGGAAAAAGTGGGGCTCGGAGTCGATAAACAAGCAATTTTCGAGGGCATTGAGAAGATTATGGCGGCGGGCGGAGGAAAGTTTAAGGCGACGAAATTCGTTGAGGTGAAGCCTGCCGTCACGCTCGAAGAACTTAAAACGACGCTCGTCAAAAGAGGGGAATTTTCCACTAATTACGCCGCTTCCGCAAGTTCGAGGAAGAAAAATATCGCGCTTGCCTGCAAATTGCTTAATCTCACCGAAATAGCCGACGGCGAGGAGTTTTCTTTTAATTCCGCGGTTGGCAAAAGGACGGAGGAAAGGGGATTTTCAACTGCAAAGGTTATCGAAAACGGCAAATTCGTCGAGGGCGTGGGCGGCGGAGTGTGTCAGGTTTCGTCCACGACGTATAATTGCGCGCTTCTTTCGGGATTAAGCGTTACCGAACGCCACAGGCACAGCCTTGCCGTTTCTTACGTCGAGCCGTCTTTCGACGCGATGGTGAGTTATTCTTACGCCGACTTGCGCGTTTATAACGACACGGGCAAGCCCGTTATCGTCGTTGCCGACGCCGACGGAGAGCGGGTGAGGGTGCGGTTTTACGGCGTGCGAAATCCTTACCGATACAAGCGAATTTCCGTCGTTAACGAACTTATAGAGCCACTTCCCGAAGAAGTTGTTTACACGGACAAGCTGCTTTTCGGCGAAATGAAGCGAATGGTTATTCCGAAGCAAGGGATTAAAAGCGCGGGGGTTATCGAGAAGTATCTCGGGGAAAAACTCGTGGAAAGGAAGTTGCTCGTAACGGACGAATATTCGCCGCTTCGCGGAATTACGCTGGAAGGAAACAAAAAGGCGGAAAATTGATTTTTGCGGAGGAAAACAGCGCGAAAGAAATAAAAGGGGAAGTCGGGGCGGGCGAGTTGCTCGTTTCCCGACTTTTTAATTTTTTGTCGCCGAGATTTTCTAATGGCCGAAAAACGTTTA
>CALDMH010000008.1 GCA_937915565.1 uncultured Clostridia bacterium | reverse complement strand
AACCAAAACGCCGATATTTTTGATGATTTTTGGTGAAGGCGAGCGCAGACGTACTTGACGTACTTCAAGCGAGAATTTGCCATAAAGCACGAAAATTGCGGCGTTTTGGCAAGGTTTGTTTTATTCTCGGCTGGCATACCGGCCGAAAATCGCGCCGAAAAATCGTTTTATGCCTTGGAGAGAGATATGAAAAAACAATTTGACAAGCCCAACGTTATGCAGGATTTAACAGTCGGCATTTCGGATTCGGCTCTTGAAAGATTCAGAAGTTTCAGCAACAAGGTTCTCGGCAGGGATATTGACGAAGCCCCCACGGCGGAATACGTTTTTATGAAGCAGAATCTAAACATAGTGTTTTATGCTACGATGTTGTTCATTCTCACGAACGGTTTTTATCTCGTTAAAAACGTCGTTTTGAACACTATGATAACCATTGATATGATTCCCCTTTATATGATGGTCGGCTCGTCGCTCGCGATGCTTATTTTCCTGAAATTTTATAAAAAATACGATTCGCCCGTCGCAAGGTTCGCATTGCTCGCGTATTACCTGACGGTTATCGCAAGCGTAACCGTCTTTATGGTTTCCTGCAACTACCACAAAATCGGGCTTTCGATTTCGATGTGCTATCTTTTCGCGATAATGATTGCGCCCACTTATAAGCTCTTCGACACTATCGTAGTTATCGTTTCGATAACCGTGAGCTGGTGGCTGCCGTCGGTGTTGCCTTATGCGGAAAATTACAATTTATTCAAGCATTTCCTGCTTCGCTTCGCGATAATTATAGGTTTCGTCGTCGTTCGCTCCATTTTTATCCGTCAATCGGCGAACGAGAGCCATATCACCGAAATGAGCAATTCGTTCATCAAACTCGCTTATAACGACGCGATGACGGGAACGCTGAACAAAAAAGCGTTGGACGCTTACCGCGCCTACGTCGTTGAAAAATTGAAGCCCGAAAAAATCAGCGCGATTATCTATGATATTGACGATTTCAAGTCTTTTAACGACCATTTCTCGCATATGAAGGGCGACGAGGCCCTTATAGCCGTTTCGGGAAACGTCGTAAAAATTCTTGCAAAAACGGACAGATACTTATTCCGTTTCGGCGGCGAGGAATTCGTGGTGATTTTGCCCGACGTTGACGAAACGGAAGCGACGGCAATCGCCGAACGACTTCTCGGTGCGGTGCGCGAAGCGAACGTTAAGAGAACGGATTTGCCGGATACCGACGTCGTAACCGCGTCTTTCGGCGTTGCCTGCGGAACTTTAAACGAACTTAACGACCTTTCCGTTATCGCAAAGGCCGACAAGCAACTTTACTATTGCAAACAAAACGGTAAAAACGGCGTTGCGGCAGGCAACGTGATTTACAGATAGCGTATTGCGTTTATAAAAAAACGTAATTTTACGTGCGAAAAAAAACCGTAGACCCCGATTATAAAAATTACAACTAACGTAATTTTATAAAGAACGCCGCGTTGCGAAAATTTTCGCAACGCGGCGTTTATTTTTTTAAGTTCACAGCCTTTTTCTTACTTTTTAAAAGAGTTTATCGTTGATAACCGCAGTGATTTTCCCGTCGTTTATAACGACGTAAGCAAAACTCTTTTGCGGCGAATATTCGTACAAACACCCCGGGTTTACGAAAGTTATCCCATCCGTTTCAACGATTTCTGCCTGATGGGTATGCCCGTAAAACACGAGTTTCGCGTCGATTTCTTTCGCCCTTTTCAAAAGCTTTTCTCTGCCCCGTTTAACGCCGTAAATATCGCCGTGAGTGGCAAGAATTTTAACGCCCTCTATTTCGGTTACGATTTCCACCCCGAAATCGCCGGAGCGGTAATCGCAGTTCCCCGTCACCTGAAAGGCCTTGTCTTTCAAAACGTAAGCGTAATCGACGAAATCGCGATAATAATCTCCAAGATGAAAAACGTAGTCGCTTTCAAGCATTATATCCGAGATTTTGCTCATCGCTTTTTTGTTTCCGTGAGTGTCCGAAAGAACGACAATAGTTTTCATAAGTGCCTCAATAAGTCGATTAACGCGCGTTTTCTATGGCTAACGGAATTTTTCTCTTCGCTCGTTGCAACCCCGAAACTCTTGCCGAGGTCGTCGGAAATAAACAGCGAATCATACCCGAATCCGTTCGTTCCCTCTTCCTTAAACGCAATCCTTCCGCACGTTTCGCCCTCGCCTTTCACGATTTCTCCGTTCGTTTTATAAAGCGCGATTACGGACACGAATTTTGCCTTTCGGTTTTCCTGCCCTTCGAGTTCCTTTAAAAGTTTGCGCCTGTTTGCGGCGTCGTTGCCGTGCTCCCCGCTAAACCTTGCCGAATAAATCCCCGGCGCGCCGTTTAAGGCTTCCGCCAAAAGTCCGCTGTCGTCCGCCAAGGCGTCCGCGCCGAGCGCAAGTGACACCGTTTTGGCTTTTATAACGGCGTTTTCAAAAAAGGTCGCGCCGTTTTCTTCTATCTCGTCGGTAAATCCCGCTTCGCCCATCGGCACGACTTCGTAAACGTCTTTCAGAATTTCTCTTATTTCTTTAAGTTTGCCCGCGTTGTTCGAGGCAACTATGAGTTTTTTCATTTTTCAGTCCTTATTTTTACTAATATTCGGCGTTTTATCGATAATTTTACGCTTACCGCAAAACCTCGTATTTTATTGAAAAAGCCGCGGCGCTATCCGCGCCGCGGCTTAAAGCTTTTACATAGAATAATTTTTGAAGTAGTTCTGAATAAGAATAAACGGAGTGCCTTTATCACCGCTTCCGCTCGTCAAATCGGAAAGACTTGCGAGAAGGTCGGTAATTCTTCTGGGCGTCGTGCCCTGACTCTTCATATTATTCGTAAGGTCGCTCTCCTTATGCTTAATCATATCCTTCATCGCTTCAATCGCCTCTTCGCCGTTTAAGGAAGCAAGGTCGTTATCGGCAAGATATTTAAGCTTAATTTCGTTGGGCTTGCCGTTAAGTCCGCTCGTGAAAGCCGGCGAACAAACGGGGTCGGCAAGTTCCCAGATTCCGCCGACGGGGTCTTTAAACGCGCCGTCGCCGTAAACCATACATTCCACAACCTTACCCGTGCGCTTTTTCATTTCCGCTTGAAGCGCGTCCACGAACGACTGCGCGTCCCTCGGGAAAAGTTTAACGCTGTTTTCGGTGGCGAGGTTGCTTCCGAGAACGCCGTAGTTTTCGTTGTAACCGCTTCCGTCAACCGATTTCGTCAAAATCTCGTCGAGGCTGACGACTTTTTCCGCGCCTGCGCGAAGAAGCCTTGCCTTGGTGCGTTTTCTCGTGTGAATATCGGCGTTGATGACGTATTTGGTATGTTTGAGTATCTCGCAAGGGTCGTTGGCAAGAATAACCTCGCAATTACCCGTTTTTTCATAATAATCGATATAATCCACTCCCGTGAATATGTGCTTTACGTCGCCGAAAGTTTTTCTGAACTCCGCGGCGGTGAACACGTCGACGTAAGGATTTACGTTTTTCTCGTAAAGCTGCTCGGGCGTAACGAAGCTGTTTCCGACCTCGTCCGAAGGATAAGAAAGCTGAACGATAAGCTTTTTAACGCCCTTGGAAATTCCTTTGAGAACCATCGAAAAGCGGTTTCTCGAAAAAATCGGAAGAACGAGCCCGACGGTTTCGTCGCCGAACTTATTCGAAACGTCCTTTGCGATTTGCTCGACGGTTGCGTAATTCCCCTGCGCTCTCGCAAGAACGGCCTCCGTAACGGCAATTACGTCCTTGTCCTGAATCTGAAATCCGCCTTGCTTCGCCGCTTCGGTAACGCAATCCGCGGTAATTTTCACAAGGTCGTCGCCACGTCTGATAATAGGCGCTCTCACGCCCCTCGATATAGTTCCCTGGTAATCCATAACTTCTCCTTTTGAATCTTTTTTAGGTTTTTAGGTTTTTATTAGCCGTTTTTAGTTAAACCGCTTTGTCTTTTGCTTATTTTTCAATCTTTTAACTTCGTCGTTTTTTTCGATTAGCCTTTGAGCATTAGCCTTCGAGCGGAACGAAGAATTGCGGCATATGGAACGAACCGCAAAGCGTGGGATTGAGCGCGAGAAGATTTTTATTCGGAACTCCGCCCTCCGTTTCAATCCTATACGCGTTGAACGTTACTTCTCCGTTTTTATAACCGAGAATTGCGTCCGGAACGTTTATTTCGACGGAATAACCGTTTTCGCGCAAAGTAACCTTCGAAAAAAACGACCTCGCGTTAAGCATTTTTGCGTGCAAGCCGTTTTCGTTGCGAATTTCCGCAAAGAAAACCGCGCCGTTCGGGGCAACTTCAATCTCGAAATAACTCCTCCTGTCGCCGCCGACGCATATAAACAGTTCGACGACGTCGCCGTTGTAAATAGGCTCGTTATCCTCATCGTAAGCGGAAAAAAGTTTGGAATTTTCGCAATCGAAAGAAAAACGAAATTCGCCGTTTTTCCTGCCGTATTCCAAAACCGTTTTAAAAGGCGTTTCCTCGCCCGTGTAGTTATTCTTCAAAAAGCATTCCATAAGTCGATTATATATTTTTTTACGATTTATGTCAATCGAAATAACTTTATTGGCGTTAAAACGTTGATTTTTATCGCGGTCTTGCTTATAATATCGGTATGACGAACGACGTGTTTTCAAACGAAACGACTTTAAGAAGAACGATTTCCGTTCATTCGCTTTACGGATTCGGCTTTTTTCAGCTCGGCAAAAACGAAATATGTAAGATTAAATACCCCGCTTTTTGCCTGATTTTTTGCGATAAGGGAACTGTGAAAACGAGTTTTTCGGCAAAACGAGCGGATTTAACCGGCGGAAACTGCGTCTTTTTTGCGCCGAACGCCGAATTTTCGCTCGTCGGCGGCAACGACGGCGCAAGAATCGGTTACGCCGTTTTCTCGGTGAAAGAAAACTCTATTTCGTATTTTTGCGGAAAACCGATAAACGTTTCAAGTTTTGCCAAGGCCTTGCTTTTAAGGCTCAACAAACTCGCGCCGGAATATTTCGATAAAAGCGAAATTCATTCCCTCGCAAAGCTTCCGCAAAAGAAAAACGACGCCGGGATTTTCACCGAGCAAAGTATTCGTCTTTTGCTCGAACTTTTCATCATCGAGTGCATAAAACCCGCCTATAAGTCGATTATCAGCGGTGTAAGCGAAAACGAAACCGCAACGGAATCGCAAAAAATCACCGCGGCGATTTACGAATATCTCTCCTCCCGCGTGAAGGAAAAGGTCACTTTAAGCGAGCTTTCGGACGCGCTTTTCTTTTCCTCGTCATACATCAAAAAAGCATTCAAAAAGGAAACGGGGAAGACGGTTATGGAGGCTTTTTCCGAGCTGAAAATCGAGGAAGCGCAAAAGATGATTGCCCTCGGCGTTCCTTTTAACGAAATTGCGGACGAACTTTCGTTTTGCAGTAAAAATTACTTTTCAAAGGTTTTTAAAGACGTCGTGGGAACAACCCCGACGGAATACAAAAAATCTCTTTAATTTTTAAAGCGTAGAAGCTTTTTGGCGTTACGATTAAGATTACGCCCCTGCGAGCCGTTCGGCTCGCAGGGGCGACTTTTTATAACGCAATAACCTTACATAAAAACCTTTTAAGCCGTTAAACCGGCGGAAACTTCCGTTTTAGCCTTTTAAGCGAGCGGAAAATTCTATTTCAACCTTTATAATATATAGAAATTTCTATTTCAACCTTTTGAACGGGCGAAAAATCGTTGCGAAAGCGACGAGAAAATTTGCGCACACTCCGCTCACGACGTAAAAAGCGTTCGTTAAAAAACTTCCTTTGCCAAGCAAATACTCAATCGGGTTAAAAGAAGTGAACCCTTCCACGCTTAAATTCAACGCGGCGAGAATTACCACCGCAAAAGAAAAAATTGCCGATAACTTCATAAAAAAAGCATAGGCAATTTTAGGTTTTTTATCCGAATTTTAATTTTTTATCCGAATTTGAAATAAATTATCGCGAGGATTTCGTTCGTCATCGCAGCCATTAAGGCCGTTACCTGTCAAGATTTTCGACGACGAGCTTATCGAAATCCACTTTCTCAACGAAATCCGACGGAACGAAATTAACGTGGTTATACTTCGCGAAATTCATTATGTGGCTGCGGATAATAAGCGGAGTGGCAACGTCGAGTTCGTAACAACCCTCGGTTACGTATTCGCCGAAATTCGCATAAGTAAATTTCTCGTCGTGACTAACCGTCGTCTGTTTTGCAATCTTGTTGTCCTTCATCAATTTGAACCAAAGTTTTACCATAATCCGATTATATCACAAGCCGACGAAAAACACAAGATTTTTAAAGTCTTTTTCCGTTCGACGCGCTTTGAAACATAACCCAGTATCCGTCTTTTTTCAGTTCAAACGGAGAAGACGGAATGAAAGAGCAATACCCTTTGAGTTCGTCGGGTTTTTCGTAATAATTCCCGGGCGCGCCGTAGCATAAAAACTCGGGCTTACCGTCGTCGTAAATAATGCCCACGACGTAACTTTTCCCCTCGTTATAATCAACCTTAACCCATTTGCTTTTGCAAACCATCTCTTCGAGGCTTTTCTCTTCCGGATAATTCTTAAAAAGCTCAATCAGGTTTGCCCTGATTTTTTCAAAGAATAAACAGCTCTTTTTCTCTTCATCGCAAGCGTTGCAATCGCCGCCCGCTTCTTTTTCTCCGCCGCCGCTCGCGCTCTTGCAAGCTCCGACATTTTCAATCTTCTCGCCGCTATCATTTTTCACCTTTAAATTTACGAAATCAACGTCGCCGTATTCGTAATAATTTTCATCGGCAATCACTTCGTCGTCGTAGCCGTTTGCTTCTTCTCTTCCCTCTCTTTCATCTTTTTCCGCGCCGTGAACACCCTTCGCTCCGCCTGAAATCTCGTCGCCGAAAAAATACGTCTGCGCATAATCGATAACCTCCTTTTCCGTCATTCCGTTTATCGAAAAGCTACCGTATAAGTCGATAAACGCCTCTTTTTGCGTAACAAAGAAAATTGCGGTCGCACCGATTGCGTCTTTTTTGTAAACGGAAAATTCTCCGCCGGAAACGTCGTACATCTGAAAAAACGGCGGAACGTTCCCTTCGAGAAAAAAGTAATAATCCCCGCCGCTTTTCGGCGTTAAACCGCAAACCGAAACGTTCACCACGTTTCGCCCGTCGGTTGTTTTGAGCCTTGCCACGGCTCTTGCGTTTTCGTTTGATTCAAATCCCTCACTTAAAACCGGCCTTAACAACGCCACGTCGCTAATCTTCATTTTCGTTACGCTCCTCTTTATTTTATATTTTTTCAAAAGGCGTAAAATGACTTTTTTTGAAATAAAAGCACTTTTTATAAGAAAATTCGCACAGCCTCGGAATATAATTGACTTAAAAAATAAAAAATGTTATATTTTCCGAGAGGTATAACTATGAAACTTAAAAATCTTCTTTTTGACGAAATTGCGGTTAAAAGAGCTTTAACGCGCCTTTCTTACGAAATAATCGAACGCACCCCGAACGTCGAAAACACCGTTTTAATCGGCATTAAGACGCGCGGAGTTCCGCTTGCGAAAACGATTGCGGATAACCTCGACAAAAATTCCGGCGTGAAAGTTCCCGTTCTCGAACTTGACATAACTCATTACCGCGACGACGCTAAAAAGGAAATCGAAGTCGCCGACACGCTTAAAAAAGAGGACGTCGAAGGTAAGGACGTCATTTTGGTTGACGACGTTCTTTTCACGGGAAGAACCACCCGAGCCGCAATAGACGCGGTTTTTTCGGCAGGCAGAGCAAGCAGCATCAAACTTGCCGTTTTGGTTGACAGAGGCCATAGAGAACTTCCGATAAGAGCGGACTTCGTCGGGAAAAACGTTCCCTCTTCCTTAAAAGAAAAAATCGTGGTTAAGCTTTTTGAAACCGACGGCGAAACGAGCGTCGGAATTTACGAATAACCCCGAAAGGCGGCAAAGCTCCGTAAACCCCGCTTTGCGCCCGATTTAAAGCCGATTTTACGAGCGCGGTTTTATTTTTTAAAAAAGTGCCGTTAATCGACTTATACGGCGACTTTTAATGAATATCGTTTCTTTTGCGGCGGCTTGCAATAACGATTGCAAGCCGCCGCTTTTCATTCACACTATCCTCTCTTTCGGCGTTTTCGTCATAAGATAGTCCGACAATTCGTACGGCTCAATTTTTTTCACGAGTTCGCCGTTTTCGTTAAAAACGTAAAGCCTGTAAAGACAACCGTCCGTGAGCGCGCGATAAAGTTTTTTCACCGTTACCGACGACTTGACGGCAATTTCCTTTATTTCCTTAAACTGCTTGATTTTATCGACGGACATACAATCGAATATCCTGACGTAGGTATCGGCGGCGTTTTTGTCTATCGCGCCCGAAAATACGAACAAGGCAAAAAACAAAACGCTGAAATTTATCGTTTTAAAGCAAGAATAAACGAACAACGCGAGAGCCGCCGCCGTAAATACGTAACTCACCGTTTTTGCAACCCGAACCGCCTTTACCCTGCCGAATTTTTTGGAAAGCAAGCAAACGAGCATTCTCCCACCGTCAAGCGGAAAAGCGGGAATGAGATTTATCGCCGCAAGCGCGAAATTCGCCTGCGCGGCAAGCTCGGTGTAAGGATAAGTTTCGGGGAAAAGCCACCAGGACGACAAAATCAACGAACCGAGAATGAGATTCGTGAGCGGCCCGGCGATAACGACGACGCACTCCTCCCCGAGGCTCATACCCGTCATATCGCCCGAAACGAGCGCGCCATATGGCATCAAGGTTACGTTTTTGAGCCTATAACCGAACTTCTCGGCGGCAAGCGAATGCCCAAGTTCGTGCACGCAGGCGCAAAAGGTGTACGTTAAAAAAGAAAATACTTTGCCCGTAAAAGCAAAGTATATTCCGAAAATTATAAATAGCGGATGAATTCGTATTTTCAGCTTTCCCATATAATAGAGCCACCCTCTATCACGTAATTAGTGACGAGAACGTCCGAGTTATACATATAGATTTTTGCCGTTCCGCCGTTCACAAAGCACACGGGAACGTATTTGAACACGTCGTCGCCCTTGTCGGCATAAACGAAATCGACGCCCGAAATAACCGATTTGAAAACGTCGCTGTGTTTAAGCGTAACGGTGTATTTGCCGTCCTCTTCCACAACCGAAACGACTTTTCCGTCGCAAACGGGATAAAGCGCGCCTTTGCCGCTGTATTCCATAACGCCGTCTTCAACCTTCACTTCGAGTTCGCCGGACGGAGCTTGCGCATTGAAAACCGTGTTCGCGCGCATATCCGTAGCCGCCGCGGCAGTTCCGAAAGCGTTTTTGAAAATTCTGTTTATACCGCTGTCTTCCCAAAAGATATTCGTAAGTAAAATCGTTACGATAAGAAGGAAAACCGCCACGCCCTCGGCGTAAACGACGTCTAATTTAAAACGCTTCCGAAGGCTCTTTTTGTTGCTTTTTTCGGGAATTTCAACCGTTTGATAATCGTCGATGGTTTCGTTTCTTTCAGGCTCGTTCACCTTTTTTATAACGTCGCCGACAACGTCTTTTTTGCGTCTGGTTTTTTTAGGCTTTATCGTAACGTCGCACGACGAAACTTCGAGCCCTAACATTTCCGCATAATCCATACCGTCTTTCATAGCTTACACCTCTTTTTGCTTTTGGTATATCATATGGCGGAAAAAAAACCGTTAGAACGCCTTCGTCATTTCTATATGAAAAAAAAGTCGAATTTGTTTAGCCGAGAATAAAAAAAAACGACCGTCTCGAAACAGACAGTCGTTTTTTCGTGGCTTTACAGTACGAAATAGCTACACCGCTATCTCATCAAAATACACCCGATTTAACCCCTTCTCCTATGTTTTTGTTAATCCTTCGACAAAAATCGCTTCACTCATTTCTGAATTCTCCGCACGGCTCG
>CALDMH010000007.1 GCA_937915565.1 uncultured Clostridia bacterium | reverse complement strand
TAAGCTCCATATTGCCCGTGCCTTTGAACTCCTCGTAAATAACGTCGTCCATTCTGCTGCCCGTTTCAACGAGCACCGTGGCGATTATCGTAAGGCTTCCGCCGCCGTCGATGTTTCTTGCCGAACCGAAAAATTTCTTCGGAGGCTGCAAAGCAATCGGGTCTATACCGCCCGAAAGCGTTTTGCCCGACGACGGAACGGTGGAATTGTACGCCCTTGCGAGTTTCGTTAGCGAATCGAGAAGAATCACCACGTCCTCGCCGAGTTCCGCCAACCTCTTGGCGCGCCACATAACGAGCTCCGAAACCTTGATATGATGGTCGGCGGTTTCGTCGAACGTGGAATAAACCACTTCGCCTTTCACGCTTTCTCTCATATCGGTCACCTCTTCCGGTCTTTCGTCGATAAGGAGCGTTATAAGATGCGCGGAAGGATAATTGTCGCCGATGGAATTGGCTATTTTTTTCAAAAGCGTGGTTTTACCCGCCTTCGGCGGAGCGACTATAAGTCCTCTTTGCCCCTTGCCTATCGGGCAGAACAAGTCCATACTTCTTATCGAAAGGTCGTCTTCGGCGTCCTTTTTTTCAAGCGTAAATCTCTCGGAAGGGTATCTCGCCGTCAAATCGTCGAAATTGGGGCGACGGAACAACTTTTCGGGATAAAATCCGTTCACCGAGTAAACCGTCCTGAGCGCGGCCGCGCCCGTTTCGCGAAGTTTCGCGCTCGTTCCCACGATTAAATCGCCGCGACGAAGTCCGTACTGTTTCACGAGAGGTCTCGCCACGAAAACGTCCTTTGCGGTACATTCGTAATTATTAGCCCTTAAAAAACCGTAACCGTCCGGATGCAACTCGAAAACGCCCTCGGCTCTTTCGTCCGTCGGCGCTCCGTTATCCCTGCGTTCGGAATCGGAAAAGCTTACCGAAGAAAGCCTGTCGAAATTAGGCTCTTTCACGGGGTACGCCGCGGCGTCGTTTTTAACTACGAGCTCGTTCCCGCTTTCGCTCAAAGCTTTCTTTTCGTAATTATCTGCAAATTCCTTCATTTCAAGGGGTTTTCTTCCCCTCGTGCTGCGAGTGGGCGCAACGTCGTTCGCCTGAATCGACAGCACGGCCTCGATAAGCTCCGCCTTGCCCTTTCCCCCCGGAACTCCGCCGACGCCTCTTAAAATTCTTCTCAAATCGTAAATACTCTTCGCTTTAAGATATTCTTCGGTGTATTTGGTCATTGTGGGATTATCCGCCATTTCTTCACCTCTTAAAAATTTTTATCGTCGAAAACGTAAACGCTTTCGTATTCCGGTAAGGTTTCCCTCGTAAGTTCTATTTTTTCGCCGACCTTAACGACGTTCGGCATACGCCTTAAAAAATCGTTCGGCGTATCGACGTCGATTTCGCTTCTCTTCGTTTTATAGTGCATAGGAACGGTTATTTTCGCCTTTATCGCAGATGCGAATTTTGCGGCTTCCGCTCCGTTGAGCGTGTAATTTCCGCCGACGGGGATAAACAACACGTCCGTTTCGCCGATTTCCTCAACGAGCCTATCCGAATAATATTCGCCGAGGTCGCCCATATGGCAAAATTTTATTCCGTCTATCGAAAAGAAGAAAATCCTATTCTTTCCGCGGAGCGCGCCGAGATTGGAATCGTGAAAAGAATCGACGACGATAAATCCGTCGCGACTGCTATCGATAACCTTGCCGCAATCCACGCCGTTTACGTTTGAATGGTCGAAATGCCCGTGCGAAACGAGACAATAATCGCATTTCACCCTTTTCATCGGATAACCTACGCCGTCAAACGGGTCGGTTACCACGCTTTTTTCTTTTCCTTTAAGGAAAAATGCCGAATGGCCTAAATATTCGATTTCCATCTCAATCTCCGAAAACTAGAAAAATTAAAAACGCACGCCCGTTTAGCCGAACGGAACTTATCGGCCCTGCCGAATTCGGTTTCCCGTAAAACTCGCTCGGCTTATCGCAAAACTCGTCGATTTCTCTGCGAAAACGGAAAAATTGCCGAAATTAAAAATCTTCTTAAAATCGCTTCGCATAAAAATATACGACGCCACGATTACATTATATAATAAAAAAATTAAAAAGTAAACAAAAAACGGCTTAAAAAAGGGAGGCCCGCGGCAAATTTTTTTGCCGCGGGCCGTTCAAAATATTATTCTTTTCCGAATTTTTCTTTTTGCTATTTTATTCTTTTTCGATTTTTTTATGATTTTATTCTTTTCCGAATTTTTCGGATACGGCAATCGCCGTTCTGATTCCGTCCACCGCCGCGCTCATTATTCCGCCGGCATAACCGCACCCCTCGCCGCAAGGGAAAAGGTTTTCCGTGGAAACACTCTCCGAATTTTCTCCGCGAAGAATCCTGACGGGGCTTGACGAACGCGTTTCATAACCCGTTAAAACGGCTTCGTCCGAAGCGAAGCCTTTAAGTTTTCCGTCCATATCCTTGATGCCGATTTTGAGGTTTTCCGAGATGAATTTCGGAACGCCTAAGCCGAGCTCCGAAAACTCGTATCCCCGGCTATAAGTCGGTTTAACGGCATAAATCGCCTCCGAACGCCTGCCCGCAAAAAAGTCCTTCACCGTTTGAACGGGCGCTTTATAATCCCCGCCTCCGAGCCTGAACGCCGCCCTTTCAATCTCTCGTTGAAGTTCCGCTCCGCCGAGAACCCCTTCGTAAAAATCCGTCGGGTAAACCTCGCACAAAACCGCGCTGTTCGAGTTTTCGCCGTCACGCGCGTACAAACTCATTCCGTTGGTAACGGCCATTCCCTCCTCGGAAGCCGACGGCATAACGTAACCGCCGGGGCACATACAAAAAGTGAAAACTCCTCTGTTGCCTTTATGGCTCGCAAGCCTGTAATCCGCGGCGGGAAGAAGCCCTGCGTATTTCGCGCCGTATTGCGCTTCGTCAATCGCCGCTCTTTTATGCTCTATCCTCACGCCGATTGCAAAGGCTTTTCTTTCCATAGCGACGCCACCGTTTAAAAGCATAGAAAAAGTATCTCTCGCGCTGTGACCTATCGCCAGAACGACCGCGTCGGCTTTAATTTCCTTTCCGTTTGCAACGACCGAAACGACCTTGCCGTTTAAAACGTTTATTTTTTCGAGTTTGTGCGAGAAAAGAATCTTCCCTCCGAGCCTTTCCGTTTCGAGCCTTATCGATTTAACCGTGGAAGGAAGCCTGTCGCTGCCTATATGCGGCTTCGCGAGATATTCTATATCCTCCGGCGCGCCGTGCTCCACGAAATCTCGAAGTACGGTTTTTATAAGCGGGTGATTTACGCCCGTGTTAAGTTTGCCGTCGGAGAACGTTCCCGCCCCGCCTTCGCCGAACTGAATATTGCTGTTTACGTCCAAAAAACCGTCGTTAACGAACTTATAGACGAACTTTTGCCTTTCGTCAACGCTCTTTCCCCGTTCCAGAACAATCGGATTATAACCCGCCCTCGCAAGGTATAACGCGCAAAACATTCCCGCAGGACCGTAGCCCGCAATAACGACGTCGACGGGTTTTGCGGGGCATTTCAAAATCGGTTTTTGAACTTTCGAAAACGGCTCTTTCGATATTTCCACGCTGTAAACGTAAAGTATATTATTCTTATCGCGCGCGTCCAAAGACTTTTTCAAAATCCTGAAATACGCCGCGTTTTTTATCCCCGAACGCTTCTCCGCAAGGCGTTTAAGCTCGCATAAATTTGCGGTTACGGGCAATTTTAGATTATCGATTTTCATATTTTATCCGCCGTTTTTCATCCGTTTTATCGGCTTTACTAACCGTTTTATCCGCCGTTTTTGCCGTCGTTATATCCGTCGTTTTAGCCGCAGACCCGATTATTTTTTCGCAAACGATTCTCGACGTGGAATATGCCCACTGCAAATTGTATCCTCCGCAATTGCCGTCCACGTCCAACGCTTCGCCCGTAACGAATACGTTCGGGAGTTTTTTAAGCTCGAAATTTTCGTCGGTTTCTTTAAGCGAAACGCCGCCACGCGTAACCTGCGCGTAATCGAAGCCGAGCGTTCCCGAGACTTTCAGCCTGAAATCCTTTGCCGCCGCGGCGATTTTTTCCATAGACCGCGCGCTTTTATCGCCTGCGCCGCTCCGTTTCACGATTGCTTTTCCTATTTGTTTGTTTATCACGCCCGAAAGGACGTCGTCGACGGAAACGTATGGCAGATTCGTTATTTTTTCATTCAAAAAATCGGCAAGTTCCGATTGAGTTTTTTCTGTGAAAGAAATCGAAAGCCACGGCTCTTTCGCCCCAACGAGATACGACGAAAGATAAAACGCCGCGTTGCCGCTCACGCCGTAATCGGTGAAAAGAACGTCGCCGTAAAAACTTTTCAGTTTCTTTTCGCCGTCAAATGCGGTTACGAGAGCTTTTTCTTTGAGATTTTTGAGCCCTTTTATATGCTCCGTTTCGGTTTTTAACTGCACGATTGCGGGATAAAGCGGAGTGATTTCCACACCCCGTTCTTTAAGTATTTTAAAAGCGTTACCGTCCGTGCCGTATTGTTTACCCGTCTTTCCGCCCGCAGCGAAAATAACCCTTTTCGCCTCGTATCGTCCCGAAACGGTTTTAAGCGAATACCCGTCGCCGTTTCTTTCTATGCCCAGACATTCCGACGCCGTTTTCACGTCGGTTTGAAGATATTCGAGTTTTGCCCTTATCGCGTCGAGAACGGACGAAGCCTGCAAACTTGCCGGAAAAACCTTATCGCCGTCCGCGGTTACGGGTACGCCCAAAGAATAAAAATACGAGATAATCGACTTATTGCCGTACTTTTGAAGAGTGTTCTCTATTCTTTCGCTTGCGATGTTTTCGCCGGCAAAGTTTTCGTCCGCGGAATTTTCGCCTGCCCCGAAAGAATGATAATCACTTTCGGAAACGTTTTTGTTGGTAATGTTTCCCCTGCCGTTTCCCGTGGCTAAAATCTTCTTGCCAACCCTGTCGTTTTTTTCGAGAACGAGAACGTTTTCGCCGCCGAAACTTTCGGATAAAAACACTGCGGAGGTAAGCCCGGAAAAACCTCCGCCGATGATTGCGACCTCGTATTTTTTCATTTCTGCCTCCGTTTCTCCTGCGGCGCATTAAGCTTTTTTCCGCAACCGATTGTATTTTAAAAAAATTATAGCACAATCGCCTTTTTTTTCAAAATAATTTGTAAGGTTTTATCATATTTTTCATTTTTTTGGTTGACAACTATTGTATTTTATTTTACAATATCAGTGTATATATAAGTAATTAACTTATATTTTACACAATTCAGTGTTGAGGTTACGAATTATGCCAATGTCAGTGTTGCCGATTGTTTCGTTGAACAGCGCGCTTTTCACCGTTTTCGGGTTTGAAGTGGAAATTTGGCAGTTGATAATCGTCGGCGTTCTTATCGCCGCTCTTATCGCCTGCATCGTCGTTGCCGCGTCAAAATCGGGCAAAAAACGAAAAGTCCGCATAAGAAAATATATCGAAAACGAAGAGAAAGCCATTTCTCTCCGCAAAAAACTTCGCGCGGCAAACGAAGAAATTTCAAGAGTTATTTTCGAGTATAACACGAAAAAGAACGCTCTTAACGCAAATCTTAAAAAAATCAACGAAGATTATCGCGTAACTTACGGCAGAGCGGACAGCGAATATCTCGTGGCGAGCGACAAGCTTACAAAACTCAACGAGAAGCTCCGCGAACTTTCCCTTCGCCTTAAAAAGAAAGGGGTTAAACCTGCCGAGCAAAAAGTGATTAAATCCGACGTTGCAAAACTTGAAGCGGAACACGACGAACTTGCGGCAAAGGTTGCGAAAATGCGCGAAGAAAAATCCGTGCGCGACGCCGAGCTTAAATCGAAAACGGATACCGTTGAAAACGAACTCGCCTCCCGCAAGGAAACCTACGACGCCGAAATAGCCGAAAAAACCGCCGAAAAGCAAAAACTCGAAGACGAACTCGAAAAACTCGCCGCGTCGCAGGTGAAAATCAGCGTTAAGGACGCGGAAGCCATTATGGAAGAGTTCCGCCAGAGCGAGGAAGCGGATAAACAAATCCGCATCAAACAGGCTCAGGACGACGTTGAAAGAGCCAAAAACGATTATCTCGAAGCGAAAAATCTCCGCGCTCAATACGAACGCGAACGCGACGACGCGGTTATCTCCGCAAAGGAAGACGTTAAACGCAAACTCGCGCTCGAAACGGCAAAAGCCGACGCCGAGAAAAACGAAAACGCCGTCGGTTCTGCGGAAGTCGTCGCAAAAGAGGACTCCTCCGAAGCCGTTGCAAAGCAAGAAGTTTCCTCCGTCGAGGCGAACGTTTCTAACGCTTCCGAAAACGTAACCCCTGACGAAAACGACGGCGCAAATCAAACCGCAGCAACGGAAACCGCGGCCGAAGAGGTTGCCACCGAAAAGGTAAGCGAACCCGAGGAAACGACGGAAACCGAAACCGTGGAGCAAAACGCCGATAAAGAAATTGCGGAAGCTTTGGAAACTCTTGAAAACACGATGAGCGATACGGATAAGAAACATTCGGAAGAGCTTATTGCGGAAGTCGAAGAAGTTGAAGAAGAAGCCACGCAAGCGGAAGAAGCCGTTGAAGAAGATACGATTGACGAAACTGCGGCGAACGAACCCGTTGTAACGGCAAACGAAGCGGCTCAAACCGAAGAAACCGCCGAAGCGGCAACCGATAACTCTCAAACCGAAGAAATCGCCGAAGCGGCAACCGATAACTCTCAAACCGAAGAAATCGCCGAAGCGGCAACCGACAACTCCCAAACCGAAGAGTTCGTCGGCGAAGAAGCAATCGACGTCGGCGAAACGCACGATATAGAAAACGAGGAAACGGACAACAAGATAATCCGCTTACCGAAAATTATTTACAACGACGGAATTCCGGCAACGCCTATTCACAAAAAGAGCAAATACGCGAAGCCCGTAACGAAACTTCTCGTTAAAAAGCCTGCGGTGAAGGAAGAAAACGAACAGGTTGCCCCCGCAAAGGAAGAAACCAGAAAGAGCGCGTACCTCGGAAAATGGAAAACCGAAACCACCGAGGACGGAAAATTCTTCGCCAAGCTTCGCGCTTCAAACGGCGGAATTCTCCTCGTCACTCCCCTTTACTCTTCGGAAGCCGGACTTAAAAACGGCATCTCGTCGATTAAGAAAGGACTTGCGACGAACAACGTTACGATAACCGCAAACAAAGCGGGTAAGTTCGTGTTTAAGGTAACTTCTCCTTCGGGAAGAGCGATTGTAACGAGCGAACAATACGCGGCTAAATTCCAGTGCGAAAAAGCTTTGGATTCCGCTAAACGCTTCGCCGAAACGGCCGTAATTTCGGACTGATGGCGAAACGGTCGTGATTTCGGACTGATGGCGAAACGGTCGTGATTTCGGGCCGATAATTTTAAATCCGAGAGAAATTTATCTCGTTCAGGCTTTTATAAGCGAAAACTAAATACTAACTAAACCGATATGCTTTTGGTTAATATGCTGCGGGCGGCTTGATAAAATCAAGCCGCCCGCTTTATTATTTCGTATTTTCGTTTCGCCTTATATTTCCTTTATTCTCTCGATTAAACGATTGAAATCGGCAACTTCGCCGCCGTTATTTTTGCCGTTATAAACGAGAAGTTCGTCGCCTGCATTTTCGGGAGCGGCAAAATTTACGTTTTTAACGTACTCTTCCCAATGCCCCAACTTCCACCTGTCACGGTCGGAATTGCGGCGTTTCATATTTGAATAACAGGTTTGCTCGTCCGATTCAATCCACACGACGACGAGTTTTGCGCCAGCCGAATTAACGCGCTTTTTCAGGCGGCTCATATAATTTTCATCGCGAAGTTCGGACGTGAACGGAGCGTTTAAGATAACCGTATCGTTATATTTCAAAGCTTCGACGGCAATCGCCAGAATAGCGTCGTATTCATAATCCCTGATTTCCCGTTTGAAAAATTCGGAACTGCGATTATAAGGCTTCCTCGCAACCGAGAAAATCCTTTTGGAGAGCGGAATAAGGCTATCCTTATCGAGATAAACCGAACCGTAAAGCTCGGTTGCAATCCTGCGGGAAAGCCTCGTTTTGCCGCACGCGGGCGGCGATGTTACAAGCAAGAGTTTTTTTGACACGTCCACACTCCGAAGCAATCGGTATTTCTGATTTTTCCAAATGCCAGCCGAGGATAAAACGAACCGTGGTCTGACGGCACATTTTCGGCAGGCATACCGACGCTTAAATTAACTAATGGTATTTTAGCATATTTATCGCGTTTAATCAAGGAATTTTATGATAATAATAATCGCAACCTTCTCCTTATCATCTCCCAATAAATACCATCGAAATTAAGCCAGATAACGCCACAGCCGAATAGAGCGTCCGCGCCTAAAAGAAATCCGAAAAAAGCAAACCAGCCGCCCCCGAATTCCGTTTTCATCATTCCCGCGCAACTGACAACAAGCCCCACGAAGCTTAAAGTAAACGCAACGACGGCCGAAACGTCAAAAAGCAAATAAACGTAGCCGTTTATATATAATTCGGCAAGTAACGATATGTAAAATCCTATTATTGCGCAATAATTCGTTTTTTTATCCGTCTTATCGCCCTTCTCCGTTCTTCCTATAAAACTTCCGCAATGAGGGCAAAACAAATCGTCTTCGTCTATTCTTTTTCCGCAGTATTTACAGTACATAAGTTCTCCTTTGCTTGCAAAATGTACAATTACTGTACTTTTTTACAAATTATAGTACATATTATGTACAATGTCAAGCGAACGGGAGCGTATATGATTCGCATAGGTGCAAAATTAAAAGAATTGAGAAAATCCGAAAACTTAACGCAGCAACAGGTTGCGGATAAACTTGGAATAAATCGCGTAAATTACACGAGATACGAAACGGACGCGGTCAGGCCGGATTATGAGATTTTAGTTCAAATAGCCGACCTTTACCATATATCTATGGACGAGATTTTTGACAGAGATAAGTTTTAAATATTTTTGAACGGCGTAAACTTAAAGCCCCTGTATAAGGCGAGTTAATCGACTTATACAGGGGCTTTTGTCATTTGATTAAAACTTTTTCAGATTGATAAAATCACAAAACGTCGATGCTGATAAGGCTCGAATTGCCACCTCTTCCGGTGGGAGTTCCGCCTGTTAAAACGACCTTTTCTCCTTTTTTAACGAACCCGCTCTTTTTGGCGGCCTGCTTTGCAAAATAAAACAATACGTCAACCGACTCGAACCTTTCAATCATCATAGGAACGACTCCCCAGGAAAGAGCGAGTTTGCGGAAGGCTTTTTCGCTGGTGGTGAGCCCGATAATCGGAATTTGCGGGCGGAAACGAGAAACCATTCTCGCCGTTAAACCCGTGTGAGTGCAAACGACGATAGCCTTTGCGTCAAGGTCGTGGGCAAGCGTGCAGGCAGAATGCGACAAAGCCTGAACGGGCGAAGAAATAACGAATTCGTTTTCGGGAATTATTTGAAGATATTCGTCGTTTTTCTCGGCTTGTTCAACGATTTTCGCCATTGCCCTGACGGCTTCCACGGGATAATCGCCCGCCGCCGTTTCGCCCGAAAGCATCACCGCGCTCGTTCCGTCGTAAACGGCGTTTGCGACGTCCGAAATTTCCGCTCTCGTCGGGCGGGGGCTGTGTATCATAGATTCGAGCATTTCCGTTGCCGTGATGCACCTTTTCCCGAGGATTCGGCAAACGTCTATCATTCTCTTTTGAACGTTGGGGATTGTTTCGTAAGGAAGTTCAACGCCGAGGTCGCCTCTCGCCACCATAACTCCGTCCGAAGCCTTAACTATGCTTTCAAGATTTTTCACGCCGGAACTATTCTCGATTTTTGCAATTAAATCTATGTCTTCTCCGCCGTTAGCCTTTAAAAATTCCCTCACTTCGTCTATATTGGATTTTTCCGAAACGAAAGAAA
>CALDMH010000006.1 GCA_937915565.1 uncultured Clostridia bacterium | reverse complement strand
TCGGTGACGACGAACGGAATCCCTATCGATGGCGATTGCGCCCGCAAAAAACGAGTTAATCGATTTATTCTCGGCCGGCATAGCGCGATTTTGCAAACTCTGTAAATGCGTAAAAAAATAAAAACCCGACGATAAAAATCGTCGGGCGAAAATTGCTTTTAAATTATTTTAGCGATAACGAATAAAACCTTGCCGATTAAACTTTTTCTCCTTCGGCGGGCTTTTCGGCTTCTTTGTAAAGCTTATCGGAGCAACCGGAGAAAATCTTCGCAAGGTCGCTGCCTTCGGTCATTTTGTTGTTCTTCGATATGATTTCGCTGTTGTTAACGTAAACCGCAACGAGGCCGGTGCAACCGTTGAAAGCCTTTTCGCAAACGGATTTTCCGTCGAGAGCGACGCCGTCTTTAAGGTAAAGAGTAACCATTCCGGTACAACCGTTGAAAGCGTTCTTTTCGATATTCGCGGCGTCGGGAAGAGTGAGCTTTCCGAGAGTGAATTCGTCGCTTACGCCGAGAGCGGTGCAGCCGTCGAAGGCATTTTCCTTAATGGTAACGACGCCTTTGAATTCGTCTTCGGCCTTGAATTCGCCTTTTTCGTCAACGGTTACGTTCTTTAAGGAAGTGCAGCCTTTGAACGCGCTTTCGCCGACGGTGAGATTTTTGCCGGTAACGTAAACGTTTTCCAAAGCGGTGCAGCCGTTGAAAGTGTTTTCAAAAATGTCGTTACCCGTAACGTAAACGTTCTTTACGGTCGTGATGCCGTAGAAAGCGTAAGGCTGAACGGCGCATTTTCCGTAAGATACGGTTTTAACCGAGTATTTGCCTTCTTCCCCTTCGGCAGGAATGACGTAATTGCCGTCGTCGTCTGTATTGTATTTGATTTCGATGATTTCGGATTCGATAGTTCCCGTAATTTCTACGGTTTCCAAAGTCGTGGGGATATAATAAGTCGCCGTGCTGCTCGTGCCGTCGTTATAGGTTTGCGTGCAGGAGGTGAGCGACGAGGTGGAAGCCGTTCCGAATATATATCCGAAAAGTTTTGCCGCGTTGGCCGCGCCTTTCATATCGTTCGTTGCGTCGGGCGCGCCTTTTTTAGAGCCCGCGAACGGAAGAGTGATTTTTTTGAGCGAAGAAAGGTTGGAGAATGCGCCGCATTCGATTTCCTTAACGTTTTTTCCCACAACGAGTTCTTCGATGAAGGAAAGACTGTCGATTGCGTTGGCCTTGATTATCGTGACGTTATCGGGGATAGTAACCGTTTTAACGCTGTTTTCGTCATAGGTTTTTTTCTCGGAGTTGTTATCGGTGAAGCCTTTTGCAAGCTCGGCGTATTTCTTATCGGCAATCAAAGTTTTTGCGCCTTCCGAAACGGAGTAGCTGTTAAGCGTAACTTCGCCGTCTGCGTCGG
>CALDMH010000005.1 GCA_937915565.1 uncultured Clostridia bacterium | reverse complement strand
GGAATCATTATCGTGCCCAAACCGACGGTAAAAATAAGTTTTTTGCCGACGAACGGAATTTTTACAAAAGCGTACGCCGCCATAAACGCCGTTAAAGGCACGCCGACGATATTGCACGCAACGATTATCAAAGTGTTCTTTAAGCCGCTTAAAAACCCTGCGTTATTAAACACGTCCCTATAAGTTCCGACGAGATTGAAATCTTTCGGGAACAACCCTGCGTCCGTGGACGTAATTTCGGACGTCGTGAAAAAACTCCTCGTAATCAATATGAATACGGGAAAGACGAAAATGAACGCAGGAAGAATATACGCAAGGTGAATCAAAACGGCTTTTATTCTCATATTCGCGGGCTTTTTACTATGCAAAATTTTGACGTTTTCCATATTATAACCCACCGTCCTCTTCATAATAAATCTTTTTGTTACGTTTGAAGAGCGCGACGGACAATAAGCCTATAACTATAAACAAAAGATACGACAAAGCCGAAGCGTAACCGAGATTGAAACCGTAAACGCCTTGCGTTTGATTATAGATATACAAGCCGTAAAAATTGAGGTTTTTACCGTCGAAGCCGCCCTGCGGAGAAATGGTGAGAACGCCCTGCCCCGTTTGAAGAACGCCGATGACCGTGTTTAAAACCTGAAAGAAAATATATCCGCCCATCATAGGAACGATAATCGACCATATCATTCTGAAACCTTTACAACCGTCTATCGTAGCCGCTTCCACGCAATCCTTCGGTATCGATTTAAAACCCGCAAAACCAGAAGATAGCCCGCAACGTTATTACCTATTTTTTGTTTTTGTTTTTCGGTCATTTTATGCTCCTCGCCGCATAGTTTCAAATTGCAAAAATCCCATTCTTTGCAAGCCGCAAAATCTTAGGGCTGCCTTTTTCGGCTATCGGCAGCCCCGCATTTCGTTTTTTAATTAAAAGTCTTTTCGATATAACCTTTAACCAACGTAAGCCTTTCCGCTCTTTCCTCGGGTTTGAACTTATAGAAAGAGGACAACATATTGTTCATTATCGTGTTATAAATTCCGAGCTGTTTTTCGGGCAAAAAGCCTTTCATATAAGTCATAGACAAATCTCTGTCGGCATTTTTCACGAAAACGTCGTTGTTGAGCTTCGGATAAACCGTTCTGAAAGCCGCGTCGGGCTTTTCCGCCAGACTTTTTATCATCGGTATTCCCGCGCCGGAAGCGCAAAAGGCTTCCTGTCCCTCTTCGGACATAACGAATTTAAGGAAATCCCAAGCGAGTTCGCGTTTTTCCGCCGAGCACGAAGTCGTTATGCCGTAGCCCGAACAACCCATACCGATATAAGAGGTTTCAACGCCCGTAAGCCTCGGGAAAGAAACGAAATTGACGTTTCCGTCGAGATTTTTATAAACGTCGGGAATGTTCGGACGAGTTGTAAACCACATAGCGCACTGCTTATTTTCAAACACCGAGCCGGTATCCATAGTGTCGATAGCGGACACCGCATAACCCTTGTCAACGTAGTCGCATAAAAAATCGATAGCTTTTTTAACGGCTTCTTCGTTTTTGAACGCCTTGCCGTTTTCGGCGTCGATAAGTTCGCCGCCGAAGCTCTTCATCACGGGATAATACACCGCCGCCCAATCGACGTTTATGTTTGCCGCCCACACGGACATTCCGCCGGCATATTCTTTAAGCACGCTTTCCTTTTCCTTCAAAGCCTTGCAGGTGTTTTCAAAATCCTCGAACGTCCAATCGTCCGTAGGCTCGGCAACGCCCGCAAGCTCGAACATTTTCGTGTTGTACGCGCATACCACCTTGTTATAATCTCTCGGCACCCAATACATATTGTCGTCGCCGGATTTGGATTTCGCCATTTCTATAACGGCAGAAAAGAAATTATCCTCGGAAATGCCGTCCCTCTTCATATAATCGGAGATAGGAAGCAATAAATCCTCGCTGGTCCAATATTCGGCCTTATAATCGTACATTTGCACGATGTCGGGAAGCTTGTCGGCATACATTTGCCTTTGCACCCAACTGTCGTAAGGATTGCTGATTTGCTGGAAAGAGAACCTCTTGTCTTCGTTACCCGGTTGAGCAAGGTATGCCTTGACGAAGGTTCTGATTATTTCCTGTTCTATCGGGTCTGCGCTTGCGGCAATAGTAATTCTCGGAGAATCGGACGATTCGTTTCCGACGTTTTCTCCGCTGTTATCTCCGCTCGTACCTCCGCAGGCCACGAGCGACGCCGTCGTTACCGCGGCAAGCGATAAACAAAGCATTTTGATTAGTTTTCTTTGCTTGCAAGATTTCTGTTGTAAACGGCGCTCGTTCCGCTGACCGTTTTTCCTGCGTCGGCAACCATTTTTTCAAGCCCTGCCATCGCTTTTAAAGCCTGATAAAAATAGATATTCGCTTCAAGGTTCTTTTCGGGACTCGCAACTATATCCCAATAGCCGTTTCCGACTCCGTTAGCCGAATCTACGATATAACCTCCGTTTGCGTTTTTCTGAACGCCCACGCCGTTGTGTCCGTAAAAATAAGATATATCGAGCAAACCTTTTTCGCCCTGCAACGCGTGCGTTAAAAACAAGATCGCCTTTCTTGCGGCAGGCATAAGTTTAACGAGATTATCAACGTTGTTCGTATATTGCGCCCAGTTATAAAGCGCGAGAATCCATTGATAAGTGGCGTTTGACTGACGAGTGTCGTAACTGCACCTGATATAGTTGATATTACCGCTCACAACCATTCTTTTCGCCGCGTTTTGCGGTTTGAACCTTATACCGAGCGCGGTGACGATTTGGTTATCCCAATTTTCGTTCTGAGCCATATCGATATAACAGCGGTCGGTATAACCCGAATACATCTCTTTGCGAGTGGTAACGAAATCGTTATGAGCCGCCTCGTACCAAACGTCGCCGCCGCTTTGCGTTTGCCAGACGATATAGTAATCTTCAACGTTAGTCGCGGAGTCGAGTTTTAAATCGAGTTCGAGGAACGGCGAGTATTTCGTGTTTATTCCGCCGTGTTTGGTAAGCATCGCCCCCATATCGGCTGTATAGAACTCAAAATTTTCGCCCGCAACGCAGTTTGAAACGAAATCGGCAACGCAGCTCGATTCGTTTACGTTAAACGAGCCGTTTTTCGCCGTCCAGCCCTGATTTTGCTTGCTCGTAACGTCGTTGAATTCAAAAGTCGTCGAGCCGTGAACGGATAAATCGTTGAATTCCGTAATCGGGTCGTCCACCGAATATTTCCAGTAAGGGAAAGGCCAGCCCTGCGGAATACCCGCAGCGCCCGCTTCTATATTCGCGGCTTCCCTTCCGTTGCCGGTGTTGTAAATCATTCCGAGCCCGTCCTGATTGCTGCCCGTGGACTGCGAAGTTAAAGCGTCGTAAAGTTTTGCGGCCTTATCCTCGCCGAGAGCCGCCGTGGAGGAATTATGCCAAATTAAACTCATCGTTTCCCAGTTCTTGAAATAGCCCGTTCCTCCGCCGACGGTGGTGTTTCCGAGCGCATAATCGTCGTACCTGAGATTCCTGTGTGAAAAATCGTTCAAAAAGTCGGCAAGCTTTTCGTCCGAACTTTGGTAATGCAGTTCGAGCCCGCCGTAAACCTCCGCGTTAAGAGCGTCGTTCTTTTTGCCGCTGTCGCTTCCGCCGCCGTTGCTTTCGCCAAAATCACCGCAAGCGGCGAATGTGAAACACATCGCCGCCGCAAGCAAACCCGTAAATAATTTCTTGAATTTGGTCATTTAATCGTCACCTTAATCGTCTTTTTTACGTTTGAACGTAATTCCCGAAACGGAAAGAACGAGCAACGCAAGCAACCCTGCGCCCGAACCGATACCGCCGGAGCAACCGCCGCCGGAACTTTGGCTTCCGTCGCTTCCGTCGTTTCCGCTCAAAGATTCGTTTCCGCTTGATTTTTTGACGTAGTTAAGCGTCAACGTCACGTCGCTATCGGGAAGCGTATAAATTCCGAACGCCTCTTCACCGTTGGAATCGACAGCCATAAGACGGTATCCTTCCTGCTTATAGTCGTCGAGTTCGATTTCAGAGCCGCCGAGCATCGTTACGGGAGCGAACGTCAAGCCCTCTATACCGACGACTTTAAACGTCACCGTGACTTTCTGCGCCCAGACGATGCTCCAAGCCTCGTAAGTTCACCTCGTTCCGTCAATATCGGTTTCACCGGTAATCGCGCCGGTCATACCGTATTCTTTGTTATAGAATTTCTTTGCCGTAGCCGTCGTGACGTAACCGAATTTGCCGTTTTGCGAAGTGGGGAACTGACAACCCGCCATAACCTCAACGCAATACGTATGCGGTCCGTCGTATTTATATTTTCTGTTTTCGGCCGTAGAATCGTCCGCTTCGCTCGAATCGATATTGACGCAAAGCGCGTCGGTTTCGCCGTCCGCGCTTTTATAGACTTTTATTTTGCTCGTCGTGTTGAGATAATTATTGATCTCCACAACGCCCAAATCGCGTTCCACGGCAGCGCCGTCCTTCACGCCGAACTTATACATTACGTTTTGTAAAACGATAAAGTTATAATCCTTAATATTGCTCTCGGAATCTTCGTACGCGCCGAGACTTCTCACCTGAACGCCGGTTACGTCCACAAGTTCGTCGGAATAATCGACGCGCGTCTTGCTCCACTTAAACGCCCCGTTCGCAGCTCCTTCAACCCCGTATTCGAGGTTGTAATAAGTGACGGTTTCGGAAATCGTGTAGTAAGAATTCGTTCCGTAAGGCAACTGGCAACCTTCCTCCACGACGATTTTATAAATCGTAGAACCGTTGTAAATGCCGTAATCGCTCGGCGTGTTATACGCCATAAACAATCCCTTTTGGCCGAACTGCTCGTATTCGTACCAGCCGCCGATAAGATTGTTATCGGAAAGCAACCTGCCTTCCGTATCCGAAGCGGAAGTGTAAATTCTTATCTTACTTCTGGTATTGAGCGTCGCTATGTCGACTTTATCGGTAGGCGTGGTATCGTATATGCCGCTTAACAACACGATGAAGTTATAGCCCGCGGTGGGCTCGGCCGTGTCGTAAGCACCCAAACTTCTCACCTGAACGCCGGATATTTCTGCGATTTGTTCGCCCTCGGCGCGCGCGTTTAATCCGCGGTTTACGTTTGTAAACGCCGCAAAACACAAAACCATACACGCAGCGCAAACCAAAATCAGGAAAGCTTTGATTTTCGATATGCTTTTTGTTTTCATCTTCTTTTCTCCTCGATTCATTTTTTTAAATAAAATCAATCTTAACGATTTGCGTCTTAATCGATTAAATTTTTCTTTTTAACCGCTCCAAGCAACAGCCACTGCCCGAGCGTCGATGTAATTATACACGCTCGGGTAATCGGTGTAAATATCTTTTTTTGATAATCATATGGAATTTTTTGTTCTTTTTTTATCAAAACCGGCCTTTCGTTTGACATTGTCTTTTGAATATGTTATTTTGTTTTCGTAAATTCGCGTATATTCGGGGCAAAAAATGAATTATAGTAAAAAAGCAGACTATTATCACGTTAATAACGCAATTTTAAAGGATATTTATCCCATAGACGTCGGCCACGCAAGGCTTTCGCTTCGCAGAAAGCCCTTTAAAAATAAGTATCCTTATTATTTGCTGCATTATGTGGTTGACGGCGACGGAGCGATAGAAATCGACGGTGAAAAGCATATTTTCGGGAAAAACTCGGTTTTTATCCTGCCGCCGAATAAGGAAATCACTTACTATCCTAACGTTACGCATAAAAAAAATCCATCCCGAAAAATAAACGGATGGACTTATTATTGGATAAATTTTAACGGCCTTGAAACGAAAAAAATACTGAAAACTATCGGCATTTCGGACGAAAAATACTATTTTACCGAAAAATTCCGAGGTTTTGAAAAGTATTTCAAAATAATTTTCGATAAACCTCGCTCGAACATCGAAACGGCTTACGCCGCAACTTCCGCTCTCTTCGCTATTTTTGCCGAACTGAACCCCGTTCTCGACGAACACGAACCGAAAAGGAGCAAATCTTTCGACGATATTTTCAAGTATATTCAAAGCCACCTTTACGACACCGAGCTTTCCGCATTTAAAGTGTCGAACGCGTTCGTTATAAGCGAAAGCTATTTTTCGCGGCTTTTCAAAAAAAATCTTAACACGTCCTTTCCGCAATACGTCAATTACGAAAGAATCAAAAAGGCCACGACTTTGCTCGTCACCACGGATTTGCCGGTTAAAGTAATCGCAAACAGCGTGGGCTATAAGGACGCGCTGTATTTCAGCAAAACGTTCAAAAAATATCGCTTATTATCCCCCGAAATATATCGCAAAACTCACGAAAACAACGAATAGCAAAAGGATTTTGTCTTAAACGCTCGACTTCACGTCGCTTTTTGCGTTTCAAGGCAAAATCCTTTTTAAATTTCAGTATAAATCCGTTTCAGTATAAATCCGACGAGGCGCTTATCGTTATCGTCTTGCCGTCGAACACGAGGGTTTTGAACTCGAAAGCGGTAAATTTGACCTTAATCTTTTGCCCGCAAATCGTCAGTTCCGTTTCCGCGTTTCCGTTACGTCCGTTGTACAACCTTACCATAAAATCCCCGCCTATAAGTCGTTTAAACGCGGAAATCACGACGTTCGGATTGCTTAAAACAACCGCTTCGTTTTCGTTATCTCCGTTCCCGTGAGGGAAGAACGACAACGCGTAAGGCTTTTGATTAAACTCGTTTGCAAACCTCTCGCACTCCGCTATATCGTTCACGGCTATTCTAAACGAGAAATCGTGCGAGCCTTGCTCTATATTCTCGACGTATCTCGTTTCGTCGGGAATGAGCGAATGTGAATCGTCCGTCGGGTGAGCGCAATAAGCCGAGCCGTTCAAAAGCGTGAGATACAAATTATCGCCCTCTTTCGACGAACTGTGAACGCCCGAATTATTGTAAACGACAAGG
>CALDMH010000004.1 GCA_937915565.1 uncultured Clostridia bacterium | reverse complement strand
ATAACGATTTTAAAATTGCATCATAAAACGAAAAGACGGCGGTTTTGCCGTCTTTTTTAGTCGTAAAATATTTATCGGACGGTTTTTGCCGTCTCTTTTAGTTAAAAATTAAAATTGCAGGCGAATTCCCCGTCTTTTTTAGCCGAAAATTCAAATATCGGGTGGTTTTCCCGTCTATTTCAGCGGTAATTGGCGATTATGGCAAACCCTCGGCTCGCGTTTAAATAGCCGTCGGCGGTGTTTCAATAATCGGATATGCCGAGCAAATAATCGGCTGTAACGTCAAAAAATTCGCAAAGTTTAATAACCGTGTCAAGGCTCGGTTCGGTGCGTCCGCATTCCCAGTCGCACACGCTGCTGTTATTCGTTTCGATTATCTCGGCCAAAGCTTTTTGGCTGAGATTTTTTTCAACGCGGAGTTCTTTAAGTCGTTTCCCTAATTTATTGAGCATATCTATATTTTAGGGTTTTTTCCTAATTTTTAGTTCAAAATAGGGAAATGCCCTAAATATTTTTAAAAAATCGCAAAAAATAAACTGAAATTTACTTGACATTAGGGAAAATCCCTAATATAATACATATGAAAGTTCACAAAACGGACAAAGTATCGTCAAGGAAATATAACAAATGGAAGAAAACGTTCAAAACGCTTACGAGGCGGATAAAAAGAATTCGTCGAAGCGGAAAAAGGCGATAATAATCGTTGCGGCGGTTGTCGTCGTTGCCGTGGTTCTAATTATTATTTTTTCGTCGGCAAATCCGAACAAAAAGGTTGCGGGGGTTTACTATCAACTGAGCAAGTCTTATGCAGGCGGATATACTATTTACACTAACTCTTATTTCGAACTTACGAAGAAAGGGGAATATATCGAAGAGGGGCTTGTCGGCACTTACAAATATAAATCCGGAAAGGTAATCATAACGCAAAAGGCCTTCGGAATGACGATACAAAGAGTGGGTTTTTATGAAAAGGGCGTTATAACGTTCAGCGAAAAATTGACGTTAGGCAGCTCGGAAATAACAGACGTTCACTATTTGAAGTTGGACGAACCACCGGAAAGCGGTCAAAAGTTGGATAAACTTCCGACTGAAAAATAGACAAAAGAAAGGAGAAAGTTATGACGTCTAAAAGAAGTGAAAAACTCAAAAAGGTTATCATAATTATGGTTGCCGTTTTTGTAGTGTTTGCAGTCGCCTTTTTCGTTTTGGCAGGTGTGTCAAAAGGTAAGGCAAACGAAATCAGGGAAAATTCGAGTATGCTGTTCGGAACGGCAAAGGGCGACGTAGCCGCGTTGGAGTCGCTTGGCGGCGTATCTATCGGTCTCGGCATATTCTTTATCGTTGCCGGGGCGATTCTCGCGGCGGTAATGCTCGGAATTTTTTACAGAACCTGTATAACCGTTGCGGACGGAAAGGTTAAAGGTTACGCCGTTAAGGGCGGAATAAAGCGCGTGGAGTTTTCCGCGCCGTTGTCCGAGGTTAAAATGCCGATGACGAACGGAAAAATGATGCTTACTTTTAATATAAAAGGCGTGCGTTACACGGTTTATACCGACGAAGCCAATGCGTTTTATAATTTATTGAATCAAGCGGACAAATAATAATCGTAAACGAAGCCGCTTATCGGCTGGCGAAGGGCCGTCGCGCGCGACGGCCCTTTAATATTGCTTCAAATGCGAAAAAAGGAGAGAACAATGAAAAAACGTATCGGATTTAGGGCGTTAATCGCGCTCGCGTTGATTTTTATAACGTTTTGCGTCGGTCTTCTCGGTTGCGCCTCGATAGACGAGATTAAAAATCTTATAAACGGCGGACAATCCGACGGCGGGAAGAGCAGCGAACGGGAAAACGCCGGCATCGTGAAAATCGTAACGTCGAGAGAACAAAAAAACTCGGAAACGAACAAATTGGTCGCGGCAGGAAGCTCGTCGAGTACGGGAGCGGACGACGTCCTTCTTGATTCCTGGTACGACGACGATAATTATTGCTATATCGTTTATCTCGGGAGAATAAACAATTTTATATTGCACGACGTGCATACCTTTTATTACACCAAAGAATATCGGGTTTACGGAAAAACCAACGTCGTTTTAAAAGAAGCCACGGAGGAAACGGTGCAAACTTCTTATAGGCGCACGGTGCAACGCTCGACCACGAGAACCGTCGAAGACACGATAAAATCGAGCGTAGGGGCGAAAGTTTCGGCAAAATTCGGCGCTTTTACGGACGAAGTATCCGCCAACGTAGAAGCGGAAATGAAACAAACTTTAAGCGGTACGGTAGCCGTGGCCGACGAAGAATTTTATAATCGCGTCGTTACGAGAAGCAAGGAACTGGTACACGACCTCACTCTGGATTACGACGCCTGCGAAGAAAACGTGTGGTATAATTACGCCATCTGCACCGACGTAGACGTATACGCCGCTATTTGTTACAATCCGCAGGAGGAGAATGTAACTTATAATTATTATACGGATATAGTAGGCAAAATACGCGAAAGAGTATTCTCGTCGAAAAACGAGGATTTCGGAACGATGAACGAGAATTTCCAACTCGATTTATCGTCGTTTATCTTTAAAAAGCCGAAAAAATACGTAACGAACCACCCTCCGATAGAGCACGTTATCGTCGGCCCCGAAAAAATCGACGTAAAAAGAGGAACGACGATTTATCCGAAGATTACTTTCGACGAAATTCATAAAAAGGACGGAACGACCGTTCCGGCTTTGAAGTATTATCTGGATAACGGGTATAATCATATCGACGTGAAGGTGGAGTTCTCTTTTGACAGCGCGGTGTCGCAAATGCGCTTTTATCTTTGCCCGATAAGAGATACCGATAGCAGCGTTTTTTATTTAAAGGAACTCAAAAACGGCGATAAAACCATAGAAATCAAAGGGCACGATTTGTCCGAGTTCACCGATTACGGCGTTATGTATCTGGTTTTCAGAAACGCAAACGTTCTCGAAGATTTTAAAATCACGGCTTTTAAGGCAACCGTGAAGATATATAGATAAATGCAGACAAAAAGCGTTACGGGAAAATTTTTTAAAAACTTCAAAAAAACGCTTGACATACATTTTAGCTTGTGTTATTATATGTAGGCTCACATTGAGAAGCACGTCGTGTTTCTTTCCGATAGCCTTTCGGCTTGGTTTTGAGCAACTTCGCGGACGCGGAGCAGATGAAGATTGACAACTGCATAGAATGTTAATAAT
>CALDMH010000003.1 GCA_937915565.1 uncultured Clostridia bacterium | reverse complement strand
CCTGACTTCGGTGGTCCGAATCCACCCCTGCCCACCAAATATATCCGTTGTCCTTTTGGACGACGGATATATTTTTATGATGTGGGTGAGAGGACCGCCGAACGGTGGTTCGTAGCAAGAGCTTGACGGAAATGAGGACAAGCGTGGCGTTCACAGTGGCGGAAATGAAAGCGGAGAAGATATGCTCGCCGCCGAGAGATTGGAAGAAAGACTGAAAGAGAGAAAAATAATGACAATCTCTCGCATTCCACCCCTGCCCACCAAAAATAGTCGTTTTCAAAAAGAAAACGGCTATTTTTATATGCTTTAAATGGCGACGTTGAATACAAAATTTTAATATATGTACGTTTTGGAATCGAAATATATGTATGAATCTATGTACGTCTTGGCGTCATAATCATTTGTTCTAACCTAAAAAAATAATCTTTTATAACGGAGTTTCCGTCTAAAAGAAGGTCAGTATAAGTGTCCTGCGTCATAGCCAAAGTTTTGTGCCCGAGTTGCTTTTGAATAACCTTTTCGTCTATGCCGACGTAGTGTGCAAGTGAGGCGTAAGTGTGCCGCGTGGAGTGTAGGTTTATGTTGTCGAATTGCTTGTAATACTTTGCGTAAGTCCTGTTCACCGTTCTGTAATTAACCGAAGCGATAAAATCGAGGTTGAGGTATTTTAAAAGCGATTCGTGGTATAAAACTTTGCGTTCTTCGCCGTTCTTTGTGGTTTCTATAATTTCGTTCGTTACGCTGTCTTTTATTTTCCAAATGCGGATATATTTAGGCGTGACGTCCTTTTCCGTTAGAGCAAGACATTCGGAAATTCTTAATCCGGTGCAACAAAGAAAGATAAAAAGGTCCGAATAATCTTTTGGAAGAGTTTCAATCATAACGTTTTGTTCAAAAAACTCATAGCACCTGAATTTCTTTTGTTTTACCTTTGGGCGAAGAACAAACGAACAAGGATTTTCGTTGATTTTTCTTAATCTTACGGCATCCGAAAAAATGCAATTAAGAATATCGTATATCGAAGGCGAAAAACAAACGCTCGAAATCAACGGTAAAGTTCTTGAATTGACGTTGGGCGTAGGCGAAGGCGTTTTCGTTATTCCGTACTGATTAAAAAACAAACCGAAAAAATTGTCAATTCGGCAAAATTATGCTAAAATAATTTTAGCTTCGGAAACTGAGGTGAAAATCGATATGAAAACGGCTGTTTTAAAGGCGATAACGGCACTGCTTCTGGCAGCGGAGACTATGTTTTTCGTTGTCGGTTGCGGCGGCTCGGGCACTCAAAGCGAGGCAACTATAAACGAAAGCGAAGGCAATTATATGGTTTTGGATAACGAGTTTAACGGAAAAGAAATCGACGTCATTTCCGAAGAGTTCAGAAACTATCTGAATGCGGAAACCGACGGACAGGCGGCGGAAATTCTTGCAGATTACACAGGCACTTCTATGGCTCAATACCTTTCCGTGAAATGGAAGAGCGACGGAAGCTCGGAATATACTATTTTTCTTGCGGATAATCCCGCATTGAAGAATGCCGAGGTCTTTGTTTCCAAAAGACCGAGATATAATTTCGGCGGAAGGCTCATTCCGGGAAAGGAATATTATTATCAGATTGTAGGAGAAAGTAAGGAAACGAAGGTAGATTGCTTTAAAGTTAAGGCAAACGACGTAAGACCGATAACCGTTGAAGGCGCATATAACGTACGCGACCTCGGCGGTTGGGCGACTGACGGCGGAAATATCGCTTACGGGCTTATTTACCGCGGCGGAAAATTGAACGACGGCGAAGCCTGCGCCCTTACGGACGACGGTTTGAAAACTATGCGTGAAACGCTCGGGATAAAAACCGAAATCGACCTCAGGTTTTCGAGCGACGACGGCGGGCAAAATAAGAGCGTTTTAGGCGACGATATAAATTATGTAAAAGCGGGTTTTAACGGCTATAATTACATTCTGCCCGAGTTCAGCAATTACGGCGCAAACAAAAGAAACTATTATAAGCCCTCGGCGGAATCGATAAAGACCATTTTTTCCGCTCTTGCGGACGAAAACAATTATCCCGTGTATTTCCATTGCAACGCGGGTGCGGACAGAACGGGTACTCTCGCTTTTTTAATCGAAGCGGTTTTGGGCGTGAGCGAAGCCGATATGACGAAAGATTTTGAACTGACGAGTTTTTCGGCAAACGGCGCGAGGTATCGCGGAGAAATTAAGGACGGAAAATTTATAAACGGCATAATGCAGGACGATACGGACAATTTTGTCGCATTTGGTTATTTTGTCGAACGAATCAAGGCTGTTTACGGCGGCGAGGGCAGAAGTTTAAATCAAGCCGTAGTAAATTATCTGAAAACCGTTTGCGGCGTAACCGACGAGGAATTATCGGCGATAAGAAACATTTTAACGAACAAATAAGTATTGTTTATAAGTATGGCAAAATAGCAGATAATCTGTATTATCGTTAAATAAAAAACGAGGAAGACGAGCAGGTCTTCCTTTTTTGTGTAAAAATTAAATATTATAATAACGGTGCGCAGGATATTCGCTGTGCATTTTGCAATGTAATTCGCACGAAAATAAAAAGACGTCAATCGTCTTTATTAGCGGCTTTTTGCGTTAAATTACGAAACAAAAAAACGTTGCCGAATTTTGATTCCGAACGTAAAAATCTATCTGTATTCGCGTTGGTTGTTGCCGAATTGCGAACGATATTCCGTGGGCGTGCAGGAAAGTTGCTCTTTAAAAATTCTGTTGAAATGAGAAACGGAAGAGTAACCAAGCTGAATTGAAATATCCAGAATGGAAAAGTTTGTGTTTCTAAGCATATTGCACGCGCGTTTGATTTTGGTTTTACCGAAATATCTTACGAGCGTTTCGCCCGTGTATTGTTTGAAAAGAACGGCAAGTCTCGACGGCGAATAATTCGTCGTTTTTGCGATTTCGGGAATCGTAACGGAAAAATCGGACAAATTTTCGATATAATTCAGTAAATCGTTAAGCCATTCCGGATATTTTTGCCTGCGCTTACTTATAATAGGAATTTTTTCGAGGCAAAACAAGATTAAATGATTGATAAGAGAGGTTTCGCGTTCCTCGTTTTTTGCCTGAATGATTTTGTTTGCGTATTCGGCTATATACGAAAGTTCCGTTTCGTTAAGCTTTATTATTATAGAATCCTGAAATTCGGTTAAATACCTGACCGTTTTTTCATTAAAATACGCATAATGATTGAGGAAGTTTTCGGTGAACGATAAGTTTATCGTTTTCGTAACCCTGTTTTTTAACGCCTTTTGAAAATGAAAATCGTCGGGGCGAATAAATCGGACTGTTCCTTCCCCGAAAACTTCTTTTTTTCCGTTTATAATATGATTTAAAGTTCCTTCGGTAACGATAAACAATTCGTAAAAGGTGTGCTTGTGGGGAATCGTTTTCCGTTGTTGCCAGATGTTGAAATCGACGTCTCTCGAAGGGTGCGTAAACGCAATTTTTTCGTCTATGGTTAAAAGTTTCATATAAACAGTATAAATCAATCGGAAAATATATTCAAGCAAAATCGTAAAAAAGAGAGTGTTCTTATAAATATAAGTTTAAATTTAAAAGAAAATCACAAGTTTTCGGCAAACCTAAAAGAAAAAAGCAAGACAGGCGGGGAGAATTAAGATATAATAAAAAACACAAACGGAAAAGGCGATTGAAGTTTCAATCGGCCGGGAGAATACGATGAAAAAAAGAATAAAATTCATTGCGGGAATAGTTGCTGCGTGCGCGGTTTTATCTTCGTGCGGATTCGGTGCGGATTCCGGCTCGAACGATTCTAATAATTCCGAGAGTTCGTCGGAAGCGGAAATCGACCTCAGGGAATTTGAAAGCGACAATAAGTTCATAACTTTTGCGGACCTTCCGCCGGACGCTCTTTCGGAGAAAGCGTTGAACGTTTACAAGGATTTGGGAATGACCGTTTGTCTTCTCGGCGAGGACTACGTTTCGTTTACCGATAAGCAAGGGAATATTACGGACGGCTATAAGAAATCCATAGAAAATATCGAAAAGAGCGGAATGGAAGTCTGGATAAGAAATTACAGAAATTCTTACGATTATTTCCAAAACGACAGCGAAAAAGAAGGCTCGAATTACGGCGTCCCGTATATTCGTCCCGTTCGCAACGTAACGACGGAACTTCAATCGTACAACGGGCTTTCCGGCTTTTATATGGCCGACGAACCGTATATGTATTCGCTTGAAGACAATCCTTTGACGACGGGTTACGGTTTTGATGAAAGTCTTTTTGCCGCTTTGGACCAATACGACGAGCTTATAAAATGGAAAAATCAATATTATCCCGACGATTTCTTCCATATGAATATGGTTCCGAGTTCTTCGATAGACCATTATAAGGGGTACACTTACGAAGAGTTTATTCGTTCTTACGTCAATCGCATAATAAAACGGTTGACGAGCGGCGGAAGGAGCGTATGCCTCGATAATTATCCGTTCGGCTTCGATAATAAAACGAAAATTTCGGACAGTTACCTTTCCGATATATTGACGGCGGCGAGGGTTTGCAAAGAATATAACGACAACGTTCAGACAGACCGGAAAGCGACGTTCGGAATATGCTTGCAAACGTTTGAGAATATGACGTCGAGCGTAAGGCTTAAAGATATAGAGTGTCCGGAAGAGGTAACTTTTCAGTTATACACGGGTATGGCGACGGGCGCGAATTTGTTCGAGTATTTCTGCTATCGTTCCATCGCCGGAATGAAAGGCATACTCGACGACAACGGAAACGCAAGAATTTACGATATCGTTAAATCGGCAAACGAAAGCGCGCTGTGGTACGCCTCCGTTCTCGGGGCGTTTGAATGGCAGGGGATAAAAACCTCCTTTGCGAGCGTGGAATCGCAAATAGAAAACAGAACGGCTTTCGATATAGTTGAAAATTACGTTTTGCAAAACGCCGGTTGTTTGGGCGCGGTTACTTCAAAACTCGATACGCTTATCGGGTGCTTTAAAAAAGGCGAACGGGACGGGTATATGTTTGTCAATTACACCGCTCCTTACAATAAAGAAACGGACGTCGTGACCGTGGAATTCAAAGGAAAATCGAAAGCCGCGATTTATCAGGGCGGAACTGTAAAGGTCGTTCATTTGGCGGAAGGAAAGATAAGACTTACGCTTAAAAGCGGCGACGCGGCGTTTGTTATTCCCGTCTGAAAATGCGCGATAATCGACTTATAGGGCAATATATTTAAAATGAAGAAGAAAAAGAAGAGTTATTTCGATATGCCGAAAGGAATGAAAAACGGCGCGTATATTTTTTGCGCCGTTATGATGATTCCCTCGGCTATCGGGATAATAAAGTATTTATACGTAAACACGCAGTCGATATTGCTTGCGTTCACGGACGGAGAAGTTTTCAAAGACCCGTTCTCGCTCGGCAATTTCAGAATGTTGTTTATGGATTTGAAAGACGGCGGAGAAGTTGCCGTGGCAACCGTCAACACTTTCAAATATTTTGCGGCGGGGCTCGTTTTGCAATTTTTGTCGTACGTCGTGGCGTACTTTTTATATAAAAAAATACCCGGTTACGGCGCGTTTCGGTTGATTTTCTTTCTTCCGTGCGTTATAGCTCCCGTTATAACGGCAATGATATTCAAACAGCTTATCCGCCCGGGCGGGATAATATGGAATATATGTAAAAGCGTTTTTAACGTTGAATACGAGGATTTGTTGTTTTACCCCAAAACGGCGACGAATACCATTCTCGCGTTCACGTTTTTAAACGGCTTCGGTTCGACGTTTTTGATATTTATCGGCGCGATGAACAGAATTCCGCAGGAAATTATCGAATCGGCAAATCTCGACGGGTGCAAGGCGGGCAAAGAATTTTGGCACATAATTCTTCCGCTCACTTGGAGCACTTATTCGGTGTTTTTGCTTATGAGCGTCGCCTGCGTGTTTACCGCGAGCGGACCGATACTTTACCTTACCAACGGCGGCGCGCAAACTTACACGATAGGCTTCTGGATATACAGTCAGGTTAAAGACAACGCGACGAATTATCCCGCGGCAATCGGCGTGTTCTTCACGATAATAGGCGTGCCGATAGTTCTTTTCACGAGGTTTTTGATAAACAAACTCGATTCGGGGGTGACGTACTGATGATTTTCGGCAAAAAAACGCTCTCCCGTCCGGAATATAAAATTAAAAAGAAAATCAGGCGCACGCCCGTTCAGATAGTCGTTTGCGTTTTGTTCGCAATTTATTCGGCGATAATTCTTTTCCCGTTCGTCTATGCGATACTTATTTCTCTCGAAACGACGTTCGAGTTCGAGAACACGGCTTTCCCGCTGCCGAAGGTTTTGCAGTTTAAAAACTACGTTACGGCGTGGAAATCGTTGAAATCGGACGCAGGTTCGGGCGTTCCCGAGATGTTTTTGAACAGTTTATGGTATGCGGGCGGCGGAACGATTATAGGCCTTGCTTGCGGAATTATGACGGCGTATGCCGTTGCGAGATATAAATTCCCGATGAGGCAATTCGTTTATTATTTCGTTCTCATAACGATGATGATTCCCGTAATCGGCTCGATGCCGAGCAATCTGAAAATGATGGTCGCCTTAAAGGCTTACAATTCGCCTCTATACGTCGTTATCGCAAGCGTCGGAACGGGCGCGGGATTTTTGGTGTTTTACGCGACGTTCAAAGGGATAGACTGGGGTTATGCGGAGGCGGCGTTTATCGACGGAGCAGGGCATTTTACCGTGTTTTTCAAAATAATGCTGCCGCAAATAATCGCGCCCGCGCTTGCAATCGGGCTTTCGGAGTTTATAGCGGCGTGGTCCAATGCGGAAGTTCCGCTCGTTTATTTCCCGAGGCTGCCCACGCTCGCTTCGGGGCTTCTCGAATACGAAAAGGTTGCCAAAAAGGACCAGACTTACCCCGTTTATTTTGCGGGACTTATCACCTGTATGTTGCCTACCGTCGCTCTTTTTGCCGTATTTCAGAAATATTTTCTCGATATACAGATAGGCGGCGGACTGAAAGGATAAAAGACTTAAATTTAAAGACTTAAACGATAAAAAGAAACGGAGGAACAAAATGAGATTCAAAAAAATTATTGCGATTGCATTGGCGGCGGTTTCGGTTGCGGCGTTTGCGGGCTGCGGCGGCGGAAACGAAAGCACGGGCGGAGAAAGCGCGGCCGGCGGCTACGAAAAGTACGCTTCGCGTTCGAAAACGTTCACTTTTTCTTATTACGCGTCCGGTTACGGAGCGGATTGGGTGGACGCCGTTTTAAAAGATTATATGGATAACGTAAACACAGAGGTTTTCGTCAATCCGAAGAGAAGCATCGACAACAACCAGGCAAGACTTAACGTTCAGTCGAATATAGGTTACGATTTATATCAGCTCGAAGTGGATATGTTCGAGAATTCGGAATATCTGTACGATTTGAGCGGACTTCTCGACGCGGAGGTTTACGGAGAAAGCGGCGTTAAGGTTCGCGATAAAATCGGGGAGAAAAACGTAGATTATTACACGGAAAAGGACGGCAAGGTTTATCAGCTTCCGCAAACGGCTTTAACGGGCTGGAATTTCGTTTACAACAAAACTCTTCTCGACGAAAAGTTGGGGGCGGGTGCATATACGCTTCCAAAAACCACCGACGAGTTTTTCGCGTTCGGCGATATGCTGAAAGAAAAGGGAGTTTTCCTTTCGGCATTTTCGGGCGATTCCACGAACGGCGCGGATTATACCACTTATCTCTATCAGGATTGGTTTGCTCAACTTATGGGCGCGGAAGGATACGATAAGTATTACAGCGGGTATTATAAAAACGACGGCGATTGGGTTTTCGCCGAAAACGAGCCGGACGGGCTTTTGAATTCGAGCGAATTCGCAAGAGTGGAAACTTATAAAATCGCGGAGAAATTTGCAACCAAAAACAACGGATATATGCACTCTTCAAGCCCGAGTATGCAATATACGGACGTGAACAGAGTGTTTTACGGCGGCAAGTTCAACGGTTCTTCGGTTACGCCGTTTGCCTTCCACTTCACGGGCGCGTGGCTCGAAAACGAGGTGCAGGATTCCATAGACAGAGGTTCGGTAACTAAAAAGGACGTCAGAGCTATGAAACTTCCCGTTGCGAGCGCGATTAAAGAAAAATTGTCGGCAGGCGTGGATACGGACGCGAAACTTTCCGAAATAATAGGCTACGTCGACGGCGAAACGAGCGTTAAACCGAGCTTTGCAACGGACGACGATATAAAGATTGTCAAAGAAGCGAGAAATATGGTCGGCGAGCTTATTTGCCGTGAGTTTGTGGTAACCAAAAACGCTCAAAATAAGGACGAAATCGAGAAATTCCTCGCATATCTTTGCTCGGACAGGGCGCAAAAAATCGCCTCGAAGGCTGCGAAGGGCGCGATAGTTTTGCCTTACGGCTACAAGCCGACCGACGCGGATATGGGGTTTGAAATAAGCGATTATTTAAAGAGCATTGCGGATATTACCGAAAATGCGGAGATAATCGACCTTGCACAAAAGAACAAGGCGTTTTGCAAGTACGTTCTCGGCGAATGGGTGAGAGCGGACGGCTC
>CALDMH010000002.1 GCA_937915565.1 uncultured Clostridia bacterium | reverse complement strand
TACCAATCGGGTCGAAATGCGCGAAAGGATTTAAAGTGTATCTCCCCGCAAGTCTCGGAGTTTCATCGCCGTTTTTCACCGCCGCAAACGCGTGCGCGAATTCGTGGCAAGGCAAGACGATTAAAATCGCAAGAAAATTTGCAAGATAGACCACGAGAGTGGTTATTACTTTTTCCATAATATTATTATATAATATTATTCGTCAAATAGCAAGAGTTTTGACTTTCGGATAATTCGTATTTATTTAATTTTCACAATACTTTTTCAAGACTTTTTCAGCTCGCGGCGCGCAATTTTATAAATCCTCCGTTACGCGCTTTTGCAAAACCGCTTCTCTATGGATTTCGTTCGTTGTCCCTATGGCCGTTATTTTTGCAACGAATCGATTTTTATGCTCGCAACGTCCTTCATTTCGATACATTTTCCGCAATTATCGCAAATCTTCAAAGGGTCGAGGTCGCAAAGTTCGCATTCGCCGCAGCCGATACATTTTCTGTCGTATAAAACGCACTGCTCTCCGTCTTCCGACGGTTGTAATTCAACTTTTTTATTCATAATCGAATTATATCACTTAATTTATTTTTTTTCAATAAAAATAAGGCAAACAAATGTTTGATTTATTAAAAAAAATATGTTAAAATTTGTTTGCACGACGAAGTTATCGACTATCGCCGTTCAAATAAAATTCAAGGTGTGTTAAATGTCTAAAACGGACGAAAAAATCAACAGCGTTTTTTCATATGTCGAAGGTTACATAAATAACTACGGTTATCCCCCGTCGGTAAGGGAGATTTGTCGCGATTTATCTATTAAATCGACGGCAACCTGCCATTCCTATCTTAAAAAAATCGAAGAAAGCGGTTTGATAACGATAAGCGGAAACAAGAAGAGAGCCATTATGCTCACAAAGCCGAAGGCCGAATGTTTTTCCGCGCCCGTCGTCGGTTCGATTGCGGCGGGAACGCCTATTCTCGCAGTTGAAAACCTTGAAGAATATTATCCTTTATCGCGAGATTTCGAGTCGTCTTCGGAAACGTTTATGCTTAACGTTAAGGGCGACAGTATGCGTGAAATCGGAATTTATAACGGCGATAAAGTGATTATCAAAAAACAGGAGACCGCCGAGAACGGCGAAATTATCGCCGCGCTCGTGGACGATTCGGCAACGGTTAAAAGATTTTTTAAGCGTGACGGAAAATTTATTCTCCACCCCGAAAATGCCGCGTATAACGACATCGTCGTCGACGACGTAATCGTTCTCGGGAAAGTTATAGGGCTTATAAGGAAATACTGATGGAATATCTCGTTATAGATACCGAAAGTTGCACGGGAAAGGATAACGACGGGAGTTTATGCTCTATCGGTTATTGCGTTTGCGACGATAAATTGAACATTATAACTCGTGAGGACGTTTTATTTAACCCGCTCCCGAAGCGTTTTGCCGTGGGAGATAAAAAAAACGCAAAGAGAACGGGCGTTACTTTTGCGTATGAGGTTGAAGATTTCAGAAAAGCCCCAAGGTTTAACGAGAAATACAAATTCGTTAAATCGCTTTTCGATAATCGCGTCGTGATAGGTTTCGCGATGGTCAATGACGTAAAATATTTAAACGACGCCTGCGATAAATACGAGCTTCCGAGAATAAAATTCGAGTTTATAGACGCGCAATTTCTCTATCAACTCTTCCACCCCGAAGCAAATTCCATCGGTCTTAAAACCCTTGGCGAAAAATACAACCTGAAATATACCGAACATCGCTCCGACGATGACGCCGCCGTTTCGGTTATGCTTTTAAAAGCGTTTCTTGACGAAGAAAAGTTCACTCTCGACGAGGCGATTGAAAAATTCAGCTTCCATCGTGGCGTGAACGACGCTTCGGGCTATCATATGAATTATTCCGACGCGCTCAACACCGAGCAATTCGGGCTTAAACGCAGTAAGAAAATACAGGCTTTGCTTCTTTACGAATATATTTCGCGCCTGCCTGTTAAAAGAGGGCGCGGAAAAATTTGTTTTTCGTATAAGGTTGAAAAACTCGACGTGAACTACACCCGCACGTTGATTAAACTCCTTACCGAAAAGGGTTATTCGTTTACCCGCGACGCGGACGCTTGTTCGATTTTCGTTGTGAACGACGCAAACGATAACGATAAAAGAAAACTCCTTATCGAACAAATTAAGAAAAGAAAGATTACTATTGTGACGTTGCGTGAGTTTGAAAAGTTTATCGGATACGAGGAGAACTACCCTTTCAACGACAAAGTGTTTCTCTCCGGATACTATGAAACGAAACTTTAAATTTAATAAAAACGGCGGCTTGAAAATAACAAGCCGCCGTTTTAAACGTGTCGTAACACGTTTAATTATTTAAGAATTCTTCTGCAATTTTAAAACATTTTTCAATTTTGCCGTCACGTGAAAAATCAACGAGGTTTAGATTGTTGAACCTTTTAAAAAACGTGATTTGCCGTTTGGCGTACCTACGCGTGTTCATTTTTATCAGTTCCACGGGAAGCTCCGCGTCGTTTAAAATCGCCTCCGCGGTTTCCTTATATCCGATGCCTTGCATACATTGGTCGTCCTGCGTAACGCCGCTTTTCAATAATCCTCTAACCTCTTCTTCGAGCCCGTTTTTGACCATTTCGTCAACCCTGCGGTTTATTCTTTCGTAAAGGATTTCTCTCGGCATTACCGGCATTATTGCCGTATAATCGAACCTCGGAATCATTTCGTCCTTTATATCGGATTTTTTAACGCCCGAACCTTCGTATATTTCGAGAGCTCTTAT
>CALDMH010000001.1 GCA_937915565.1 uncultured Clostridia bacterium | reverse complement strand
CAACCGGTAACGTTGAATACAAGGAATGTAAGCTTTGTCACCATAAGTTCGATAAGAACGGCGTTCAGATAGAGAACGACGACGTTACAATCGCGAAAAATCCCGACAACCACAATCCGGACGCTCCCGTTGCGGAAAACAATAAAGACGCAACCTGCACCGTACCCGGCTCTTATGAAAAGGTCGTTTATTGCCACGATTGTAAGAAAGAACTTTCGAGAGAAAAGGTTACGGGAGAAACCGCTCCTCACACGCCCGGAGAGGCTGTTAAGGAGAATGAAAAAGCCGCAACCTGCACGGAAAAAGGTTCTTACGAGAGCGTAGTTTATTGCTCCGTATGTAACACCGAAATGAGCAGAACGACGGTTGAAGTTCCCGAAAAAGGACACACGCCGAAAGCTCCCGTTAAGGAAGACGTCGTTGAAGCCACCTGCACGAAGGAAGGCTCGTATAACGAAGTTACTTACTGCGAAGTTTGCAACGAGAAGATAAGTTCCGTAGCGAAAGTTACGCCGAAAGCTCCTCACACCCCGGGTTCCGCAGTTATCGAAGGCGAAATTAAAGCAACCTGCACGGAAGACGGTTCGTATAGCGAAGTCGTTCGTTGCTCGGTTTGCAATACCATAATCGAAAGCGTAGCTAAAACCACGCCCGCTCTCGGCCACGATTATAAGGTCGTTTACGAAAACGTTAAGGCGGCTACCTGCTATGAGAAAGGTAGTCACGACGAACACAGCGAATGTACTCGTTGCCACGACGTTAAGGAAGAATCCGTAAAGACCGGCGTCGTTGACGACGTTATCGAGCATCAGTTTGAAAAAGGTGCTTGTAAGATGTGTAAACTTGCAAAGCAGTACACAGGCGCGCATTTACAAAACAACGGAAACAACTCGGCTTTCAAAGGCGTTCTCGAATTTGACGAAGCAGGAAGAGCCGACGATACTTGTATCAACACATCTTCCGATTACTCAAATAAGTTAGTTCGTTTCACTTGGGTTGATTACGCAACCGGCAAATTCACGTTGTTCACTTCTTACGACAGCAAATCCGGCGGCGGCTGGGGTGATGACGACGATTATGGTTATGGTTCTTCTTCCGAAACCAAAACGACGACGAAGACGATGTACGGTTATATGGATAAAGAAACCGGCGCGTTGGTAGTCAATTTCGGTAAGGACGAAACTATCGGTTACACCACCTATTTGTTCGTTCCGTCGGCAACGGTGTTGGAGGCTTCTGCTTACGTCACCAGCGCTCTCAGTTCTGAATACAAATTCCACGCTATGAGCGCAACCACCGCCACCGGCACTTACTCCGTATTCGTCGAGAACGGCAAAGTGTACTTCGGCGTAACGTTCACCGACGTTTCGGGCAACGCAGTTTCCGCAAAAGACTTAACCAAGAACGTTGCGGAAGGATTTACGTTCCTCGTAAAGAAGAACGGAGTTAAAGTTGCGGGATACGGCAAAAACGGCGACGTCGTTTCGCTCGATAGATTTGCCGGCGTTTACGACAGTATAAACGAGGTCGAGCCCGTTCTTACCATAAACGGTATGGGCAAAGCGACCTTGGCCGGAAAAGAATACGCTTACGAGTATAACGTAAAAGACAACAAACTTCATTTCAGATTGTATGACGGAAACGGCAGAGTAGTTGAGTTCCATTACGTAGATTTCGTTGACGGAACTTACAGAAAAGCTACGCCTATGATCCTCGTCAGGTTCGATACGAACGGCCACGGAACGAAGAAGAGCGTTGAAGTCAACACTAACACGCACTTCCATATTGCCGCTCATAAGCTTGAAGATACGGAAACGCAGGAATTCAAAGGCTGGTCGCTCAACGACGAACTTATCGAGGGCGATTACTTCCTCGTTACGGACGAAATAACTCTCGTCGCCGTTTGGAAGGATTTGATTTCCGTAAAGATTATCGACGAAAAGACGGGCGACGAGGATACTATCCACGCGGCGGTCGGCGATAAGGTTTTGAGCAAACTTCCCGAAAACACCGCGGACGATTTCAAAGGATATTTCTTCGTTCTTGAAGACGGAACCGAAACCGAGGTAACTTCGAAGGACGAGTTCGTTGAAGAAGACGTTGACGGCGTAACCGTTAAAGCGAAGTATTACGCAACGAAGCCTTTGACGGTCGTTATCGGCAACGGCATTGAAGATAAAGTTATCAACGTAAAGGAAAACAGCAAAATTTCCGAAGCTCTTGCGGCCGACGAAGATATTGCAAACAGCCTTGCCATTAAGGACGGCTACAAGTTCGTCGGTTGGTTCAAGGATGCGGATTGGACAACGGAACTTGTCGCAGACGACGTTATGAGCGAAGCGGTCACCGCCGTTTACGCTAAATGGGCTTGGGCAGGTAACGTTGAATTCAAGTTCTCAACTTCTTCAAATTACTATCCGTTTGTTTACGATGCGAAACTTGGTATATGGAAGTCTGGTAATAAAGGTATAAACAGTTCCTTTGCAACGATGGATATATTGGCAACGGAAGGTGTTGTAACTATTTCCTTTGAATATGCAATCGATTCTGAAAGTGTAAGTTACGATTACCTCGATATGTACTACGTAAAAGATGGTAAACGCACATATAACAATAGAGAAGGCGGCAAAAAATCCGGCGCAACTTTGAGTGATTTGAGTACGCTCACGTGGAAAAAAATCGTTACTGTCCTTGATGCTTCAAAGGAAGATAATTTAAAGGTGTTGCAATTTACTTATCGAAAAGATAGTTTCGGTGACGGCGGCAGCTTGGATGGAGTGTTTATTAAAGACTTCAAAATAAACGGCATTGACGTTTATGCGGCAGCTCCGCTTAATCCCGAGGCCGCAGGCACGTTTACGGCTGAGGACGGAACGAAAGTTACCTTAACTGCGGGCGGCGGAATTACCGTCGGTAACGAAACCGTTACTTACACGACCGTAAAAGAAAACGTCGTAGGCGTAAATCTTTCCGTAGGATACAGAGAGATAACGTTTAACAAAGAAGCGAAAACTTGCTTAATCGCTATTCCGAAGGTTAAAGTTACTTACGCGCTCGGCGGACACGGAGAAGATATTGAGGAAGACGTTGATAAATTCAGCTCTCAAACCGTAACGAGCGACGTACCTACTGCCGAAGGTTATATCTTCCGCGGCTGGTATAAAGAAGCTACTTTTGCAACGAAAGTTGCGGCAGGCTCGTCGTTCACCGCCAATGCAGACGTAAAGTTCTACGCTAAATGGGATAAAGCCATAATCGTAACTTACAAATACGAAGACGGTACGCACGCGGACGAAGAAGCCAAACTTTATGCAAACGATTCGATAACCGTTAAAGCCGTTGACTTCAAGTTCGGAGAAAAGGTGTTTGCAGGCTGGTTCACGAAGACCGCTGCCGGCGAATACGGCTCGGAGGTTAAGAGCGGAACCGTTCTTACGGACGACGTCGTTCTTTACGCAAAGTGGGTTGACGTTTCGCCGTTCTACGGTTCTTACCTGCTCGTTAACGTGTCCGGTAGCGTAGACGTAAGAAACTATGGTGAATCCAATGCTCTTAATATCGATTTCTTCGGAAAAGGAAAAGTCGACAGTTATAACGGTTTCAGCAGTGGCACTAACTTTGAAATTAAGTACGTTGACGAAAGCAAGAAGATTGTAAGCGTTAAGGCCGGTTCTTATAACCTCTATGGTATTTACGACGCCGCTTCCGGAATAATTGCTATATCCAAAGCTTCTTCCAACACAACGGACCTTTACACGAAGAGCGACTTCGTGTTTATGATTCCGTATAACACCGCATATAAGACCGCTGACTTCACCGCTTACAGATTGACTGCGGACGGCAAATATCACGTCTTTATGACGTATGCCGATAAGAACAATGAAAACGTGAATTATTCGTTGTTTACCGACGCGAGCGCGCTCTACGTGAACGCAACCGTTAAAGGTCACGACGACGGCGTTCTTACCGTTGCAGAGATTAAGGATGCGCTCAACGTTAAAGTTTATAACGGAGAAACGCTCGTTAAGGAATTTGCAAAGACGAGTTCTTCGTTCACCAAGGCTGTTGACGGATTCAAAGGTTTCTACACCTGTGAAGGCGGCACTTTGTACCTGAACGGCGCAGGCGTTGCAAAATACGGTGAAAAAGTCGGCACTTATGCGCATCAGGAAGGAGCGGCAGAAAACGTATTCGACGCTTACTTTAACAACAAAAAGGAATACGTTCAGTTCACCGTTTTAATTGACGAGGAATTGGGCAATACGTATGAGCTTTTAGTTCCCGAAGTAACCGTAACTTACAACTATAAGGGCAACGGCAAGGACGTTACCGTAACCGTACCTGCCAAGGTCGCTTACACGGTTTCCACCGTGAAGCCCACTGCCGAAGGGTTTACGTTCCGCGGCTGGTACGTGGACGCAGAATGTAAAACGGCAGCTAAATCGTCTTACACGCTTACGGAAAACTTCACGCTTTATGCGAAGTGGTCGCCTGCGGTTACGCTTAAATTCGATTATAACGGTTTGGATAAAGAAGCCGTTGTGATTGCAAATAAGTACGTAGAAGATAAAGTAAGCGGAATTCCCACTGTAACCGAGAAATACGGCGAATTGGTATTTGCCGGCTGGTTCTTGAAGAATGAGGACGGAACGTGGGGTGAAGAAGCTTCCACGAGAAAAGTCCTTACCGGCGACCTTACTTATTATGCAAAGTGGATTGAAGCGGCAAAAGCTTACGGCACTTACAAAGGCTTTGAAATATTTAAAGGATGGCAAAAAGATAAAAAAGCATCTTCTTCCGATTTCGATACTTCTTTCAAAGTGCTTGCCGACGGTTCTTATTCCGGTAAAATGAGCGGAAAACTTTCCGACAGCGATTGCTTGATTGAAGACGGAGTGTTGTCTTCCGCAGTAAGATATGCGTATTTCAACAAAGAACTTAACGTAATCGTTTTCAGTTTTAATTCAAGTGACAGTGCTTCTTGGAAGAATGACGTTTATATCGTTTTCGGCAACGTATCCGATATTTCTAACGTTAAATTCTCTGCAATCGACGTCAGCGGTAAGCTCGTTTCCTGGATAACCGTTTATTACACCGATAAGACTTCAAAGAGTATGGTTATTTACGACGATAAGCTTTATGCAAACGCAAGTTGGACGGCAGGCATCGACGCAAAAGATTGTAAGGATAAGGATTTGGTTACCTATGACAAAAACGGAAACGGTATTTTCAGAAAGATAGGCACTACGATAGCTTTAAGCGACGGAACGGCCAACACTTACACCGGTAGCGAGGGTGATATTATTTCCGACGGTTTCGGAACGCTCACTATCGGAGAAAAGAAAGCTTCTTACGCTTACGTAAACGGTAAGTTTACTTACGTTTTTAACAACAGGCAAAGAGTATTCACGGTTTCCGGAAC